>JAEXPQ010000256.1 GCA_023446735.1 Verrucomicrobiota bacterium
CGGGCGGGGGGCCGGGCCATGGGGGGGCCGCCGTCGGGCGCGACGCCCTTGGGCAGCTTCGCGAGCAACGCCTTCAGCTTCGGCGCGAGCCGGCGCGGCTCGAAATCGCCCGTCGCCACGAGCACGCAGTTGCCCGCGACGAGCAGGCGCTTGTGCAGCGTGCGCAGGACGGCGGGCGTGACGGCCTTCAACCCCTCCTCGGTGCCGTGCGAATCGATCGCGAGCGGGTGCGTGCCGAAAAACTTCCGACGCACCAGCTTGCGCGCCACGGTGACGACATCGTCGGCCTGCTCGGCGAGCGAGGCGAGGTGCGCCTCGCGCTCGATCTCGAGCGTCTCCTTGGCGAAGGCGGGCGCGAGCACGGCCTGCCCGAGCACATCGAGCGCGCGGTCCACATCGCCCGGCAGCACCTCGAGGCTGATGCCGAAGGTGTTGTTGCCGGCGAACTCGTGGAACGAGCCGCCGACCTCCTCGATGAGCTCGGCGACCTCGTCGGCCGTGCGGGTCTTCGTGTCCTTGGTCAGCAGGGTGACCATGAGCGAGAGCGCGCCGCGGGCCTCGGGCAGGTCGTGTGTCACGCCGCCGAGGCAGACGAGGCGGAGATGAAGATTGGGCAGCCGCTTGTCGGGCAGGAGCAGGAGGCGTGCACCGTTGGGCAGGCGCTCCTCGGCGAAGTCGGCCAGCTCGGAGGCCGGCGTGGCGGCGGCGGTCGCGCCGGCGGCGACCTTGGGGTTCATCGACACGGCGGTGAACCGCTCGGGCACGAAATAGGTGGCGGCGACCCGCTTGATGTCGGCCGGCGTGACGGTGGCGATACGGTCGAAGTAGTGGCGGCTGTAGTGGAGATCCCCGACCACGACCTCGGCGAGGCCGAGGCGCGAGGCCTGCCCGCTCATCGTCTTGCGGGTGTTGATCTCGCCCACGACAAGCTGGCGCACGGCCTTCTTCAACAACGCCGGGGCGAGGCCGCGGCGGGCGATCTTGGCGAGCTCCGCCTGGACGGCGGCGGCGGCCTGCTCGCGCTTGTCCGGATCGCAAAGCATCGACACGTAGAACAGGCCAACGGTACCGGGATTCCACGCCGAGGCCTCGATCGAGTGGACGAGGCGGCGCTTCTCGCGCAGCTCCTCCCACAGGATGGAGCTGTTGCCGTAGCCGAGCACCGTACCGAGCAGGTCGAGGACGGGCGTATCGGCGTGTTCGAGCCCGGGGATCTGCCAGCCGAGCCCGGCGCGGGAGATCTGCACGTCCTCGAAGAGATGGGCCTCGCGCGGCGCGAGCGGCACGGCCTCGGTCGGCAGATAGACCGGCGCCAAGCGCGCGCGCGGCGCGGCGCCGAAATGCTTCTCCACCTCGGCCATCAGCACCTCCGGCTCGAAGTGGCCCGCGACGACGAGCACGAGGTTGTTCGGCACGTAGCGGGCGCGGTAGTAGGCGACGAGGTCCTCGCGCGACACCCCCTCGAACACCGCGCGGTGGCCGATGATCGGATACTGATAGGGATGATGCCGGAAGGCGGTCTCGAAGAGCGTCTGCCCGAGGCGCTGGTCGGGCTCGTCGAGCGTCATGTCGATCTCGCGCAGGATGACTTGCTTCTCGCGTTCGACCTCGTCGGCCGGGAGGGTGGAGTGCAGGACGGCGTCGGCCAGGAGATCGACGGCCACCCCGGCGTGCTCGCTCGGGATGTCGATGTAGTAGACGGTGCGGTCGAAGGTCGTGTAGGCGTTGATGTAGCCGCCGTGGGCCTGGACTGTCGCCGAGATCTCGCGACCGGCGCGGCGCTCGGTGCCCTTGAAGAGCATGTGCTCCAGGTAGTGGGAGAGCCCGCCGCCGAGGAGCGTGCCCTCATGGATGCTGCCGGTTTTCACCCACACCTGCACGGAGCAGAGCGCCGAAGAGTGGTCGGGCTTGAGCAGGACCGTGAGCCCGTTGGGCAGCACCCGGCGCTGCGTCGGCTCGGACCAGAACGGGCGGAGCAGATCGAGATCGGAGGAGCGACGGGGGCGTTTGGCGGCGGGCATGAGGAAGGAACGAGGAACGCGGAATGGAAAAGGGGGAACAGCGGAAAGCGAGAGGCCGAAATCGGAGTGGCGGAGGCGGTGGTGAGGCGGAAGCGGCGGAGAACGAGGAAGAGAGTGAAATCGAGAACGTGGACGGCACTGCCTCAGTTCCGGTCTGCCTCAATCCCCCACTCCGTCAGCCCCGCAGTCCCCCTCACTCCTTCTCGTCCCCTTCCGTGAGATTCGGGAGCGGGAGACGCCGGGTTTCCGGCTCGTAGGGTTCGAGGAAGGCCTCGTCGAAATCGAAGACTTCGGCGAAGTCGTCGAGGCAGTCGTTCTCGGTTTTCGAAAGCACGTTGTATTCGATGAGCTTGAAGACGATCTCGCCGAAATCGCGGCAGCGCTTCAGCCCCCAGTCGGTGAGCACGGTGTGAGCGAGCGGTCCGAACTGATCGATCGCGAATGCGCGAAAACCGTGGAGCAGTTCCTGGCCGGCCACGTGTTGGCTTTTCTTCGCGCGCTCGGGATCGCGTTTCTTGAGTTCCTTGACGGTGAAGTCGAGGCCCGCGCGGACGAAGTGGTACGCCCGCTTGTCGAAGCGGGAGTCGTCCTTGTGGATGAGGTCGATGATCTCGTTGAATTCGAGGTCTTGCATGCCGGAGTGATCGGGGCCGCAGGGGTAGCATAGTCCCAGCCCCTGCGCAACCGGCATGAACAGGGGCCGCGTTCTGACCCGGATCCTCACGACGGGACAGCCTTGCTTGAGGTCGGGCGAGGCGTCCCCACCAAGCCCCGGCTCACCCGGAGGGTGCTCGCCGCACCCGGGGCATCTGCACCTTGGGCAGAGACTCCGCCAAGGCTTCGCGAGGAATCAGGCGACTCGCCGCCGCCGACACCATGCGATTGCCGCAATCCCATGAGCACCATCACCCGCAGCACTGATGAAACAGCAGGCCAGCAAGCTTGCGCGCGCTTTTCGAAGCGCGCGCACACTCGTTGGCCCATGCGGCAACGATGGTGACCGCTCAGCGCTGGAAGAGCGCGTCGAGCAACTGCACGTCGGGCGCGCCGTCGAGGGACTTCAGGCCGTGCCATTCGGCGAGGCCGAAGTCGCCCTTGTACTCCCAGTTCGCCCAGGCCATGCCGGCCGCCTCGAACACGCCCACGATGTCGCGATAGTAGGCCAGCCGCGCCGC
Source organism: Verrucomicrobiota bacterium (assembly GCA_023446735.1). Taxonomy (GTDB): domain Bacteria; phylum Verrucomicrobiota; class Verrucomicrobiia; order Opitutales; family Opitutaceae; genus CAJCBL01. The sequence continues at coordinate 3,197 of JAEXPQ010000256.1, forward strand.
CCGCGGCACGGTCGGCAGGCAACCGAACTCGCCGCAGTAGAGCTGGAGGCCGAGCTCCTTCGCGCGCGCGATCGCCGGCTCGTACTCCTGCCGCAGCCGCGCCGGATTCCAATTGTCGGTCGAGCTGGCGAGGAAGTCGTATTTACCTTTCGGATAGGCGGCGACGAGCTTGGCATATGTCGCGGAATCCACGATCGGACCGGGATACGCCACCGGGCCGGGGTAATCGCGGATCACGAGATCGACCCAGCTCGCCTTGTGGTGGGTGAGCAGCAGCGGCGCGTAGGTGTGCATGCTCAGAATGATGTTCTTGTCGCCAGCCGGCACGGTGAGCTTCGGCAGCATCTGCGGGATCTGCCACATGTTGGCCCCGAGCACGATGACCCGCTGCGGTTCGACCGAACGCAGGAACGCCATGCTGCGCGCCACGAGCTTGTTCCAGTCTTCGGGATCCGGCGCCGTGGGCTCGTTCATGATCTCGTAGGCGAGGAAATCCACCGGGTACTTCTTGAGCCGGGCCGAGAGCTGCCGCCACAGGTCGAGGAAATGCTCCTGCGCCTTCGGGTCGGTCCAGAGCGTGTTGGTGCCGCCCTCGTTCTCGGCATTGAAGTGGTGCGCCCGCACCGAGTGCAGGTCGACGATCACGCGCAGCTTCGCGGCCTTGATCCAACCGAGCGCGCGTTCAAGCAGCGCAAACGCGGCCTCGTCCGGCGCGCCGTCCTCTTTCCACAGCACGATCTCGTCGACCGGCAGCCGCACATGGTCGAAGCCGAGCGAGGCGATGTAGCGGATGTCGTTCTCGGTGATCCACTCCTCGCGCGGCGCCCAGCCGAAGTCCTGCGAGAGCCAATGGCTGAGATTGGTTCCGCGATGGATGGCGAAGCCGGCGGGATTGGCCGGCGGGGAACCGGAAGAAGGAGTGGCTGCCTGCAGCGGCACCACGCTCAAGAGGAGGAAGGCGACAAGAAGGGTGCGGACGAAGAACATGGTGACAGGGGTTGGTCGAATAGGATGCGCGGCCGGACGGCTCGCAGACAAACGAATGGCGGATTTTGGCCCAAACGCGACCGCCGATCGATGCATCATGCTACGGAGGCAGGCGCCCCCCGATGGACAGTGAAGCGAGAGGCGAACTCGGGCAGCCCCTTCAAGTTATGTCTCCGCCAACCGATCCGGCGGGCTGATGAAGCTTGCATCGATCACTCTCGGATCACTCCTCCTGCTCGCAGGCACGATCGGCAGCCTCCTGCTCGCCGGACACTCCCCGGCGGTCTTGTTCTACCTCCCACCAGCGCTGGCGATGCTTCTGATCCCGACCGGCTGCTGCATCATCGCCTTTGGGGTCCGCGGCCCGAATACCGTTCTGCGCCTGTTCACCGGGCTCAGACCGGCAGAGTCCGCCGATGTGCTGGAGACCACACGGGTGATCTCCGCCTGCATCGGGTACGTCTACAGTGCAGGCGCCTTCGTGCTATTGGCCAGTCTCCTGAGCATCATGTCCTGCCTATCCGATGTCGCTGCCTTCGGCCTCACCCAACACTTCGGCGAAACCGTCGCGGCGACAATAGCCGCGCTTCTATATCCCGTCGGCATCGCCGAGTTCATCCTCCGGCCCCTGAAACATCGGCTGCCCGCACAACCTAGCGCGTGAACGCCCGCTCGACGCGGGTTTCGCGAGCACCCAGCGGCACAAGCGATCGGCCTGAAGTCGGTCGACGAGGTAGATCGGCCGCCCGGGCTCAACCCCGCCGCACCTCGGTGTCACGCGGCGCGGGCAGCTTCTCGGGGAAATCGAGCGTGTAGTGCAGGCCGCGGCTCTCGTGGCGCTGCAACGCGCAGGCGACGATGAGCTCGCCGATCACGATCAGGTTGCGCAGTTCGAGCAGCTGCGGGTCGACCGAGAAATGCCAGTAGTATTCATGGACCTCCTTCGCGAGGTTCGCAAGGCGGGCGCGGGCGCGCTCGAGCCGTTTGGTGGTGCGCACGATGCCCACGTAGTCCCACATCGCGCGGCGCAGCTCCTCCCAGCTGTGGGTGAGCACGACGCGCTCGTCGGCATCGTCGCCCCCGAGGTCCTGCCACTCGGGCACGGCGGGGGCGGAGGACCGGGGTGCCACGAGATAGGTCTCGACCGCGAGCGAGGCGCGGTGCGCGACGACGATCGCCTCGAGCAGCGAGTTGCTCGCGAGGCGATTGGCGCCGTGCAGGCCCGTGCAGGCGACCTCGCCGCAGGCGAAGAGCCCGGGCAACGAGGTCGCGCCGGTCAGGTCGGTGGCCACGCCGCCGCAGGTGTAGTGCGCCGCGGGCACGACCGGCAGGAGATCGCGGGCCATGTTGAGCCCGACCTTCTCGCAACCGGCGAAGATCTGGGGAAAGCGCTGCCGCAGCCAGACCTCGTCCTTGTGCCGGATATCCAACCACACGTGCGGCGTGCCCGAGGTCTTCATCTCGTTGTCGATCGCGCGGGCCACGATGTCGCGCGGCGCGAGGTCGGCCTGGTGGTGGTAGCGCGGCATGAACGCCTCACCGGCAAAATTGCGCAGGATCGCGCCCTCGCCGCGCACGGCCTCGCTGATGAGGAAGCGCGGCCAACCCGCCACCGCGCCCGCCCCGCCGCTGGTGTAGAGCGTGGTGGGATGGAACTGGATGAACTCCATGTTCCGCACCGCCACGCCGGCACGGTAGGCCATGGCGATGCCGTCGCCCGTGGCGATCTCGGGGTTGGTCGTGTAGAGGTAGACCTGGCCGGCGCCGCCGGTGGCGAGCATCACCACGGGCGCGGCGATCGCGACCACGCGGTGCTCGTGCACGTCGAGCGCGTGCAGGCCGAGCACTCGGTTGGCGGCGGCCGGCGCGTGCGGGTCGACCTTGGCGGCGGTGACGACGTCGATCGCGAAGAGGTGTTCGAACAGGTCGATGTTGGCGTGGCCGGCCACGGCGCGCAGGAGCGCTTCCTCGATGGCCTTCCCGGTCATGTCCTTCACGTGCAGGATACGCCGGTGCGAATGCCCGCCCTCGCGGCCGAGGTCGAACTGCCCGCGCGCGTCGCGCGAGAACTCCAGCCCGATCTCCACCAGCTCGCGCACCCGCGCCGGACCGTCGCGCACGATCTCCCGCACCGCGTGCTCGTCGCACAGGCCGTCGCCGGCCACGAGCGTATCGCGCACGTGGTTCTCGAAGTTGTCCTCGGCGGCCATGACCGCGGCCAGCCCGCCCTGGGCAAAATTGGTGTTCGAGTCCGCGCGGTTCTTCTTGGTGAGGATCGCGACGCTGCGGCCGGCCCCGGCGGCCTTGAGCGCGAAACTCAGGCCGGCGATGCCGCTGCCGATCACGACGATGTCGTACGCGTTTTTCATGGGGCGGGTGCGATCGAGGGCGACAACGGAGCGGCGCCGGCGCCGAGGGCGCGCTGCATGAAGACGACATCGAGCCAGCGGCCGAACTTCAGTCCCACGTCACGCATCGTGCCGACCGGGACGAAGCCGCAGCGCGCATGCAGGCGCACGGAGCCCTGGTTCGCGCTGTCGCCTATCACAGCGAGCATCTGGCGCGCGCCGGCGGCCGTGCACCGGTCGACCAGGGCCGAGAGCAGCCGCGTCCCCACGCCGCGAGCCGCCCAATCCGGCGCGAGGTAGATCGAGTCCTCGCAGGAGAACCGGAACGCGCTGCGCGGGCGGAAATGGTTCGCATACGCGTAGCCGACGACACGGCCCTGCGCCGCGGCCACGAGCCACGGGAAGCCCTTGCCGCGCACATCGCGCCAGCGGCGGGTCATCTCGGCCAAATCCGGCGGCACCTCCTCGAACGTCCCCGTGCCGTGGAGCACGTGGTGCGCGTAGATTGTCTGGATGGCGGCGAAGTCGGCCTCGGCGGCGTCGCGCAGCGTGATGTCGGCAGCCATGGTCGCGACGCCGGGGGCTTCAGAGCACGATGTTGTCGATGAGGCGCACCTCGTCGACCCAGGCGGCGATGGCCAGCAGGCTCTTGCCCGGCAGGATTTCCTTCATCGGCTCCATCGTGCAACGGTCGACGATCTGCGCGTAGATGAGGCGGATGCGGCGGTGTTCGCTCAGAATGTGGGTCGTCTCGGCAATCACGCGGTCGGTGCTGCGCGTGCCGCCCTCGACCATCTTCTTGGCGTTGAACAACGCCTTCGAGAGCGCGAGCGCGTCCTGGCGTTGGATCGAGGAGAGGTAGCGGTTGCGCGAACTCCGCGCGAGACCGTCGTCCTCGCGCACCGTCGGGCACACGACGATGTCCACGCAGAAGTGGAGGTCGTTGACCATCTTCTTGATCACGGCGACCTGCTGCGCGTCCTTCTGGCCGAAGAACGCGAGATCGGGGCGCACGATGTTGAAGAGCTTGGCGACGACGGTCGTCACCCCGCGGAAGTGCCCCGGGCGCGACTGGCCGCAGAGCGGCTTCGAGATGAACTCCTCGTTGACGTAGGTCGAATAGCCCTTCGGGTAGACCTCGTCGGCCGGCGGGGCGAAGACGACATCGGCGCCAGCCTTCTCGCAGGCCTGGAGGTCGGCCTCGAGCGTGCGCGGGTATTTCGAGAAGTCCTCGTTCGGGCCGAACTGCGTGGGATTGACGAAGATGGAGACGACGACCGTGTCGCACTGTTTGCGCGCGGCCTCGATCAGGCTGACGTGGCCGACATGGAGGGCGCCCATGGTGGGCACGAGGCCGATGAGCTGGCCCTTCGACTCCAGGTTCATGGCCAGCGACTGCATCGCGAAGATCGAGTTGATGACTTGCATGATAGGCGCGTCGAGCGGGGCGCGGTTCGCCGAACCATTGGGGCCGAGCGGCGGGCACTCAAGCCTTTCGTCGCGCGGGATTCGGGCGGTCGGCGAAGGGCCGTTGCGTTAATCCCCTGTCGCCCGAGCCGGAGCCGCCCGTCGCGACTTCAGCGCCGCCGCGACGGACCGATAGCCATGGAGACTCCTTGCGCCCGCCCGGCGGCCGCAAAGCACCTCCCCGTCCACACTTCTCCGCCCTCTTCCTCCTCCGTTCGTTCCATGCGAGTCCAATGCAAGCTCATCGCCCTCGGCGCCGCGGCCATCGTCGGCGTCGCCGTGCCCTCCCTGTTGCTGGTGCGAGCCGGCTGGGTCCAGCTGAGCGCGTTGAGTCGCTTCCGCGAGACCACCGAGATTTCGCTGAAGGCCTACGAACTGGCCGACAACGTCACCCGCGAGCGCCAACTCGCCTACCAGGCCGCCGGATACAGCGGCGAAGGCACTCCCGAGCAGCAACTCGCGCGCTACGCCGAGTCCATCCGCGCCTCGCAGTCCAGCATGGCCGAGCTGCAGCGGCTCGCCGGCCGCGAGGGGCAGGAGTTCAGCCCGCGTTTCCGTGAAAGCCTCGCTGCCGCCCTCAAATCCGAACCCGTCATCGCCCCGATCCGCGAGGAATTGCTCCAGGCCAACCGCAAGACCGACAAGGAGATCGTGACGACCCTGCGCGGCCGGGCGCTCAGATCCTACGATGTCGTCCTGCTCACCCAGGCGAACTTCCTCCCGGTGCTCTGCCTCGAGTCCGACGACGCCGAGCTCGTGCGCCGCATCACCACGCAGGACAGCGTCGCGCGCCTCCAACGCGACTTCTGGAAGGCCAAGGGCCTCGTCAACACCGTGCTCCGTGACAACAGGCTCGTCGAGATCGGCTTCGGCGAACTCAAGACCAAGCGCCTGGCGATGGACGACCACATCTCGCGCCTGCGCAGCCTCGCCGATCCCGAGACCGCCCAGGCCATCGAGACGCTCCTCGCCGACCCCGACTACACCCAGATCGTCGCCATGGCCGACAAGGCGCTCGAGCTGGGCGTGAAGGCCACGGACTTCTCCGCCCTCGGCATGCCCCAGGCGGCGTATCAGTCCGGGCCGTTCACGCGCGTCGAGGCGACCTTCGGCAAACTCTCCCTGGCCGTCTCGGCCGGCATCGTCAACTACACCGAGCACCATCTGGCCGCCACCCGCCGCCAGCTCTGGATCCTGCTGCTCTCCGGCGGCGTCGCCGTGACGCTGCTCGGCTGCGCCGTGGCGGTGATCGCCCGCAGCATCACCCGCCCGCTCAGCGCGCTCAGCCGCGAGCTGGTGAGCGCCGCCACCCGCGGCAGCGACTCGTCGCAGGTCATCGCCGATTCGTCCAAGACCCTGAGCTCCGACGCCTGCGAGGAAGCCAGCGCGCTCGAGGAGATCAGCGCCTCCGTCGAGGAACTGAGCTCGATGACCCAGTCCAACCTCGGCCACATCCGGCACCTCGCCGAGCTCGCCGGCCGCGCCAACGACGCCACCACCGGCGGTGCCACGCAAATGAACGAGCTCGTCCACGCCATGGAGGGCGTGCGCCAGACCAACCAGGACATCGCCAAGATCCTGAAGTCGATCGACGAGATCGCGTTCCAGACGAACATCCTCGCGCTCAACGCGGCCGTCGAGGCCGCCCGCGCCGGCGAGGCGGGCGCCGGTTTCGCCGTGGTCGCCGAGGAGGTCCGCAACCTCGCCGGTCGCAGCGCCGAGGCCGCGCGCGAGACCCGCACCCGCATCGAGACCGCCATCGGCTCGAACACCCGCAGCGCCGAGCTCAGCCGCGACGTGCACGAACGCTTCACCGCCATCTCCACCGTCACGCGCGACTACCACCGCCTCGTCGCGGAGATCGAACAGGCCTCCACGCAGAGCACGCACGGCCTGGTTCAGGTCCGCGAGGCGCTCACCCGGCTCGACTCCATCACGCAGCGCACAGCCGCCACCGCCGAGGAGAACGCCGCCGCCTCCGCCGAGTTCCGCCACCTCGTCGACGAACTCCACCGCTCCACTACCGCGCTCGAGGAGATGGTCGCGAACTGCTCCGCCTTCACCGCCGTCGAGAAGCGCCGCGCGTAGCGCAACTTGTCCGGAGGCACCGCCCGGCCCCGGAGCGGCCGAAGCCCTCGTGGGTTTCGCCACACCAAGACCGCGGGGTACAACCTCACCGCACCGCCCGCAACAGCAGCAGCCAGCACTCGCCGGTCGGTTTCGCGAGCGTCGCGCTCTGGCTCCACTTCTCGGGCACGGCCGCCGGCTTCAGCTCGCCGGTGCGCGGATCGACCCACTGCGCGGTGTAGCGGGCGGCGGGCAACGCCCGCGTCAGCGTGAGCACCGGCCCGTCCATCGACGCGAACAGCACGGTCGTGCCGGCGTCGTCGGCGAGGCACCAGTTGCGCTCCGGCTCGGCAAGCCAGCCGTCGCGCGGCGCCAGCGCCATGAGCACGGTGCCGAGCTCGCGGTTCACGAACTCGTCGAACGGCGCGCGCGCCTGCGTGCCGCCGGCCGCGGGGTTCGCCGTGAGCGCCTGCGCGCCGCCGGCCATGAGGATCGGCACCGGGCCGTTGCCGCTGTCGTGCGCCACGATCGCCTTGTCCGGGAAACGATCGCGGTACTCGCGCACCTGCCGGTACACCATCGCCGCGGTGGTCGGCGGCGGCGTGTCGCCGCCGGCCTTGCCCCACTTCGCGGAGTTGATCTC
>JAEXPQ010000287.1 GCA_023446735.1 Verrucomicrobiota bacterium
GAGATCAACAACGAGAACTCGCTCCTCGGCCAGCGCACGCGCGACATCGGCCGCCGGCTCGAGCAGCTCCTGCCCGAGCCGTTCCGCACCGAGCTCGCGCAGCTCTGGAGCGCCTGGCTGGCGAAGAAGTACGCCGACGACACCGCGCTCGCCGCCGCCTGGCGGCAGGGCGCCACGCCGCGCGGCCCGTCGCTGCTCGGCGCCGCGCACCGCTGGCAGCCCGATGCGCTCCCCGGCAACCGCGTGGAGATCGTGCCCGGGGCCGACGCCACCGCGGTGGAGCTGAAGGTCGTCGAGGTCGACAGCATCCGCTGGCACACGCAGGCGTATGTGGGCGGTCTCCCGCTGGAGAAGGACCAGACGTACACGCTGGAGTTCGAGGCCAAGGCGGACACGCCGCGTCCGCTGCAGGTCGTGATCAGCCGCGACGATCCGCGCTGGCGCACCGACAAGTGGCGCACCCGCGGTTTGAACACGCCGACGGAGATCGGCACCGAGTGGACGCCGCTGAAGTTCGTCTTCGTCGCGCATTCGACCGTCGACGTGCCCTCGCGCCTCAGCTTCATCGTGGGCCACAAGCTCGGCACGGTGTCCGTGCGCAACCTCAAGCTTTCGCCCGGCGCGGAGCGCAGCGGGTTGTTGCGCGGACAGTCGGCCCAAGGCGGCACGGTGCCGATTCCGACCGAGCCCTCGGTGGCGCAGTGGCGCGACTGGATCTCGTTCCTCATCGAGACCGAGGTCGAGTACGCGAGCGGCCTGCGCAACTTCCTCCGCGACGAGCTCGGCGTGCGCGCTCCCATCATCTGCACGCAGATGAACTACGGCGGCATCGCCGGCCTCGCGCGTGAGCAGTCGATGGACTTCGCTGATGCGCACTACTACTGGCAGCACCCGGACTTCGGCGGACTGACGCACGCCTGGAATAACAAGTACTGGGCCACGCTCAACACGCCGCAGCTCGCGGAGTTCGAGGACCGCTGGTTCGGCGAGATCGGCGCGCTCGCGCAGCTGCGCGTGAGCGGCAAACCGTTCAGCGTTTCGGAGATCGACCATCCGTTCCCGCACGACTTCGGCTGCGAGATGTACCCGACGATCGCGACCTACGGCGGTCTCCAGGACTGGGATGCGCTCTATCCCTTCGACATGGTCGAGGGCGCCGATCCCGATCCCAACAGCGGTGCGAAGACCTTCTTCGACCAGCATCGCAACCCCGGCCGCTGGGGCTTCGCGGCGTTCGCGACCACAACTTTCCGCAACGGACTCGTGCCGCCCGCGCCGTCGGCCAAGGAGCTGCGGGTCGGCGCGCCGGTCTGGGGCGAGGAGGCGCATGTCGACGTGCTCTGGCTGCGCCACCTGCCGGGCCAGCCGATCGGGTTCCTCACCGACCGTCTGAGCGTGAGCGACCAGCCGCTCGGTGTCGGCGAACCGGCGCGCATCGTGCAGACCGGCACGCCGGCGTTGACGACGATCCGCATGGTGCAGGCGCCGCAGGGGCCGGTGTACGTGGTTGCGGCGGAACATGCGGCCACCGCGACCGGCTTCATCGGCGGCGCGAACATCGACGCCGGTGCGCTCAAGGTGGAGTGCGCGCGCTTCGGCCTCGATTTCGCCGCGGTCACCGCGGTGGCCCTCGACGGCGCGAAGCTCGTGGAGTCGCACCGCGTGCTCGTGACGCTCGTCGGCCGCACGGAGAATCCCGGCATGGTCTGGGACGCGGTGCGGAAATCGGTGAACGACCGGTGGGGCCACGGCCCGATGACGGCTGAACCCGTGCCGGCGACGATCACGCTTGTTGGTGCAGCCGGAGCGAAGGTGTACGCGCTCGCGCCGGACGGTTCGCGGGCGAAGGCGGTCGAAACGCAAGCCGCGGGCGGCGCCCTCCGCTTCAGCGCGCGCGCCGCCGACAAGACGATCCACTACGAAATCGTGCGTGAGTGAGACGATGGCCGTATCTCGCGTCTGGTGTAGGGGCGTCGCTCGTCGACGGACCGCCGGGCGCGGACCGGAGGCGGAGGTTCTTTGCTGGGGCGGCGTAATGGTCGGCGTCGCCCGCGGACCGGAAAGCCGCGAACCGAGTCTGGCGTGGCTTTTCGGTGGCGAATCGCGGACTGAGCGTCGCAGCGGTCCGGACGTGAGGTCCGACCCTACGCGCAGGCGTGGTGCTGGTTCGGGCGCGGGGCGTCGCTTGTCGACGGACCGGATGGCTCTGAGCGACGCCCCGTCGCGCTACGGACTGCGGCGCTTGTTGCGTGAGCAAAACCACGTTGACCGTGCCGGGCGGCGGCGGCGAACTGGGCGCATGTCGTCGTCTCCGGCCAAAGTGCCCGTCGGGTTCTGGGTGAAGCTCGGACTTGTGGCTGTCGCCGCGATCGTCGTGGCGGTGCTCGTGCTACGCGGGGTCGACGTGCGCGGGCTGATCGACCGGGTGTTCGCCGTCGTGCGCGAGGCGGGCCCGTGGGCCTATTTCGGTTCGATGGCGGTGCTGCCGACGTTCGGGTTCCCCATCTCGCCGTATTACCTGACGGCGGGCGAGGCGTTCGCCCCGCAGATGACGATGCCGGGCGTGCTCGCCGCGGCGCTGGTGGCGAACACCGTGCAGTTCGCCTTGTCGTTCTGGCTGGCCCATCGCGCGCTGCGGCCCGTGGTCGAATGGATCCTTTCCCACACGAAGTATCGCGTGCCGCAGGTGAAGCCGGAGAACGAGATGACGGTGGCCGTGCTCACGCGGGTGACGCCCGGGCCGCCGTTGTGCATGCAGAGCTATCTGTTGGGGCTGTCCGGTGTCCGGTTCTGCACCTACATGTGGGTCTCGGTCGCGGTGCAGGGCGTGATGGGCTCGGCGTTCATCGTTTTCGGCAAGGCGCTGATGAGCGGCAAGGGCGGCCTGGCGCTGCTCGGGTTGATGGTGCTCGTGGTCGCCATCGCGGCGGTGCAGCTGGTCCGCAAACGTTTCGCCAAACGCGATGCCGGCGCAGCCTGACAATTCCGGGGCGGAGGCGTTGTCCGTCGGCGAGCTGACCGGGCGGATCAAGGAGCTGCTCGAAGGCGCGTTCACCGCGCTGTGGGTGCGCGGCGAGGTGTCCAATCTGCGGATCCAGGTGAGCGGGCATTGCTACTTCACGCTCAAGGACGAGCGGGCGCAGATCGCGGCGGTGATGTTCCGCGGCGACGCGGTGCGTTCGCGGGTGCAGCTGCGCGACGGCCAGCAGATCGCGGCCTTCGGCCAAGTGAGCGTGTACGAGGTGCGCGGGCAGTATCAGCTGATCGTGCGCGCAGTGGTCGAGGACGGCGCGGGGCGGTTGCAGGCGGAGTTCGAGAAGCTCAAGCAGCGGCTCGCCGCCGAGGGGCTTTTCGCCCCCGAGAACAAGGTGCCGCTGCCCTCGCTGCCGCGCACGATCGGTTTCATCACCTCGCCCACCGGGGCGGCGGTGCAGGACTTCATCCGCATCCTCCAGCGCCGCGGCTGGCGCGGCCATCTGGTGGTGCTGCCCGCGAAGGTGCAGGGCGAGGGCGCCGCCGCCGAGATGGTGGCGCTGCTGGAGCTGGCGCAGCGGTCGGGCCAGATGACCGACGACGGACGACGGACGGCCGAGGGCGGACGGCGGAAACGGAAAGCACCGGAGGTCCCGGAGGAGCTGGATCTTGGTTTTGCAACGGCACGCGCTGCTGGATCCGTCGTCGGTCCTCAGTCAACTGCCCTCTGTCCGCGCTTCGACCTGCTCGTGATCGGGCGTGGCGGCGGCAGCCTGGAGGACTTGTGGGCCTTCAACGAGGAGCCGCTCGTGCGGGCGGTGGCGGCTTGCCGCATCCCGATCATCTCGGCGGTCGGGCACGAGATCGACTTCACGTTGTGCGATTTCGCCGCCGATGTGCGCGCCGAGACGCCCAGCGCAGCGGCGGAGTTGATCTCGAGCGAGTTCCTTGACGGCGCCGGCCGCGCGGCTGCGGCGGCGAAACGGCTCGATGCGCTGGTCGACGATACGCTCGGGCGGGCGCGCGACGAGCTGGATGCGGTCGGCAACCACCTGCGGTTGCTCGCACCGGCGGCGCAGGTGGAGCAGGCGTGGCTGCGGCTCGACGACCTCGGCAACCGCCTCGGCGCCGCGCTGCGGCAGACCGTGGCGGAGCGGCGGGAGGAGTTGGCGGCGGCCCGCGCGCGGCTGGAGCGCGTCTCGCCGGAGACGCGGGTGCGGTTCGAATCGCAGAAGTTGCTCGGATTGTGGAAACGTCTGCAGGCGGCGAGCCCGGCCTCGGTGTTGAACCGCGGTTTTGTGATCGTGCGCGACGAGCAGGGGAACCCGGTTGCGCGGCGCAAGGATCTCGCCGCCGGTCAGCCTTTGGCGCTGCAGTTTGCCGACGGCACGGTCCCGGCGCGGGCGGAGTAGGGCGGCGCGGAGTGCCGGTTGCGAATCGGTGCTGTGGCGTTCGGAGGTTGGGCGTGAAGCCCGACCCACCATCGGAGAGGCCGAACTCCGCCCCTGAACTCTGAACCCGAAACCCGGAACTGCGCCGCGAAGCGGCGCGCCGTGGCGCCGGTAGGGAGATTGCCGGACGGTTTCGAAAAGCGCTGGCGCCGGAAAGGCGGATGCGCACACTGCGCGCGTGGCCGGAATACTCCTCATCGAAGACGAAGCTGCAGCTCGGCACATGTTGCGTGTGCTCCTCGAACGCGACTCGCACACCGTGTGGGAGTCGGGATCGCCCGAAGAGGCGTGGAAGGTGCTCGAGGAGTCGGCTGCGCCCGACCTCGCCATCCTCGACCTGCGTCTGGGCGAGGCGAGCGGCATCGATCTGATGCGCCGGCTGCGCGCGGATCCGCTCTGGGCGGCGCTGCCGGTGGTGCTGTGCAGCGCCACGCCGGACCGCGAGTCCGTCCTGAACTCCGCCCAGCTCGGGGCGGCGGCTTTCCTGACGAAACCCTACGATGCGCAGCGTATCCGCGCGGCGGTGGGCAAGGCGCTCACGACGAAGTGGGTCCGCAAGCATTTCGAGGATCCGGTGTCGGTCACGCGGCGCCTGAGCACCGACCGCGACCATGTGGCTCAGCTGGCGAAGGCGTTCTTCGCCGAGCTGCAGGGGGCTTTGCGCGTGGTCATCGAGACCGAGGAGGAGCGCAAGACGGCGGTGACCCACGTGGTGGCGTTGCGACGCAAGGCGTTGGAGTTGGGCCTGCAATCCATCGAGCTCGCCTTGGCGGAGTGGGAGAAGGCGGGGCTGCCGCACGACGGGGCTCCCGACCTGCTCAAACGTTCGCCGGTCCTGGCGCGTCTGTTCGCCGGCTTGGGCGTGTAGAAGCGAGCCGCCCTCGGCTTCGGGCGGGAATGCGGGCTCGCGGGATCAAGTCGGGCCGGGTTGGGCCGATAGGATGGCGCCCCACCCGTTTTCGGGCCATCGCCCGGGTGCGGACGCGGTCCCCTTCATCCCCACATGAGGCTCAACAACGACGTGTTCCAGCGGCTTGACGCGGTCGAGTTGCCGTCGCCGCCTGCGGTCGTCGGTCGGCTCGCGCAGCTGCTCAACCAGGACCGGACGACGGCCGCGGAAATTTCCGCGGCACTGGAGCTGGACGCGACCATGGCGGCGCGTCTGCTCCGGCTGGCGAACTCGGTGGTGCTCGGCGGTAATGGCTGTGTAGAGACGGTCGCGGAGGCGGTCCTACGCGTGGGCGTGGAGACGATCCGTGACGTCGTGTTTGCCCTGTCGATGGCGGGCTCCCTGCGCCCGACGCATTTCGCCTATCGGCCGTTCTGGCGGCACTCGCTCGCCGTCGCCCACACGACGCGCCTGATCCAGGCGCGTCTGCCCAAGGTGGGCGAGGGGGCTCCCGAGGCCTATGCCGCCGGCCTGTTGCACGACATCGGGATGCTGGTCTTCGATCGCGCGTTGGGCTCGCGGTACAAGGAGGTCCTGGCGCAAGCACGCGGTTCGAAGCAGCCGGTTTGGTTGGTCGAACGCGAGTTGCTCGGGCTCGACCACGGGGAGGCGGGGGCGCGGGTGCTCGCTTCCTGGGGGATGCCGGTGCGGTTGATCGATGCGGCTCGGTTTCATCACGTGCCGAGCGAGTCGCCCCAGGAGGTGACCCGCACGGTCGCGCTCGCGGACATCGTCTGCAATCATCTTGGGTTCCACCACGGCACGGGCTATCTGCCGAAGATCTTCGACGATCCCACGTGGACGCTTCTCGGCCTCGAGGTGACGGTCCTACCTGGAATCGCGGCGGAGGTTCGCAAGGGGATCGAGCGCGTGGAGCGGTTGTTGGCGGCCGCGGCGTGACGGTAGCGAGAGTCGAAAGCCGCCGACTGAAGGCCGCAGGAGGAAACCCGGAGGGAGGAACAGTGAGTCCGGGCTCGGGGGCTGGAGGTTTGGCGTAGGAGGACGAGTAGGAGCAGGAGTAGGAGCAGGAGCACGAGCAGGAAGGCGAGTAGGCGGTGGGGCGGCGATTTTGGGCTCATTCTTTCGCCGAAAGGGGCGATGTAGCGGGGGACCTTTCCACCATGCTCCGTACCCAACCTCTCCGGCGTGGCGGCCTGCATCCGCGGGCGACGGCCGAGTGTGCGGGCCGCTCCCGGATTCTCCTCCCATGACCGCCAACGAACAGGTGTTGCAGCAGCTCGAGAGCGTGAACTTCCCCACGCCGCCGGCGATCGTGGTTCGCCTCGTACAGCTGTTGTCGAAGGACAATGTGACCGCCGAGGAGATCGGCGAGACGATGGCGCTCGATGCCAGCATGGCCGCGCGGGTGTTGCACTTGGCCAATTCCGTCGCGCTTGGCGGTGGCACCCCGGTCGAATCCATCACCGAGGCGGTGTTGCGCGTGGGGGTGGACGGTGTGCGGGACATCGTCTTCGCCTTGGCGATGGTCGGCGCGATGCGGCCGGCCCATTTCGATTATCGCCCGTTCTGGCGGCACTCGCTGGCGGTCGCGTTCACGGCGCAGGCGTTGCAGAATCGCGCGCAAGGACTGACCGAGCCGTTTCCGGAGACTTACTCCGGCGGACTGTTGCACGACATCGGCATGCTCGTGCTCGATCGGGCGTTGGGCACCCGCTACCGCGATGTGTTGGACGCCGCGCGCACGGCCTCCCGCCCGTTGGCCGAGGTCGAACACGAGATGCTCGGCACCGACCACGCGCAGACGGGCGGCCGCCTGCTGGAGATGTGGCGGTTCCCGCGGCTGCTCGTGGACGCGGTGGCCAATCACCACCGCCCCTGGGTCTCGGGCCAAACCGTCACAAGGCTAGTGTATCTCGCGGATTTCGTCTGCAACCACCAGGGCATCCACCACGGGACCTGTTTCTTCCCGCAAGGGTGCGAGGAGCGAGTGTGGGGCGACCTCGGCATTGACCCGGCCGAGCTGCCGCAGATCGTCGCGGGAGTGCAGGCGGATCTGGTGCGGGCGGAGGCGGTGCTTGCTTCCGCTTGAGCCCGAGGAGGGATGCGAACGCCATGGCTTCCGGTTCCGATTTTGTCAAACGGCTCGACTCGGTGGATTTCCCCGCCGCGCCCGAGGTGGTGGTGCGTTTGTCCCGCCTGCTTTCCGAAGAATGGGTGACGGCGGAGCAACTGGCCGAGGTGATGGCGCTCGACGCCGGCATCTCCGCGCGGGTGCTGCGGCTGGCCAACTCGGTGTATTTCCGCGGGCAGGGGGTGAAGTCGGTCGACGAGGCGGTGCTGCGGGTCGGCGTGGACGGCGTGCGCGACGTGGTGTTCGCCTTGTCGCTACTGCGGGCATTCAAGCCGCTGCATCTCGACTACCGTTCCTTCTGGCGGCACAGCTTGGCCGTGGCGCAGACCGCGCTGGTGCTCCAGCACCGTGCGCTCAACCTCCACGCGCCGATCCCGGAAGTGTACGCCGCCGGGCTGCTCCACGACATCGGCATGCTTGTGCTCGACCGCGCGCTCGGAGCCGGCTACGGCGCGATCCTGGCGAAGATGCGCGAGGAGTCGCGCCCGCTCTTCGTCGTGGAACGGGAGACGCTGGGCACCGACCATGCGGACGTCGGCGGACGCCTGCTCGAGGTCTGGCGCATGCCGACGGTTCTCGCGCAGGCGGTGAGCGGTCACCACGCTCCGCTGGAGCAGGACAGCGCGGCGGCCCAACTCATCCATCTGGCGGATGTGATCTGCAACCAGCATGCGGTGCAGCATGGTCCCGGCCCCAAGCCGGTGGCGGTTCCCGAGGTGTGGGACGAGCTCGGGCTCGCCGAAAGCGAGCTGCCGATGATCGTGACCGAGATGTACGCCGGTCTGGCCAAGGCCGACGCGATCCTCGCGGCGGCAAGCTGAGCGCGAGCCCGGCGAGGACGAGGCTTGGCGTCGGCGGGTTGTTGCGACAACGTCGGTGGCGATGTCGAACGAGATTGTCTGGCCCGCGTGGCTGGTGGCGGCCCCGCTCACTTTGCTCTTCTTCTGGCTCATGTTGCGCGGCGGGCGCCGGCTGCGCCTGTTGATGGACACCCCGACCTCGAAGGCGAAGGGCGTGTTCATCGGGCAGGTCGAGCTGGCCGGGCGCGCGGTGCGGCCCGAGCCGTTGCGGAGCTTCCTGGCGGCGTGCGAGTGCGTGTGGTTCGAGTACAGCGTCGAGGAACAGTGGGAACGCTGGGAGACCGAGTCCTACACGGACAGCAAGGGGAAGCGGCAGACCCGCCGGGTGCGCAAGTCGGGCTGGACCGGCGTCGATTCGGGCGGGGCCGCGCCGCCTTTCGCGGTGGAGGACGAGACCGGCGCGGTGCAGGTGCGGCCCGAGGGGGCCGAGATCGACGCCGAGACGGTGTTTGCGCAGACCGTCGGCCGGGGCGATCCGCTCTACTACGGCAAGGGGCCCGCGGGCGGCATTGCGGACTCGACCGGACGCCGGCGTTTCACCGAGCGGGCGCTGCGGCAAGGGGCGACGGTGTTCGTCGCCGGGCGGGCGCGCGAACGCGACGAGGTGGTGGCGCCTGAAATCGCCGCCGATCCGGAGCAGGACCTTTTCGTGATCAGCTGCCGCGGCGAGGCGCGCGTGCGGCGCGGCTGCCGCTGGCAATTCTGGGGCTTCGGCCTCGCGCAGCTCGTGCCGCTCCCGGTGGCGTGGCTGATCCAGATCAACGAGACACCGCTGCCGCGGACGCTCTGGCCGCTGGGGGCGTTGCCCGGACTGATGCTCGGGGCGTGGCTGATCGGCTGGTGCTGGATGGCGTTCAACAGCCTCGTCCACCTGCGCAACCGCGTGGCCCAGGCCGCTTCGCTCATCGAGGTGCAGCTCAAGCGTCGGGCCGACCTCATCCCGCGGCTCGTCGCCGTGGTCGCGGGGCTGCGCGACCACGAGCGGAACGTGCAAACGCAACTCGCCGCCCTGCGTGCCCAATCCACGGCGACGCCGGTCGGGGCGCCGGGCGTCGACCTGGCGGGCTCGGCGCCGGCCCTGCGCGTGGTGGTCGAGCGCTACCCGCAGCTCACCGCCGATCCGGCGTTCCGCGAGCTGCAGACGGCGCTCGCGGACACCGAGACGCGCATCGCCTTGGCGCGCGACTACCACAACGAGATTGCGACGTATGCGAACACCCGACGCGAGATCGTGCCGGATCGTTGGCTGGCGGGTTTGGCGGGCTTGAAGCCGTGCGCGCTCTGGCAGGCCGAGGGCTTCGAACGCGCGTCGGTGGCAGTGCGGTTGTGAGTGGCGCAGCCGTTACCGCTTCATGGCGTCCGCCACCGAAGGAGGATGCTACTTCCGCCTTTGGTCGTAGCTCGGCCGCTTGAGCGCGCTCCGGCCCCGCTTGGGCGCGTTTCGGGAATTTGGCTTGCCTCGGCCGGGATTTAGCGAAAAACCCCAGCACCTTACATCACGTTTTCTCCCATGAAATTTTCCGACGGCGAATGGCTTCTGCAACCCGGTGTCTCGGCCTTCTACGCGACTGAAGCGCACGATGTGACGCAAGTCGGCGACACGCTCGTCATCGACGCGCCGACCCGCTCGATCAAGCACCGCGGCGACACGCTCGGCGGCCCGCTGGTGACCGTGACGCTCAGTTCGCCCCTGGAGGGCGTGATCCGGGTGCGCCTCGAGCACTATACCGGCGGCGCTGGCGCGATGCCGACGATCCCGCTGCAGCCGCAGGCCGTCCCCTCGGTCCAGATCGCCGTGGGCAAGGACGAGGCCACGCTGCGCACCGGTTCGCTCGTCGCCCGTGTGAAGCGGCCGGGCTGGGAGATCGCGTTCGAGGGCAACGGTCGCCAGATCACCAAGACGGGGTGGCGCGGCATGGCCCACATGCAGGTCGCCGGCAAGCCCTTCATGATGGAGCGACTGCAGCTGGGCGTGGGCGAGAACGTCTACGGTCTGGGCGAGCGCTTCACGGCGTTCGTGAAGAACGGCCAGGTGGTCGAGAACGAGAACAAAGACGGCGGCACCGGCTCCGACCAGGCCTACAAGTGTGTCCCGTTCTACATGACGAACCGCGGCTACGGCGTGCTCGTCAACGAAACCGGCCCGGTGTCCTTCGAGGTCGCCTCCGAGCGCGTGGCGCGGGTCCAGTTCTCGAACCCGGGCGAGAGCCTCGAGTATTTCATCATCAACGGCCCCACCCCGAAGGAGGTCCTCGCGCGCCTCACCCAGCTCACCGGCCGCCCGGCGCTGCCGCCGCCGTGGTCCTTCGGCCTGTGGCTCACCACGTCGTTCACGACCAGCTACGACGAGCAGACCTGCGTGGGCTTCATCGAGGAGATGAAGAAGCGCGACCTGCCGCTGCACGTGTTCCACTTCGACTGCTTCTGGATGCGCGAATTCGACTGGTGCAACTTCGAGTGGGATCCGCGCGTGTTCCCGGATCCGGTCGGCATGCTCCGCCGCCTGCACGAGCGCGGCCTGAAGGTCTGCGTCTGGATCAATCCCTACATCGGCCAGCGCTCCAAGCTCTTCGCCGAGGGCAAGGAGAAGGGCTACTTCATCAAGCGCACCGACGGCGGCGTGTGGCAGACCGATCTCTGGCAGCCCGGCATGGCGATCGTCGACTTCACCAACCCGGCGGCGCGGCAGTGGTTCGCCGGGCACCTCGAGCGGCTCTGCGACATGGGGGTCGACGCCTTCAAGACCGACTTCGGCGAGCGCATCCCGGTCGAGGGCGTGAAGTACCACGACGGCTCCGATCCGGCGGGCATGCACAACCTCTACGCGGTGCAGTACAACCAGTGCGTGTTCGAGGTGCTCGAGCGCAAACGCGGTCGCGGCGAGGCCACGCTTTTCGCCCGCTCCGCCTACGCCTCGGCCCAGCGCTTCCCGCTCCACTGGGGCGGCGACTGCTGGTCGACCTTCGAGGCCATGGCGGAAACGCTGCGCGGCGGCCTTTCGCTCGCGCTCTGCGGCTTCGGTTTCTGGAGTCACGACATCGGCGGTTTCGAGGGCGGCGGCCCGGCCGCGGTGTACAAGCGCTGGCTCGCGTTCGGCCTGCTCTCCTCGCACTCGCGCCTGCACGGTTCCTCCTCCTACCGCGTGCCGTGGGCCTACGACGAGGAGGCGTGCGACGTCCTCCGCAAGTTCACCAAGCTCAAGTGTCGCCTCATGCCGTACCTCTTCGGCGAGGCGACCGAGGCCCAGCGCATCGGCACGCCGATGCTGCGGCCGATGCTGCTCGAGTTCCCGGCTGATCCCGCCAGCGACACGCTCGACCGCCAGTACATGCTCGGCGGCTCGTTGTTGGTGGCTCCGGTGTTCAACGCCGAGGGCGACGTCAACTACTACCTCCCCGAGGGCGCGTGGACGCATCTGCTCACCGGCGAGGTGCAGCAGGGCGGCCGCTGGCACAAGGGCGCGCACGATTTCCTCAGCCTGCCGCTCTTCGTCCGCCCCGGCACAATCCTGCCGATCGGCGCGACCGATGCGAAGCCCGACTACGACTACGCGCAGGGCACCACGTTCCGCCTCTACGAACTGGCCGAGGGCGCCGAAGCGTCCCGCGCCGTGTATCGTGCCGATGGAGCCGAGGCCGGCCGCATCACCGCGCGCCGCGCGGGTGGTGCGATCGAGGTCTCGGCCGAGGGCGCGTTGCGCAACTGGTCGGTGCAGCTGATGGGGGTGCGCGGGCTGCCGTCGGTCGTCGGCGGCATCGTGCGCTCGCAGGCCGAGGGCGGCGTGCTCATCGAGGCGCAGGCCGCGAAGCTCGTCGTTCGCCTGGCGAGCTGAGCCGTACTTCGCCTCGTCGGCCGGCGAGCTTGCTCGCGCTCCGAAAGGCGCGCGCCGGCGCGCTGGCCTACCACGTCAGCAACGGCACGGGCTTGGGCGCCCGTGCTGCGGCCCTCGTCTGCTGCCGCCCGGATGCTTTAAACGCGGGCCGCAATCGGCGGCCCGCCGCGTTGCCGCTTGAGACCGGGTTGGAATCGGACAAATCGCAGACTGGTTCGGCCATTCGCCCGCCCCACTTTCCCCATGCGTTCCCACCGTCTTCTCTCCGTTTCGCTCGGTCTGATCGTCGCCGCCGCGGGCGCCCAGACTGCCGCTCCCGCGCTCCCGGTCCAGGGCCAGCCCTTCGACTGGAAACAGAAGGACATCCCGGCGCCGCCCGGCGCGGCGATCCGCGTCAACACCGTCGGCTTCCTGCCCGAGGCGCCCAAGCGCGCCACGCTCGCCGGGCCCGCGAGCGAGTTCCGCGTGCTCGATGCCGCGACCGGCGCGGTGGTGTTCGCCGGCCCCGTGTCCGCGCCCGTGCGCACGGCCCCGACCGACACCGACGAGGAGGTGCGCACGGCCGACTTCACCGAGGTGCGCCAACCGGGCACCTATGTGCTTGAAGTTCCGGGACTGGGGCGCTCGGCGCCGTTCGCCGTCGGCGCCGCCGTGTGGGACGAGCCGTTCCGGCTGGTGACGCGCGCGATGTACCTGTGGCGCTGCGGCGTGCCGGTGCGCGGCGAATGGCGGGGCCAGGTGTTCCAGGCCGAGGCCTGCCACACCGGGGACGCGCTGCTCGACGCGATCGGCGGTCCCGCGGGGGCGCGCCGGTCCAGCACCGGCGGCTGGCACGATGCCGGCGACTACAACAAGTACGTGGTGAACGCCGGCGTCTCGGTCGGCCTGATGTTCAAGGCGTGGGAACAGTTCCGCCCGCGGCTCCAAACGATGAAGCTGGACCTGCCCGAGAGCGGCCGCGGGATGCCCGACCTGTTGGCGGAGTTGAAATTCGAATTCGACTGGCTGTTCACGATGCAGGCCGAAGATGGGCGCGTGTACCACAAGGTGACCGCGCGCGACTTCCGCTACTGGGGCCCGCCCGACCGCGACCCCAGCCCGCGCTACTTCACCCCGTGGGGCACCACGGCGACGGCCGACTTCGTGGCGATGATGGCGCTCGGCGCGCGGCACTTCCGCGAGTTCGACCCGGCCTACGCGGACCGCTGCCTCGCGGCGGCGCGGCGCAGCTGGGCGCTGCTCGCGGCGCATCCGGAGCATCTCGACGCCGACCTGACCGGCTTCCACACCGGCGGCTACCAGGCGCCGGATTTCGTGCACCGCCTCTGGGCCCTGGCCGAGCTGTGGGAGACGACGGGCGAGCCGGCGTTGCTGGCGGAGTTCGAGCGGCGGGCGCAGGCGGTCGAGTTCACCCACAACGGCCCCGACTGGGGCGACGTGCGCGACCTCGCGCTCGGGACCTATCTCGAGGCGAGCCGCAAGGAGGCGCGCCGGGCCGGTCTCGTCCGTCATCTCGCGGGCGGTGTGATCGCGCGCGCCGAGCGCATCGTCGAGGACTGCCGCGTGAATCCGCACGGTCGCCCGCTGGGGGCCGCGCGCCCGGCCTTCTTCTGGGGCTGCAACGGCTCGGTGGCCGCGCAGACGTATCTGCTGCACCTCGCCGACCGGCTGAGCCCGGAGCCGGTGCCGGTCTTCCGGCAGACCGCGCACGAGGCGCTCTCGCACCTCTTCGGCCGCAACTACCACGGCCGCTCCTACGTGACCGGGCTCGGCGCGAACCCGCCGCAGCATCTCCACGACCGCCGGGGCGATCCGGCGTGGCCCGGCTACCTCGTGGGCGGCCCGCACCCCGACGCCCGCATCTACTTCGACGTGACGGCCGATCCCTCGCGCAACGAGATCGCGATCAACTGGAACGCCTCGCTGATCTACGCGCTGGCGGCCTTCGTGTCGCCCGGCGCCGAGTGAGCGGCGGCCGCCGCAGGTCAGCGAGCTCGCCCGCGCCCCGCCGGCGCGTCAGTTGCGCTGCGGTGTGAGAAGGCTGGAGACGAGGCGCAGCAGCGCCTCGCTGCGGTAGGGCTTCTGGAGGACGTGGGCTCCGTCGGGGATGCTCTCGCCCTCGTCGACCGAGTCGGCCGCGTAGCCGCTGGCGAAAATCACCGGCAGATCGGGCCGGAGTTTGCGGCATTCGCGGGTGGCCTCGAAGCCGCCCATGCGTGGCATCATCACATCGAAGAACAGCAGATCCACGGCGGCGCGTTGCTCGCGGATGAACTCGACCGCCTCGAGCCCGTCGGAGGCGCTGTGGACGGTGTAGCCGGCATGCCGCAGGGTGGCCTCGGCGAGCTGCCGGATGGCGTCGTTGTCCTCCGCGAGCAGGATGGTGCCGGTCGCCTTGAGCGGCACGGGCGGCGCCTCGGGGGGCCGCGCCACGGGGGCCTCGCGGTCGGCGAGATGCGGCAGGAGCACCTCGAACTCCGCACCTTCGCCGGGCCGGCTGGCGACCTCGATGAATCCCTCGTGCTGGCGCACGATGCCGTAGACGACGGAGAGCCCGAGGCCGGTCCCCTTCTCGCGCGGTTTGGTGGAGAAGAACGGGTCGAAGATGCGGGCCAGCGTGGCCTTGTCCATGCCGTGACCGGTGTCGGAGACGGCCAGACGGGCGTAGCGCGTGCCCGGCTCGCGACCGAGGCGCCCGGCGGCGTCCGCGTCGAGGGTGATCGCCCCGAGGCGGATGCGGAGCAGGCCGCCCTTGGGCATGGCGTCGCGGGCGTTGATGCAGAGGTTGAGCAGCACCTGCTCGAGCTGGCCGCGGTCGACCAGCACGACGAGCGGGAGCGGGTCGGCGTGGAGTTCGATGCGGATCGTCTCGGAAATCAGGCGACGGATCATGCGCACGTGGTCGGCGACGAAGACATTGAGGTCCGTTTCCTCGCGGGCCAGGGCCTGGCGCCGGCTGAAGGCGAGCAGTTGGCGGGTGAGCTGGGCGGCGCGCTGGACGGTCTTGAGGATCTCCCCCAACGCGGCCTGGCGACTGGCGGAGTCGAGATCGGAGAGTTCGGCGAGCTGGGCGTTGCCGCCGATGACCTGCAGGAGATTGTTGAAGTCGTGGGCGATCCCGCCCGCCAGCAGGCCCACGGCCTCGAGCTTCTGGGCGTGCCGCAGCTGCTCCTCGAGGGCGGCCTGGCGCTCGGTGGCCTCGCGCAGGTCGGTGATATCGCGCAGGAACGAGAGCAGGGCGGGCCGTCCGTCCCACTCGATCGCGCAGGCGCTCGACTGCACCCAGCGCCGGGTGCCGTCCTTGCGGATCAGCTCCCAGCCGGGATGCGGAGTCTGGGGCTCGCCCCGCAGCACGGCGGCGCAGCGCGCGGCCAGCTCCCCGCACACCGCCGGGTCGACGCAGGTGTCCCACCGCAGGCGGTCGACCACCTCGGCGGCGGCCGCGTATCCGAAAATTTGGAGGACGGCCGGGTTGGCGTAGCGCACGAGGCCGTCCTGATGGACGACGATGCCGACGAGGGCCGATTCGATGAGCGTGCGGTGGTGCGCCTCGCTGCGGCGGAGCGCCTCGGCCGCGCGGACACGGTCGGAGATGTCGTGGATGACGGCGAGGATCGTGACGCCGCCGTCGGTGGCGGGCTCGCGCACCAGGCGGGCCTCGAAGTGGCGCTCGCCGGCGGGCGTGGTGTAGTTGAACTCCACCGGCGCGGGTTCGCGGGTCGAGCCGGCCTCGGCCAGCGCCTTCTGCCAGCGCGCCACCAGCTCGGGCGGGTAGGGGATTTCCGCGAGGGTGCGCCGTTCGACCTGGGCGGCGGCGAAGCCCGTCACCCGTTTGTAGGCGGGGTTCACGAAGAGATGGCGGCCCGCGGAGTCGAAGCGGATGATCACGTCCGGGCTGTTCTCGGCGAGCGTGCGCAACTGCTGTTCGCTCGCGGCGAGGGCGTCGCGCGCCTTCTGGCGCTCGGCGACGTGCTGGCGCAGCGACTCGCGGGTCTCGGCGAGGGTGGTGGAGAGTTCGTTGAGCTCGGCGACCGGCGAGCGAACTGGCGGGAGCGGCGCGAGGTCGAGCGCGGCGATGCGGCGGGCCTGCTCGGCGAGCGCGGCGATCGGCGCGGCGAACCGGCGGGCCATGCGGTTCGCCGCGAGGCCGGCGAGGAGGAGTGCCAGCGCGCCGATGGCGAGGATCAGCCGCTGGTGCTGCGCGGCCGCGGGCACGAGGTCGGCTTCCGGCAGGAGCACGACCATCCAGAGCAAGCGGCCGGGGCCGATCTCGAACGGGGCGAACCCCGCCCACCAGGTTTCGCCGCCGAGCGTGACACGGTACCGGCCCGTCGCCCGGCGGTGTTGCTTTTGCCAGATGGATACCGCTTCGGCGGCGACGGGGTAGTCCGCCTGGGTGGCGGGGTGGATGATCGAGTTGGCGCGGCGCTGCACGGCGTCGGGCCGCTCGTCGCGCGGCGGGCCGAGCAGGCGGTCGTCGTCGGTAAGGATGAGGAGCTGGCCGTGGGGCGTGGGGCTGGAGGAGGAGCTGAAAAGGGCGATCTCGTCGAGGAGCAGGTCGTAGGCGACGATAAGCACACGGCCGGCGGGGTCGCGGGCGGCCACGGAGGCGGAGATGCCGGGTTTGCCCGTGGTGAAGAGGTGGTAGACATCGGTCCAGGCGATGAGGTCGTAGCTGGCCTGGTGGGCCTCATCGAGCGGGAGGTCGGCGAACTTCGCCATCGCGGCGCGGTGCCACGGCCGGGCCCGGCCGTCGTAACCGGAAAGTGGAAGCTCCCAGCTGTGGACCGCGGTGCGGCCGACCTCGTCCCACAGGGTCCAGCGGCTGGTTTCGCCCCACTCGGCGGGACGGAAGTCGCGGGTGAAGAACTGCAGGGCGCGTCCGGAGGGCGGCGGCGGGAGCGTTGCGGCGACCGGCGCGAGCACGGCCGAGCGGTGCACGGCCGGCGTGTAGCGCATGACGAGGAACTGGCTGCCGGTGAGGTCGCCGAGCATGAGCGAGTCGACCTGCGGGAGCGAGAACAGGTTGGGATAGAGCCGGTCCTTGAGGGCGGTGGGCGCCTTGGTGGTGTAGCGACCGGTCCGGATGGAAGCGTAGTCCTCGAGGACCTTCTGGCGGATCGGATCGAAGATGCGATGCAGCTGGACTCCGGTCTCGCGGCGCACGCCGTCCATGAGCGCCTCGGCCTGCGAGCCGGCCAGGCGGCGGGTGCCGATGTAGGACACGACCGACAGGGCGAGCGTCACGAGCAGCAGCAGCGAGGCGAACGCGACCCAGAGCGTGCGGCGCACGCTGGGTCGGCGGATGGCTCGGGCCGCGGCGGGGGGCGATGTGTCCTCGTTCTTCACGGGGCTCGCCGGGTTATCCTCGCGGCGCTCGGGCGAGGCAATGCCGTTTCACCCGGGCGGCCCGGCGGGGCGGGAAACAGCTCGGCCGTCACGGGGTAACCGTGACGGCCGCAAGGTCACGCATAGGGGATGGTGGACCGAGGAAAGGGAGGGCGGCGGTGGGGCCGTCTTCCGACTAAGTGGGAGCGTGGGCGGCGGAGTCAACGGACCGGCGCCGCCGGCGGCGGATCCCACGTTTGGTCAATGCATCGCCCCGGCGGGCGGCCGGCGTCGGCCCGCGGCTACCACCAGCCGGAGACGAAGCCGAACGCGCCCTTGAGGGCGAACACGCCCACGTTCTTGGTCAGGTGCGCGGCGATGCAGGGCAGGAGCGAGCGCTGCGGGTTGAACGGGAGGAAGCGCAGCGCGTAGAACCAGAGCGAGCCGAGGAAGACCATCGCCGTGCTGAACCAGCCCTTCACGGTGAACTGGAGCACCAGCCCGCCCTCGGTCCATTCCCACAGGAACGGGTGGAACAGCGCGAACACCGCCGAGAAGCCCACGATGCTGCCCCAGAGCGCGGCCCGCCCGCGGCCGGCCACGACCAGATACCCGCGGAACACCAGCTCCTCCACGAAGGCGGCGGCGAAGGTGTAGAGGCTCCAAAGAACGGTTACGGTCCGCTGCTCGTCGGCGATCCCGAGCGCGACCTCGCCGCCGGGCTCCAGCCCCAGCAGCAGGAGCGCGCCGGCGACGGCGACGAGGACGACCCGGCGGTCGCACGGGGCGGCTCCGGGGAAGGCGCGCGGGTTGGGCCGGCCGGCGCGGGCGGCGCGCAGGTCGCTCCACCACAGGTGGAACACAAACGCGGAGACGAGGATCATCGCCGCCGCCGCCATCGGGTTGTCGCTCATCGGACGGGATCTCGGAGATATTGGTTAGCCATTTCCGGGGTGCGCCTCATGGTAGCGAGCATGTCGGGGTCGAATCCGTCGAGCCAAAACAACGTCGCGCCGCGCACCTTCGCGGCGCTGCTGGAGCAGCTGCAGCCCGGCATGCGGGCGCTGGACGCCGTGCTGCGCGAGCAGGTGGCGCACTTCGAGCCCGAGGTGCGCGAGCTCGCCGCCTATTGCCTCGACTCGACGGGAAAACGGCTGCGGCCGCTGCTGGTGTTCCTCGCCGGCTGGTCGGGGCGGGCCGAGCCCGATCCGTTGCTGGTGCGGGCGGCGGCGGTGGTGGAGATGACGCATCTGGCGACGCTCGTGCACGACGACATCATGGACGGCGCGGCGCTGCGGCGCGGTCGTGAGACGGTCTCGGCGAAGGATGGGCCGGCGGTCGCGGTGCTGCTGGGCGACGCGTTGTTCGCTCAATCGGTGTGGCTTTCGACGCAGTTCCCCGACAGCGAGGTGTGCCGGAGCGTGGCCGTGGCCACCCGGCAGGTGTGCACCGGCGAGATTGTGCAGACGCTCGGCGGGCCCGGTGCGGCACCGTCGCGGGAACGCTACTGGCGGATCATCGACCTGAAGACGGCGGAACTTTTCCATGTTTCGTGCCGGCTCGGGGCGCGGTTGAGCGGGGCGAGCGAAGCGTTTGCCGAGGCGGCCGGGCGGTTCGGCCGCAACCTGGGCATCGCCTACCAGATCTACGACGACCTCACGGATTTCCTCGGGTCGGCGGCCGCGGCCGGCAAGACCCTCGGGACCGATTGGGCGAGCGGCAAAGTCACCCTGCCGGTACTCTGCCTGCTGGAGCGTTGCTCTCCGGCGGAGGCCGACCAGGTGCTGGCCCTGCTGCGGGGCGGCGAGGCCTCGGCCGGCGCCGAGGTGGCGGCGCGCATGCGGGCGCTCGGGGTGTTCCCGGCGGTGGCGCAGGAGGCGCGGGAGGCCATCGCGGCGGCGCGGGCGGAGGTGGCGCCGTGGGCGTCGCAACCGGCGGTGGCGGTCTTGGGGGAACTCGCAGGCTATCTCGAGGGTCAGCTGGCGGGGCTTTTAGCCGACTCGTGACAACTTCATCTTTCGCCCGCTCTTGCCAGTTGCGCCTCCTGTCCTAATTTCCCGCCCTCCCCATGGAATTCATCAAGGCCGTCAACCGACTCCTCGTGGCTTCGCCTGAGCGCCAGGTCGAGGCCGACGCGGATTCCTTGGTGGTGAAGGAGGTGCGGGCCGGCAACGTGGCGGCCTTCGATCAGTTGGTGGTCAAGTACCGCGAACGGATCTACTCGATCGTCTACAACCTCACCTCGAACCGGGAGGACGCCGCGGATCTGACCCAAGACGCCTTCATCAAGGCCTTCCAATCGATCAACCGGTTCGGCGGCCAGTCGTCCTTCTTCACGTGGCTGTACCGGATCGCGGTCAACACCGCCCACACGCATCTGCGCAAGAACCGCCTGCGGACCTTCTTCAGCATCGAACAGGCGTCCGAGGAGGAGAAGACGCCGCAGTGGCTGGAGGAGCTGGCCGTGGAGGCGGGAGCGGAAAAAGGCATCTACGCGCGGGATCTTCGCCAAAGATTGAACGAGGCGTTCCAAAAGTTGTCTATCAAGCATCGAACCGTCGTCACCTTGTTCGAAATCGATGGACTCAGCCACGCCGAGATCGCCGCAGTCATGGAGTGCTCCGAAGGCACCGTGCGGTCGCGGCTGCACTACGCCAAGACCCAGCTTCAAGCCGATCTGCAGGACCTTCTGAAACGTTGACCATGCCGCCCGAATCCCAGCCACCGCATCGTCCCACTCTCGAGGATCTCCTTCGCTTCAAGCAAGCGGAGCGACCCTCGCCGGAGTTTTGGGCGGAGTTTGATCGCGGGCTGCGGCGCAAGCAGCTGGCGGCGCTGGTGAAACAGCCCAAGGGCTGGGCGAGGGTGCGGCCGGTGTTGTGGCGTGGCGTGCGTTGGGCTGCCGTACCGGCAACCGCGGCCGCCGCCGTGGCGCTGGTCGTGACTCAGGTGTCGATTTCGACGGTGAGCCAAGAGGCGCCGTTGGAAGTGGCGAGCCGCAAGGTTGTTGCCGAGTCGTTGCCGACCGCACCGTTGACTGAGGCGCCCGCCTCGGTCGCTCCTGAGGTGGCGGCGGTGCACACCGCGTCCACTGTGGTGGACCCCGGGGTCGCTCCGGCCGAGATGGTTTCCGCTCCGGTCGTGGCGGTGGCGACACCTTCCGACCAGCCTGCGTCTTGGTCGGCGGCGAGTGTGGCGAATGCGCCGGTGCGCCCCGTGGAGACGGTGGCGGTGAAGGCGAACAATCGTAGTCCCCAGCATCGCAGTTCGTGGAGCTCCCGCTACAACAGCCTTGCTCGCGAAGTGCTGAGCAGTCGCCCGGCGGAACCGTTCTTCCAGTTCGCTTCATTGGAGACTCCTGCAAGTTCCTTGGAGGCGCCGTCGACTTCTTCTTCGTTGCTGGCAGCCACCACGCTGCGCAGCGGCCGCGCTCCGGCCGACCGCGATTTCCGGGACCTCGAAGCCCGGTTTGGCGTGAGTAGTTCAAGCCTGTCGTTCAGGTTCTGAACGCTCCCCCGATGGCGCCCCTCTCCTCGGGGGGATGGCGCTTGCGTGCTGACGGACATTCGCCATCTCGGCGCCATGCGTGTTCATCAGGCGTTTCTGCCGGTCTCGACCTCTGGTCCGGGTACCTACGAGGTGACCGACCGCATCGCGGCCGAGGTGCGCCGCTCCGGGATCGGGCGAGGGATTGCGACCGTCTTCTGTCGCCACACGAGTTGCAGTCTCGTGGTGTTCGAGAACGCGGACCCCTCGGCGCGCGAGGATCTCGAGCGGTGGTTCGATCGCTTGGTGCCCGAACGGGATCCGGCCTTCACGCATACCGCCGAAGGGCCCGACGACATGCCCAGTCACATCAAGATGGCGCTCACCCGCACCAGCGAAACCGTTCCGGTGGCGGAGGGACGTTTGTTGCTCGGCACCTGGCAGGGCGTGTTTCTCTGGGAACACCGCGCGGCCCACCACCAGCGGGAGTTGGTGGTGACGGTGCTCGGCGAGTAGCCCGCCCGTCGGGTTCGCGCGACAGGGGCGCCCAACCTGCCGCTCCGGCGGCGTCCGGCCCGGCATCGCGCGCGCCGGGCCCGATGCTCAGTAGAACTTGAGCTTGGGCAGATCCTGGTTGTCGACGAGGCCGACCGGGTGTCCCTCGGAGTCGATCACGAGCAGGTCGTCGATCTTGAACTTCTCGAAGAGCTTCAGCGCCTCGATCGCCAGACTGCCGGCGGCGATCGTCTTCGGCGAGCGTGTCATGAACCCGGAGACGGGCTGGCGCAGGAAATCCGGCCCCGTGAGGGCGCTGCGGCGGAAGTCGCCGTCGGTAAAGATGCCGGCGAGACGCCCGGCGGTATCGACCACGGCCAAGCTGCCGGCCTTGGCCCGCGTCATTGCCAAGATTGCCTCCTGGGTCGAGGCGGCCTCGGGCAGGCGGGGGAGCCGGTCGCCGGTGCGCATGATGTCGTCGACCTTCAGGAGGAGCACCATGCCGAGGTTCCCGGCGGGATGGAAGCGGGCGAAGTCCTCGCGTGTGAGCCCGCGGGCCTCGAGCAGCACCATGGCGACCGCGTCTCCAAGCGCCAACGCCGCGGTCGTGCTGGCGGTGGGGGCGAGCTTGAGCGGGCAGGCCTCGGCCGGCACGCGGTAGACGAGCTGCAGCTCGCAGCCCTGCGCAAGCGGGGAGCGATCCTGCGCGGTCAGCGCGATCAGGCGCACGCCGAAACGACGGAGCAGGGGGCAGAGGCGCAGGAGTTCCTCGGTCTGGCCGCTGTTGCTGACGAGGATCGCCAGATCGCCCTCGCTGCACAGCCCGAGATCGCCGTGGAGCGCCTGGGTGGCGTCCAGGAAGAAGGTGGGGGCGCCGATGCTGTTGAGCGTGCCGACGATCTTCTGCGCGATGTGCGCGGATTTGCCGACGCCCGAGAAGATCAGCTTCCGGCCGGCGCGCACGGTCTCCTCGACCAGGCGGAAGGCGGCGACGAAGCG
This sequence comes from Verrucomicrobiota bacterium, assembly GCA_023446735.1. Classification (GTDB taxonomy): domain Bacteria; phylum Verrucomicrobiota; class Verrucomicrobiia; order Opitutales; family Opitutaceae; genus CAJCBL01. Next base: position 22,466 of record JAEXPQ010000287.1, read on the forward strand.
CTCGTCGAGCGCCTCGGCGGTGGCCTGCAGCGCAGTGGATTCCGTGGCGAGGCAGGTACGGGCGCGGGCGAGGACGGTGGCGGCATCGAGGCTCATCAAGAATTGAGTCGCGGGACTCGGCCGCCACCCTACGGTTCCGGCTCCGTCCTTCAAAACCATTTTCCCGCTTCGCGTCCGCCATGCGTTCCGTCTTCTTCGCCGCCTTCCTCGTCCTGCTGGCCCTCGCCGGCTGGCTCGGTGTCGCGGGCTGCAGCCCGAACGAGAACCTGCCGTTCGCCTCCGAGGTGGATGAGCCGCACTATCGCCGCGGCGCCCAGTTGCTGCGCGGCGGCCGTTCGCAGGAGGCGCTCGAGGCGTTCCTGAAGGTGGTCGAGAAGCGCGGGGGCGACGCGCCCGAGTCCCACCTCGAGTGCGGTATCCTGTATCTGCAGCACATCAAGGATCCGGTCGCGGCCATCTACCATTTCCGCAAATACCTCGCGCTGCGGCCGACGAGCCCGCAGGCCGCGCGCACGCGCGAGCTGATCGACACGGCGACGAAGGAGTTCGCGCGCACGCTCCCGGGGGCTCCGTTCGAGGGGCAGGTGGAGCGTCTTGACCTGCGGGATACCGTGGAGCGTCTCCAGAAGGAGAACTACCAGCTTAAGGAGCAGATCGCCCAGCTCCGGGGGCTCCCCGTCGCCGCCCGCCCGGTGCCGGCGTCGCGCGAGCCGGTGGCGAGCGATCCGGACTCGACGGACGAGGTCGCCGAAGTCCCCGAGGCCGCTCCGGCGATTCCCGTGCCGGCGGCACGACCGGTCGTCACGAACGCGCCGGCGCCGCGGCCGGCCGCCGCCACGACCGTGCCTCCGGCCGCCGCCGGCCGGACGCACGTGGTCCAGAAAGGGGATTCGCTCTACAGCATCAGCCGCCAATACTACGGCACCGGCGCGAAGGTGGACGAGATCGTCGCCGCCAACCGCGGGGTGCTTCAGGACCGCGGCACTCCGCTCAAGATCGGCATGCAAATTCGGTTACCGTGACGATGGCTGACCGCATCCGAGCGCAGGCGGCGGGATGGCTCCGGGACGGTCGCGGAACCCGGGAGGTGGCGCCATGAGCGAATTGGTGACGATGGCCCAGATCGCCAAGCGGGCCGGGGTGCACACCACGACGGTTTCGTTGGCCCTCCGCAATCACCCGAGCCTGCCCGAGGCCACGCGGCTGCGGTTGCAGAAGCTGGCCGAGGAGATGGGCTACCGGCCGGATCCCAATCTGCGGGCGCTCATGGCGTACCGCCGCGGCCAACGCTCGCAGCTGCAGACGCAGACCATCGCCTACGTGACGAACTGGGATGCGCGCTGGGTCTGGCAGTCCTTCCCGGCCCACGCGGCCTTCTATGAGGGGGCGAAGAACCGCGCCCCGCAGCTGGGGTTCCAGTTCGAGCATTTCTGGCTCGGCGAGCCGCAGCTGACCGAGCGGCGTTTCGGCGAGATTCTGCGCGCCCGGGGGATCTCCGGCGCGATCCTGGCCTCGCAGCGTTACGACCGCGACCGGGTCGACCTCGATTGGTCGCACCTCTCGGCCGTGAAGATCGATTTCCACCCCCGGGAAACGAAGCTGCATGTCGTGACCAACGACCAGCGCGCGATCGTCCAGCTCGCGATGACCCGGATGATCGCCGCGGGTTATCGGCGCCCGGGACTGGTGCTCCACCGCGACTGGGATCGCAGTGTAGACCGAGCGATGTCGGCCGGCTACCTGGTCGCCCAACAGGATCTGGGCGTCCGGCAACGAGTGCCGATCCACTACATCGAGAAGTACGATCCGCCACCCGAGGAGAAATGGGGCGGTCGGGCGCCGCTGGCGCGCCTGCAGGAGTGGCTACGGCACTACCGCCCCGACGCCTTGTTGGGCTACGGACCGGCCTTGTTGCCCTGCCTGGCCGAGCTCGGCGTGGCGGTGCCGGGCGATCTCGGCTTCGCGGATCTCTTCATCAACGAGCCCGATCCGCGTTTCGCAGGTGTGCGGCACAACTGCGGCCGGGTGGGCGCGCTCGCGGTGGAACTGCTCGCCGGGCAGTTGCAGCACAATATCTACGGCGTGCCCGAGTTCCCCACTTCGACTTTGGTCGAGGGGACGTGGCTGGACGGTGAGTCGCTCCCGGCGGTACGTCGATAGACCGGGGCGTGGCGTTGGCCGCCCTTCGCCTCGTCCGCGCGATCCTGGCCTCCGGGGCACAGTGCATCAACCGGGTGACGCAGTTGGCGCCGGCGATCCACCCCTGCTCAATCGGCTGACTGCTGCTCAAGTGCTTCTACGAGAGGGAGTAGGATCGGCCTTTCGCAGCCGCGGTCGCCGCGATGCCGCTTCGCGGGGACCACCAGCGGGTTTTGTTCTATTATTAGAGTGCGGCGGTTTTTGCCTGAAACTTCCACACTATCCAATACCTAGGCCGTACCCCCCGCTCGCCGAAAGGCGTAGTACCGATAGCAAAACAGCAGTTCAGACTACAGCTCATCCCCCACCGCCTCGCTTCGTTACACCGAGTCCTCCGGTCAAGTCCCGGGGTGTGGCGTAGAAGGCAACCCGACAACTATGAATCCGACCAAACATAAGACCGTGTACGCGGCGCTCACCTTCGCGGGTGCCGCTCTCGCCGTCGGAGCCCAGGCGCAGACCGCGCCCGCTCCCGCCACCGCCCCTGCTTCCGCCGAGACCGAAGAGGAGGTGATCGTTCTCAGCCCGTTCGAAGTGACCGCCTCCGAATCGACAGGTTACGTCGCGACCTCGACCCTCGCCGGTTCCCGCATCAACACCCAGCTCAAGGACGTCGGCTCCGCGATCTCGGTCGTCACCTCCGAGTTCCTCAAGGACACGGGCGCGACCGACAGCAAGTCCCTGCTGCAATACACGACCAACACCGAGGTTGCCAGCATCCAGGGCAACTTCACCCGCGCCAGCGCCAGCCTCCAGACGGAGGAGGGCAACTTCACCACGCCGAACACCAACACGCGTGTTCGCGGTCTGACCTCGGCCGACAACACCCGCGGCTTCTTCATGACCGATATCCCGTGGGACTCCTACAATGTCGATCGCGTCGACATGCAGCGCGGCCCCAACGCCATCCTCTTCGGCATGGGCAGCCCCGCCGGCATCATCAACACCACGACGAAGTCGGCCCAGTTCCGCAACTTCGGCGAACTCGAGTTCCGCTACGGCAGCTACGGTGCCAACCGCATCAGCTTCGACTACAACCACACCCTCCTCGAGGACGAGCTGGCGCTGCGCGTCGCCGCCGTGCGCAACGACGAGCAGTACAAGCAGAAGCCGGCCTACAGCCTCGATCGCCGCCTGTTCGCGACCGCGCGCTACGAGCCGAAGTTCCTCAACAAGGGCGACCACAAGACCTCGATCAAGCTCAACTACGAGTCCGGCTCGATCCGCTCGAACAACCCGCGCGTCATCACGCCGATCGACTACATCACCCCGTGGTACACGGCGCTCAACCAGGCGACCTACAACCCGTGGAAGGTGCGCGACATCGATCCGCGCTACACCTACGATGCGAACGACAATGTCGCCACGGTCACCCTGCCGACGGGCGCCGGCCAGCTCAGCCGCAACTACGGCAACTACATCCCGGTCGGTCTCCCCGCCGGCAGCACGACCGGTCTGCTCTCCGGCGGCGTCAATCCCGCCTACCAGCCCTGGTTGGGCGGCGTGGCCTCGAGCTACCAGGGCGGCCCGCTGACCTTCTTCATGCCGGGCAGCACGGTCCCGAGCTCGATGGTGCCGAACGGCTTCGACAACCTGCCGTTCGCCCTCAACTCCGCCGGCGGCTTCGACAACACGCTCGAAGGCTTCCCGAACTGGCAGCGCGTGGCGCTCGTCAGCACCCGCACCTACGCCAACAACGCCAACGACCCGTACTCGGCGCTGATCCTCAACAACACGCTCACCGATCCGTCGATCTTCGACTTCTACAACAACCTGATCGACGGCGGCAACAAGAGCGAGTGGCAGAACTTCCACAACTTCAGCGCCAGCCTCAGCCAGACCTTCTTCAAGCAGAAGTTCGGCTTCGAGGCCGCCTACGACCAGTCCGTCTACCGGCGCGGTCAGTATTCGCTCCTCACCGACCAGCGCGCGGGCGTGATGGTCGACCTCAACACCCACAACATGGACGGCACGCCCAACGCCAACCTGGGCAAGCCGTACATCGCCGACGCGGGCATCTACGGCAACAACGAGGCCCAGATCAACCGCGAGGCCTCCCGCGTGAGCGCCTACTTCGACCACAACTTCAACGAGGGCGGCAAGGGCAACTGGTTCATGAAGCTGCTCGGCCGCCACACGGTCAGCGGCCTCTACAGCCAGGACATGTTCCGCCAGGCGGACCGCTCGTTCATGCGCTGGGGCACCGGGCTCGATTACGCCGGCCTGCTGGTTCAGAATCCGGCGACCATGTCCATCAAGGACAACCGCCGCGTCCTCCATCCGGTGGTCTACCTGAGCGACACCTCGCTCATCGGTACCTCCCTCGCCTCCGGGCTGAACATCCCGCGCGCCGGCGATGAGATCCAGCTTCCGGAAACGATGAAGTACCAGTACTTCAACTCCCACTGGAACGCCGCCGCCAGCATCAAGCCCGGCGACCGCTGGATCAACACCCGCACCGGCGGGATCTCGAACCAGTCGGAGAATCCGGCCAACTACGTCGGCTGGAGCAGCGCCGACATCGCCGTCCTGGACGCCAAGAACGCCGACGACCGCGATGCGCTCACCTACTCGGCGGCCTTGTCCAAGAAGAAGTCCGATTCCCGCGCCGCCGTCTGGCAGGCCTACTTCTGGGACGGCGCGATCGTCGGTATGTATGGTATCCGTCGCGACCATGTGAAGAGCTGGAGCGCCTCCGGGCGCGCGACCGCCGGCACCGAGGTGATCGACTACGGCTATGTCGATCCGACCACGGGGCTGAAGCAGTACTCGACCGTCGGGAAGCCCTACTCGATCACCGTCGAGGATACCCCGAGTTGGAGCGTGGTGGGCCATCTCACCAAGCTGCTCGGCCGCTGGGGCGATTCGATTCCGGTGAACGTGAGCTTCTTCTACAACAGCTCGAGCAACTTCCAGGTTTCGGGCACCCGCTACACGATCTACGGCAACGCGATCGCTCCGCAGAGCGGCAAGACCCTCGATCGCGGTATCGCGATCTCGACCAAGGACGACCGCTTCTCGCTCCGCATCAACAAGTACGAGAGCAACGTCAAGGACGCGACCAGCACCGCCGGTTTGAACACCTGGCTGATCGGCAACAACGGCGACACCCTCTTCACCTGGGGTGAGAACCGGGCCGACATGTACGAGTACAACCTCGGCGCGGTCGGTGATCCGTCGTCGGCGAACGACGGCCGTAGCTGGAACTACAACTACCAAGCGGTCCAGAAGCCCAATGGTTCGATGCAGACTCCGGAGGAGGCTGCCGCGCAGGAGGCCGCCGCGGTCGCCGGCTGGCGCGCCTTCACGGCCACCCCGCAGGTGCAAAAGTTCCTCAAGGCCTTCGGGTATTCGGACTTCGGGGTGATCCAGCCGACGACGCTGCAGCGCCTGCCCGGCTTCAACTACACCGAAGATCAGGTCTCGAGGGGCTGGGAGTTCGAGTTCACCGCCAACCCGTTGCCGAACTGGCGCATCTCGATGAACGCCTCGAAGACCCAAGCCACCCGCACGAACATCGGCGGCTCGGACTTCGTCGACTTCGTCGAGAACATGAACACCTACATGCAGGGTCCCGCCGGCGACATCCGCCTCTGGTGGGGTGGCTCGGTCAACGACACCACCGGTCGCGAGTGGCAGCGCACGTTCTACTCGAACTACGCGTTCATGCGCTTGGGTGAAGGCACGTTCTCTCCGGAACTGCGCAAGTGGCGCTTCAACCTCGTCACCAACTACGACTTCCGCTCCGGCTTCCTCAAGGGCGTGAGCGTCGGTCTCGGCTATCGTTGGCAGGACAAGGTCGCGATCGGCTACCCGACCTCGATCGAGAACGGTGCGTTCGTCTACGACCTCGAGAATCCCTACATGGGGCCCCGGGAAGACGCCATCGACTTCTGGATCGGCTACGGCAAGAAGCTTAGCGAAAAGATCGACTGGCGCATCCAGTTGAATGTTCGCAACTTCGGCGACGGAAATAGCTTGATCCCGCTCACCGTGAATCCGAGCACCACGGACCCGCGTGGCTACACGGTGGCGGCGTGGCGCATCGCCCCCGGCCAGACCTGGACGATTACCAACACGTTCAAGTTCTGATCGAGTCGGCTGCTTTGAAACCTGCCCCCGGGCTTCACGCCCGGGGGCTTTTTTGTCCCCATCCTCAAGAAACCGTCGCGGGCTTGGTCTTCTGCTCGCGCGCGCCGGCCCGGCGGCTCTTGCCCTGCATCGGATGCGCGCACCACCCCGGCTTGCTGCTTGGGGGAGGGTGGGCCCGAGGGGCGTTTCCTCCAGTATAGTCAACGTGCACGTAAATCGTCGGGGTTACTCTACGGTGAGAGTTGGGCGGCTTTTGCACGGGGTGTCGGTTGGTACCACGTCTAAAGTCGTATCCCCCGATCGCCGTAAGGCGTATCGTTCCACCCGCAACTGCAGTTCATCCAGACTACAGACCAACCCCTCCGTCTTGCAGCGTTGCACCGAGTCCCCCGGACAACCCACCGGTGGTGGAGCGCTGAAGGCGACATGCCAACTATGCACCCGACCAAACGTAAGACCGTTCTGGCCACTCTCGCCCTCGCCGGCGCGTGGCCACTCGCGGCGCAGCAGGCGACCCCTGCTCCGGCCGCTTCCGAGCCCACCGCCGCGACCGAAGAGGAGATTGTCGTTCTCAGCCCCTTCGAAGTCACCGGCACCGCGGACACCGGCTATGTCGCCACAGACACGCTCGCCGGCACCCGCATTCGCAGTGAGCTGCGCGATATCGGTTCGGCGATCTCGGTGGTCACCAAGGACCTGATGAACGACATCGGCGCGACCGACTCCGGCTCGCTGCTCCAGTATACCACCAACACCGAAGTCGCCGGTACCCGCGGTACGTTCTCCGGCCTCAACGGCGGCACTGACGAGACTTCGGTTCTCCGCTCGCCCGGCGGTGCCCAGCGCGTGCGCGGTCTGGCCGCGGCCGACACCACCCGCGACTACTTCGTCTCGGACATCCCGTGGGATTCCTACAACGTCGACCGCATCGACATCCTGCGCGGCCCCAACTCCTTCCTCTTCGGTCTCGGCAGCCCCGCCGGCATCCAGAACGCCTCGCTTCAGGGCGCCGGCTACAAGACCCAGGGTCGCCTGGAGCACCGCACCGGTTCCTACGGCAGCCAGCGCGCGCTGGTGAACTACAACCACGTCCTCATCGACGACGTGCTCTCCATCCGCGTCGCCGGATTGTGGGATCACGAGAACTTCCGCCAGAAGCCCGCGTTCGAGGATGACGAGCGCGTCTACGGCGCCCTCCGCTGGGATCCGAAGCTCTTCAAGAACCCGGCGTTCAAGACCAGCTTCAAGGTCAAGTACGAGGCTGGCGACATCGACGCCAACCGCCCCCGTAACGTCACGCCGTTCGACAGCATCACCCCGTGGTTCCGCGACCTCAAGGCCGACGGCCTGACCGGAAGCAACCCCTTCGGCGGCGCCGGTCGCCTCGTCGTGACCGATCCGTACGCCGTCGAGCGCACCGACGCGAACATCGTCGCCGGCGACGGCTGGGGCCTCGTTCGTCCGGGCACCCCGAACTACACGCCGTGGATCGTCTCCACCTACAACGCCCAGCAGCCGTTCTGGACCATCGACGGCGCCACCGGCCAGCTCTACAACGTGCAGGGCGGCTGGATCAACGCCGGGGCGCTCAGCAGCGCCGGCACCCAGCAGGGCGCCTCCGTCGGCGTGCCGAACAAGCGATTCAGCGGCAACCTCTACTCGATCGCCGGCCTCAACCGCCGCGCCAACACCGCCGGCGCGACGTTGCCGAATGCTCAATACGGCGGCTACCGCGACCAGTCGCTCACCGATCCGACGATCTTCGACTTCTACAACAACCTGATCGACGGCCCGAACAAGTCCGAGTGGCAGCGCTGGACCGCCTACAACATCGATTTCACCCAGACCGGATGGGACGATCGCGTGGGCGTCAACCTGACCTACGATCGCCAGAAATCCAAGACCGGCAACCAGTCGCTGCTCGGCTGGAACCCGACGCTCAACATCGATCTCACCCAGAACTTCGAGCAGTACTTCGCCGATCCGGCCGGGGCCAGCAATCCGAACTTCGGCCGCGTCTTCGTGAAGGGCGCAGAGGGCGCCGGTGGCGGCTCCGTCTTCTCGGATCGCGAATACCAGCGTGCCTCGCTCTACGGTGAGCTCCGTGTCGCTGATCTCACCGACAACAAGTTCCTCGTGAAGCTCCTCGGCAAGCACCGCCTCAACGGCGTCGCTTCGAAGGAGAAATACTTCAACGAGAACCGCAACTGGCAGCTCTACGCCAACAGCCAGGAATGGGCCGCCTATTGGAACGGCAACAGCGGTGCGACGTCCACGATCAATGACCGCGCGCCGGGCGCGGTGATCTACCTCGGGCCCCAGATCACCAGCCGCACGACCGCCTCGGGCGCGTACATCCCGCGTATCATGACGGAGATCGACTTGGTGGACTCGGGAATACTGGTGTTCGATCCCAAGCCGAAGGCCGGTGTGGATACATCCACCTTCAAGGATCCGTGGACGGTGCCGGCGAACCTCGAGAACATCATCGGTGTTAACCCCGCCCCCACGCAGGCGTCCAACCTCTCCAACCTGGTCGGCTGGAACCGCAACTTCGTGAGCAAGCTCATGCGCTACAACGACGGGGAGGACGAGCGCCTCCTGACGAAGGCCCAGAAGTCCCTCAAGAAGACCTCCTCCTACTCCGGCTCCTACCAGGGCTTCTTCTGGAACAATGCGTTGGTGACGACCCTCGGCTGGCGCTACGACACGGTGAAGACCAAGGACATCACCGCCCAGAACCAGCCTGGCAACCGCAACATCCTGAATCTCTCGGATGCGGTGGTCGGTGGGGCGAAGGCCTATGTCCTGCCGGACGAGTTCCCGGAAAACCAGATCGTGAAGGGACACTCCTTCAACTGGCAGGGCGTCCTGCACCTGAATCGCCTCCTCGAGAAGGATCCGCTGCCGATCAACGTCAGCCTCTCGTACGCGAAGTCCGACAACTTCCAGGTCACGAGCATCCGCCGCGATCTCTACGGCAACCCGCTGGACAACCCGAGCGGCGAGACCAAGGAGTATGGCGTGTTGTTGGCGACCAAGGACGGCAAGTTCTCCTTCCGGGCGAACAAGTTCGAGACCTCGGTCAAGAACACCAGCAGCTCGCTGGAGAATGCAGGCAACCTCGGTTCGGTCATCTCGAACGGTCTGAACTGGCGCAACGTGTTCCTCTACGAGATCAGCGGTGCCTACAACTACGACAGCACCATCAACACGACCTCGTACCGCAACCGGTGGACCAACGCGTATCCGTCCTTTATCCAGTATAAGGATGCGACGGGCGCGACCAAGACCTACGCCGACGGCACGCCCGAGTTCCTGGCGGGCGTCGAGGCCTCGAAGGCACGCATGAACGAGGCGATCCGCGGCTGGAACGAGATCCAGACCTGGTTGGCCGGCAAGGGCTTCTTCTCGGCGTGGAACTTCGGCGCCGGCCCGACCGGCCCGGCCGCCGCGCTCGTCGACCGTGCGACCTACCTGACCGACATCGCCAAGTACGCCCCGAACACCCTCTCGGTGTATTCCTACCAACCGGTGGCTCCTCAAGGCTTCACGGTCACGGCCGACACGATCTCGAAAGGCTACGAGTTCGAGTTCACCGCCAATCCGCTCCCGAACTGGCGCGTCGCGTTCAACGCCTCCAAGACCGAGGCCACCCGCAACAACGTCGGCGGCGCCGCGCTCTCCGAGTTCATCGCCTACCTCGACTCCAAGCTCTATGATTCCAAGAGTGCGACCGGGTTCACGGCGGCCGGCGAAGTGCCGCGCTGGGGCGGCTCGGCCAACGCCATCGCCCCGAGCGTCTATGCGCCCTGGCGTTCCAACTACGTCAAGATGAAGCTGCAGGAAGGCACCCAGGCCGACGAAGTCCGCCAGTGGGCCTTCAACGTCATGACCAACTACTCGTTCCGTTCCGGCCGCCTGAAGGGCGCCGGCATCGGCGGTGCCTACCGCTGGCAGGACAAGTCGGTCGTCGGCTACCCGGTCACGAGCACCGGCGGCTACGACCTCACGAACCCGTACTACGGCCCCTCCGAGGACGCGGTCGACGTGTGGCTCAGCTACGAGCGCAAGCTCACCGAGCAGATCAACTGGAAGATCCAGCTCAACGTCCGCAACCTCTTCGCCGAGAAAGACCTGATTCCGACCTCGGTGCAGCCCGATGGCGTGACCTGGGGCACGGTTCGCGTGACCCCGAGCCGCGAGTGGTTCGTCACGAACACGTTCAGCTTCTGATGCGCGGCGTGTGATTCGATTGCGCGGTGGGGCCGCAGTGGCCCCGCCGCTTTCCCCCACGAGAAGACCCGGAGCCGCGAGGCTCCGGGTCTTTTGTTTCTACGATTCGTCTGCCGCGCCGGTCCGCGTGCTTGCCCGCTGGGGAGAAGCGCGTGTAGGGGGGCTGCCCGCCGGTTCTCCATCGGCGCGGCGACGGCGTTCGTAGAATCGCGGTGCCGGCCTGGGCGCGCGCCTGGCCGCCGGCCCCTCGCCGCCTTTGCTGTTGAACGGCCCCGCCTCCGGGCTCTGATGGTGGCCCATGACGGACCGCATCACGATGGCGCAGGTGGCCGCGCGCGCAGGCGTGCACCCCACCACCGTCTCGTTGGCGCTGCGCAACCACCCGAGCATTCCGCCGGCCACCCGCGACCGGCTGAGGGCGCTTGCCGAGGAGATGGGCTATCGCCCGGACCCTGCGCTCAATGCCTTGACCGTGTACCGGCATGCGAAGTCGCCCCGGCGGGAGCCGCCGCCGCTGGCCTACCTTACCCACTGGGACACCGAGTGCGGTTGGAAGCAGACCCACGCCCACGCCTCGTTTCATGCGGGCGCCAGCGCGCGCGCCACTTCCTTGGGCTTCCGGCTCGAGCACTTCTGGTTGGGCGAGGCGGGCATGAGCCCCCGGCGCCTGAGCGACATCCTGATCGCCCGCGGCATCACGGGCATCATCGTCTCCTCGCATCTGCCCGACCACGACCACCCGCTGCAGCTCGACTGGTCCCGCTTCAGCGCGGTGAAGATCGACTGCATGCCGCGCGAACCCGACCTGCACCATGTGACCAACGACCAACGCGCGATCGCGCAGCTGGCGGTGCGCCGCAGCCTCGCCGCCGGCTATCGGCGCATCGGCATGGTCATTCCGTACTGGTGGGACGATTTCGTCGATCTCGCCTGGTCGGCCGGCTTCCTCGCCGAGCAGCAGCGGCTGCCGGCGCAGGATCGCATCCCGATCCTCTTCTATGCCGACCCGAACACATCCGCCGCAGTGGCTACCGGTGGCGACTCGCTCGTGCCGACCCGGGACTTCAACGAGTGGTATCGGCGCCACCGCCCCGAGGTGATCCTCTCAAAGGAGCAATTCGTCCGCCCGCGCCTGGCGGAGCTCGGGATCGCGGTGCCGCGCGACGTGGCGTACGTCGAGCTCTACCTGAAGCCGGACGGGGCCACGGCCGGCGTCCGCAACAACTGCGACCGGGTGGGTGCTCTGGCGGTGGAGACGCTGGTCGGGCTCATGCAGCAGAACTCTTTCGGTATCCCCGAGTTTCCCACGGCCTCGCTGGTCGAGGGTACCTGGTTCGACGGGGCCACCCTGCCTTGGCGGACGCCGCAGGGCGGCGGAGCCAAGGAAGACAGCGGAGCGCAGAATGGGGAAGGATGAGGACAGCGGGCGGTGACCAGCGGACGGCGTTGTCCGTTTTCGCGTGATCCATCCCTGAACCCTGAACTCTAGACACTGAACTCAAACCCGCGCCGCGGCGTCTATGCCTCGATCTGGCCGCGCAGGTAGGTCACGGCGTGACCGGCGATCTTCACCCGGTCGCCCTCGACTTCGCACCAGAGGCGCCCACCGCGGGCAGAGAGCTGCTCGGCGCGCAGGCGCGGTTTTCCCAGTCGCTTCGACCAGTAGGGCGTGAGTGTGCAGTGCGCGCTGCCGGTGACCGGGTCCTCGTTGATGCCGGCCTTCGGCGCGAAGAAACGGGAGACGAAGTCGACGCTTTTGCCCGGGGCCGTGGCGATCACGCCGAAACAGTCGAGCGCAGCGATCTTTGCGAAGTCCGGCGCGAGCGCGCGCAGGTCCTCCTCGCGGCGCAGCACGGCGAGGTAGTTGTGCTCGGTACGCCACACCTGGAACGGTTTCGTCCCGAGCGCTTCGGTGAGTGCGGGCTGGCACTCCAGCGCCTGCGCCGGGCGCACGGGGAAGTCGAGCATCAGGCGGCCGCTCTCGCGCGAGACCGACACTGGTCCGCTCAACGTCTCGAAACGGATCGGGTCCTCGGCGTGGGCGAGGTGCGTCCAGAGCACGTGGGCGGCGGCGAGGGTGGCGTGGCCGCAGAGGTCGACCTCGACCTTCGGGGTGAACCAGCGCAGGTGGAACGCGTTGCCGCGGGGCACGAAGAACGCGGTCTCGGACAATCCGTTCTCCATCGCGAGCGACTGGAGCACGGCGACGGGCAACCAGCGCTTCAGCGGCACGACCCCGGCGGGGTTGCCGGTGAAGACACGATCGGCGAAGGCGTCCACTTGGTAGTAGTCGAGGGTCATGGCGGGAGGTCCGGGGTGTTCGGGATGGTTTGGGGTAGCGGAGCGAGTTCGGGGTAGAGGGCGCGCAGGCCATTTGTCGTGGCTGGACAAACACCGCGTTCGGTCACCAGGGCGGTCACGAGCCGGCCGGGCGTGATGTCGAAGGCGGGGTTGGCGGCGGAAGTCGAGGTCGGCGCGAGGCGGACCTCCACCGGCTGGTCGCGGCCGTCGAGCCCGTGGATGTGGGTGACCTCGCGCGCGCTGCGCTCCTCCACCGGGATGCCGGCGCCGGTGGGGAGCCTCCAGTCGATCGTCGGCCCCGGCACGGCGACGAGGAACGGCACGTTGCAGTCGTGCGCGGCGAGGGCCTTGAGATAGGTGCCGACCTTGTTGGCCACGTCGCCGTTGGCGGCCACGCGGTCGGCGCCGACGATGACGACGTCGACGCGGCCCTGCTGCATGAGATGGCCGCCGGCGTTGTCGGCGACGAGCGTATGCGGAACGCCATGTTGGCCGAGTTCCCAGGCCGTCAGGGCCGCGCCCTGGTTGCGCGGGCGGGTCTCGTCGACCCACACGTGCACGGGCAGGCCGCTGTTGTGGGCGAGATAGACGGGGGCGAGCGCCGTGCCGAGGTCCACGGTGGCGAGCCAGCCGGCGTTGCAGTGCGTGAGGATCTCGAGCCGGCGGCCGCGCGGACGCTTCTCGGCGATCGCACGGAAACGGGCGAGGCCGTGTTCGCCGAGCGCGCGGTTGCGGACCACGTCCTCGTCGGCGATGAGCGCGGCCTCGGCCCACGCGGCCTCGGCGCGGCGGGCCGGCGGGAGCGGGGCGACGCGGCTGCTCACGCGGTCGAGCGCCCAGCGGAGATTGACCGCGGTCGGTCGGGTCGCGAGCAGCAGGGCGTGGTGGCTGGCGAGCGCTGTGTCCGAAGGATCGCGACGCAGGGCGAGCGCGAGCCCATAGGCGGCGGTGGCGCCGATCAGCGGCGCGCCGCGCACGAGCATGTCCCGGATCGCGCGGGCGGCGTCGTCGGCGGAGGCGAGGCGGACGGTGGCGAAGCGATGCGGCAGCAGCGTCTGGTCGATGATGCCGACGGCTTTGCCGTCCGGCTCGGGCCAGATCGTGCGGTAGGGTATGCCCGCGACGTTCACGTGGCCGAGCATGGCGAGTCGCGGGCGGACGGCAAGGTCGCGCATTGAGGGGGTGGGCACGGGGGGGCCGGGGCCCCCGGGCGGAGCTCGCCGCGGGACGGCGGCCGCGAGCCGGGATCGGAACGCGGACTTGCCGCGGGGCGCTCGGGACCCAGCGTCGTGCGGATGCGTTGCCCATGGTTGACGGTGGTTCTGGCGGCGGCCGTGTTCACGGTCGGAGTGGTGGCCGATGAAGGGCCGGCCGCGGCCCTGACCGCGCGGCTGGAGACCTTGGCCGCAGGTGGAGCGATCCCAGGCTTCGCGGTGGCGATTGTCACCGCCGACGGCGTGGCCTACCAGCATGGCTTCGGCTACGCGGAGCTGGCGCGGCGCGTGCCCTACACCACGGAAACGATCCAGCCGGTCGCCTCGGTCAGCAAGACCGTCATCGGCGTGTGTCTCATGAAGGCGGTGGAGCAGGGGCGCGCCGAGCTGGATGCGCCGCTGGGTTCGGTCGTCGGCGTCCCGGTGGCGCATCCGCGTTACCCGGAGAGGCCGTTGACCTTGCGGCAACTGGCGACGCACACCTCCGGGATTCGCGATGTCGATTCGCTCTACCGTCGAGCCTATGTGCCGGGCGATGTCCCAAACCGTCCTCTGGCGGAGTACTTGAAGGACTATCTCGCGCCGGTCGGGGAGCCGCCGCTGCGGGGCGCGGCCTTCACGCGCGCGGCTCCTGGCGCGAGCTTCGTGTACACGAATGTCGGGGCGGCGTTGGCGGCGCAGGCGATCGGGGAGCGGGTTGGGATAGAGTTCGCCGCCTATTCCGCGGAGGTGGTGTTCGCGCCGTTGGGCATGACCGACACCAGCTGGCGGGTGGATCCGGCCAAGGAAAGCCGGCGGGCGACGCTCTACGGTCCGGGCGGGCGGGCGTTGTCGCCGTACACGCTCGTCACCTATCCCGATGGCGGACTTCGGACGACGTGTCGCGATTTGGCGCAGTATCTGGTCGAGATCTTGCGCGGCCATGGCGGGCGTGGTCGGCTGCTCTCGCCGGCCTCGTACGCGGAGCTGCTGCGGCCGCAGTTCGGACCCGCCTCGATGCCGGAGGGGTTCAGCACGAAAGAACCCAACAGCGCCTTGTTCTGGATGCTCAGCCGCTCAGGGGGGCTCGGGCACACCGGGGGCGACCCGGGCGTGACGGCGATCGTGGCGTTCAACCCCGGGAGCGGGTTGGGGCGGTTGTTCATCGCCAACATCGATGTCGACGAAGCGCCGGCGGCGGAAAAGCAGATGGCGGCCGTCTGGCAGGCGTTGGGGGAGTGGCCGCGGTGAGGCTGGCCGGTTCGGCGTGGTCTCCGGCTCGCGGATCGACAGCGGGGACTCGCTGCGCGGCGCCGCTCTTCCAGTTGCGCGCAACAGTGCCGGTCCGGGAGCGGATGGGCCGTACTGGATCATGATGGACTCGCGACCTGAACTCCCGACACCCGAAATCTCCCGTGCTGTCGCGGCGGATGCCGTGGCGCTCCATGAGTTGCAACGACTCGCGTATCGCAGCGAAGCCGAGCTCTACGACGACTGGACGATTCCGCCGCTGAGCGAGCCTCCGGCGGCGACAGCGCGCGCGTTGGCGGAGTCGCTTGTGCTCAAGGCGACACTGGCCGGCCGGCTGATCGGCGCCGTGCGCGGGCGAATCGAGGGCGGCATCTGCCATGTTGGCCGGCTCGTCGTGCATCCGGAGTGGCAGGGCCGCGGCCTGGGCACTCGCCTGATGCAGGCCCTCGAGGCGGCGACGTCATCGGTGAATCGCTACGAGTTGTTCACCGGGGACCGCAGCGGGCGCAACTTGCGGCTCTACGCGCAGCTCGGGTATCGCGAGTTTCGTCGGGCGAAGCTTTCCGAGCGGGTGACGCTGATCTACCTGGAGAAGTGTCGACGTTGAGGCGCAGGCGCGTGTGCTGGAGACTCGGCACGGTGGCCCGCGCGGGGCGATTCCCGAAGGCGGCAAGGGCGGCCGCGCCGCGGAATCGGCGCCGCGAATGGATTCGCCGTTTTGCTACAGGCCGCCACCGACCCGCTTGCACTTGCCGCTCCAGGTCGCGACGTCGAGGCGGATGATCTCGGTGCGGGGCAACGAGTGTTGGGCGTACGCGAGGCCGGTGGCTTTGTCGGCGGGGGAGTACTTGTCGAGGATCAGCTCCAGCGCGCGCAGCCGCTCCTCCGGCGGCAGGTGGCGGTGCGCGGTGCAGGCGAGCACGATGCTTTCGTAGCCGGTGGTGAACTTGGCGGAGAGGACCCGGGTCGCGCCGACCACGCAGAAGGAGACGCGGTTGTCGGCGTCGAGGCAGCGCAACTTGCGGCCCTCCAGTGCGCCGTGCACGTAGAGGGCGCGTTGGCCGTCCCAGGCGAAGTTGAGCGGCACGCCGTAACCGCCGCCTTCTTCGGCTTGCATCGAGAGCACGCCGAACTCGCCGGTTTGCAGCAACTGCCGGGCGACGGGCTCGTCGAGCAGCCGGTCCTGGCGGCGTACCTGGGTGTTCGAATAGTCCATGGGCGAGGGGAGGATGCGGGAGGTTGGGAGTCCGCGTCGGAGGGATCAACGGCACTTGTGCGACCGAACCGAACGCCGAGGCGCGGGCGCACAAACCTCGCCATTGACCGCGGGCGCGGCGGGCGGCTAACTCTCGGCCTTTACCTATGGCCACGCCGTCCTCCTCCGACAACCTCATGGAAACCCTCGTGTCGCTGTGCAAGCGGCGCGGCATCATCTACGCCTCCTCGGAAATCTACGGCGGCCTCAACGGCTTCTTCGACTACGGACCGCTCGGCGCCGAGCTGAAGCGCAACATCCGCAACGCCTGGTGGCAGGACATGGTCCACCGCCGCGACGACGTCGTCGGCCTCGAGTCGTCGATCATCATGCATCCGAAAGTCTGGGAAGCCTCGGGCCACGTGGCCGGCTTCACCGACCCGCTCGTCGACTGCAAGACCTCCAAGCAGCGCTATCGCGCCGACCAGCTGTTCTTTGCCGCCGTCGTCGTCGACGGGAACACCATCGGCTACGTCTCCGCGCTCGAGAGCGAGCGCACGGCCGAGGAGTTGCAGGAGAAGGCCGAGGCGTTGAAGCGCAAGAAGGCCGTGCAGGGTGCGCTCGCGCCGGTCGCGGTGAAGGAGTTCACCGAGGCTACGCCGGAGCAGATCCCGCTCATCCCGTCGCCGGCCACCGGCGAGCCGGGCAGCCTCACGCCGCCGCGCGCGTTCAACATGATGTTCGAGACGCACGTCGGCCCGATGCGCGACTCGTCCGCCGTCGCCTACCTGCGGCCCGAGACCGCGCAGGGCATGTTCGTCGACTTCAAGAACGTGATCGATACCACCCGCGTGAAGCTGCCCTTCGGCATCGCGCAAATCGGCAAGTCGTTCCGCAACGAGATCACGCCGCGCAACTTCATCTTCCGCTCCCGCGAGTTCGAGCAGATGGAGATGGAGTATTTCATTATGCCCGACGCCGACTGGCTCGCCTGCCACGAGTCGTGGCTGACGTGGTGCCAGGACTGGTTGAAGTCCATCGGGCTGCCGGAGAGCCACCTCTCGCTGCACGAGCACCCGAAGGAGAAGCTCGCGTTCTACAGCCGCCGCACGGTGGACATCATGTTCAAGTACCCGTTCGGCGTGCAGGAGCTGTGGGGCATCGCCGCCCGCTCCGACTACGATCTGCAGCAGCACCAGAAGTTCTCCGGCGTGCCGCAGATCTGGTTCGACGAGGCCACGAAGGCCAAGGTTGTGCCGCACGTGATCGAGCCGGCGGTCGGCGTCGACCGTATCCTGTTGGCGGTGCTCTGCGCCGCCTACGCCGAGGAGGACGTGAAGGACGAAAAGGGCAACGTGGAGAAGCGCACCGTGCTGCGCCTGCACCCGCGCCTCGCTCCCTTCAAGGTCGCCGTGCTGCCGCTGCTCAAGAACAAGGAGCAGCTCACCGGCCGCGCCAAGGCCCTCTACACGAAGCTCAAGCGCCGCTACAACGTCGCCTACGACGACGGCGGCGCGATCGGCAAGCGTTACCGTCGTCAGGACGAGGCGGGTACGCCGTGGTGCGTGACGATCGACTTCGACACGATCGAGAAGCCCGGCGACACGTTCACGCTGCGCGACCGCGACACGATGCAGCAGACCCGCATCACGGAAGCCGAACTCTTCGCGCTGCTGGCCGAGAAGGTCGACAACGCGTAAGGCGGAGCCGAGCCGGCGAGTAAACCGGCCGCCATCGGCGGCCGGAGACTTCGATCGGGCGACAGAAGATAACGAAGGGAAGGAAGGCTGGAGCCGTCCGTCTGCTCTGTGGCACCGTTTGCGAGAACGGCGCAGGGTTGTCGCCGGGTTGGCGGATTCGGCTGGCTGACCGAAGTTTTGCTATCCAATTGATTTCCAACGGAATGAGCCACGGATGGGCGACGGCTGCTTGGCTATGAGCTTTAAAAGCCCGGGATGCCTTTTAAAGAAAATGCGCGCTTTTTTAAAAGCGCCGTGGACTATTTAAAGTAACTGCAGTTAGCTCGGCTCGCCTCAGATGAGCCCCGACGACTTCAAGACGCAGTCCACGGGTCGAGTGGTCAGCCATCCGACGGGGTACTTCGCGTTCGTTCCCGCGCCACCGCCGATTGACGTAGCCTTGGATCGCGCGCTCGGGCTCGCGTTGTCGCGAGCGGATGCAGCGTTGGGCGAACTCTCCGGACTGGGCTGCCAATTGCCCAATCCGCATCTGCTGATCGCGCCATTGGTGCGGCGCGAGGCTGTGCTGTCGTCGCGCATCGAAGGCACCCGAGCCTCAATCTCCGATGTTTTGCTCGACGAGGCCGGCACTCCTGACCCGAGCCAAAGCGCGATCCCTGACGTGCAGGAGGTCCGCAACTATGTTGTGGCGCTCGAGCACGGCATTGCCCGGCTCGGTGAATTGCCGCTTTCAACGCGTCTGGTCCGCGAGCTCCACGAAAAGCTCATGCAGGGAGTGCGCGGCAAGCACGCCACTCCGGGCGAGTTCCGCCGCACCCAGAACTGGATCGGCCCGGCCGGAAGCACGCCGACCACCGCGCCCTATGTGCCGCCGCCGGTTGAGGACTTGCCCGCGGTGCTTACGGCCTGGGAGCAGTACCTGCATGTCCGCGACACGCTGCCCGATCTCGTGCAGTGCGCGATCATGCACGAGCACTTCGAGGCGATCCACCCGTTCCTCGACGGCAACGGCCGCGTTGGCCGCCTGATGATCACGCTTTTCCTGATCGAGCGCGGACGGCTCTCGCAGCCGTTGCTCTACCTCTCCGACTTCATCGAGCGCCACCGCTCCGACTACTACGACCTCCTGCAGCGCATCCGCACGCACGGCGACTACGCCGCTTGGCTGCGCTACTTCTTCGCAGGGGTGGAGGAGACGGCACGTGACGCCATCGCCCGCGCCCGCAAGCTCCTCGCGCTACGCGAGGAGTACCTGCACGCGATCAAATCGCCCAATGCGGCGGGACTGGCCGATGCGCTGTTGAGCAATCCCTACGTGACCATTGCCTCCGCTGCGAGGGCGCTCGCCGTCACGCAGCCGACGGCAACGAAGGTGGTCAGGCAGCTCGTCGCGTCCGGCCATCTGCGCCAGATTACCCGCGGTAACTGGGGCAAGACCTACCTCGCGCCGGCGATCTTGGAGGCGGTGGATCTCAGTAAGTGAAGCGAGGCGGGGAAGCTCGGAGCGTTGCACCGGAAACCGGAGCTTCCAATACGTCGCGGCCTTCGGCAGGCTTGGACTGTCGGACGAACTGCCCTGAACCACCCCAGCCATGAAGCTCACCCACCTTGGCGTAAGTCACTACCGCAGCATCGGCGAGGAGCCGGTGACCATCGACCTCTCGAAGAAGATCACGGTGCTGGTCGGCGCGAACAACTGCGGGAAGTCGAATGTGCTGCGGGCGCTGGAGCGGATGTGCGGGCGGGGGAACGGGCAGGATTTCTCAGAGATAGAGTTTCATCAGCGGAGCAAATCGATCCGTCCGCGATTTCCTCTTTCCGGAGCTTCCGATTCGAACGAACCAGCATTTGGTGACGGGCGGATCACCCTCGATTGGAAGGGATTTGGCTCAGAGGTTGTTGATGATGGGAGCTATCCAGGCCTCGAATCTCTTTCGTTCGCAGACTTCAGCGTGCTCTTCGAAAAGTTTACCAATCGACATTTTACCAGAAGACTTGGCCGGGAAGAGACGAGGCCGTTCTATTCGGCCGTAGGCAACGGGATCTTGGCTCTTCTGGTACCGCAGATTCCAAGATGTTGCATGATCCCACAGTTCCGGGAGATCCGGAAGGGCGAAGGGTACGAGATTCAAGGTACTGGGATTGTGGAACTGCTGGCCTCTTGGCAAATTCCCGAGATCGGAGCCGATGGCGATGCCGACAAGTTCTTGCGTGTTCAAAAATTGCTTAGGCAACTCACGGAGAATCCGAGCATCAGCCTGTCAGTTGGGCACAAGAAAGAGGCGATCATCGTCAACACGGGCTCTTGCCGCTTACCACTTTCATCTCTTGGCACAGGCATCCATGAATTGATCATTCTCGCGATTGCCGTGCTTTTGCACAGCAACGCGCTGGTCTGCATCGAGGAGCCGGAGATTCACCTGCACCCGCTGTTGCAGCGGCGGTTCCTGGAGTTCCTGCGGACCGAGACCGAGAACCGCTACGTGATCACGACGCACTCGCCGGCGTTGATCGCGCCGAGCGAAGACACCGACGTGATCCACCTCTGGCTGGAGGACGGCGTGACCAAGTCGCGGCGGGCCGAAACCACGGCGGACTCGCTGCGGGCGCTCCGCGATCTCGGCGTGCAGGCGAGCGATCTGTTGCAGGCGAACAGCGTCGTCTGGGTCGAGGGACCGAGCGACCGCATCTACCTCAACCACTGGCTCAAGCTCCTTGCGCCCGACCTGCGCGAGGGAATCGATTACGCGGTGATGTTTTACGGCGGGAAATTGCTGTCGCACGTGAGCTGCGAACGCGACGCCACCGAGGATGCCGACGACCTCATCCAGCTTCTGCGGATCAACCAGCACTCGGCCATCCTCATCGACAGTGACCGGCGTTCCGCGGACGCACCGATCAACGCGACCAAGGAGCGCATCCGTGCCGAGTGCGAGAAGGCGGGCGTGTTCTGTTGGATCACCGAAGGCAAGGAGATCGAGAACTGCCTCCCGCCTGCCGCAATAGCCGCGGCTTACCGCAAGTTGACCAACTGCACTCCGGTGCCCGAGTTTGCTTTGGCGCCACACGATCCGATCGAGGCCGCGCTCGAGCAGTGGCTGGGCGCCGACTGGAAACGCAAGTGGTCCTACGACGACGCGAAGCCGAAGATGGCCCGCGGCATCAAAGAGCACATCACGACCGAGAACATGGGCGAGTCGGTCCGTCAGCAGTGCGAGCAGCTCATCGCCACGATCCGCCACCGCGCGGTCACGACCGGCGCGTCACCGAGTTAGCCTCCGACTCCTCAGTCGAACCCCGGCCGCTTGAACTCCCGGGCGGCGGGGAACTTTGCTTCGGCGGCGCGGCGGAGGCGCTCGAGTTGGACGAGCAGATCGAGGATGGCGTCGCCGTGCTCGGCGGCGAAGTGCTCGCGCAGGCGTGCCCACGCGGCGAGCGAGCGGTCGATCGCAAGCAAGGCGATCTTGGCGGAACCGTCGCTGTCGCGCGGCAGATCCTCGATGTGCAACTGGCGTTCGTCGACGGCTCCCTGCACGGCGCGGCGAAGTTTCACCTCGATGAAGAACAGATACCACTGCACGATATCGAGCGCGTCGCGGATCGCGGCGGCCGTCGCATCCGGCTGGCCGATGCCGAGGCGGCTTTCGGTGACGAGGGCCTCTTCGGTTTCGGCGAGCGCGCCAGGGATGGCGCGCAGGAGGTTGTGCCCGGCTTTTCGGTACGAGGAGGCGGCCTTGAATAGCGCGGACCCGGAGCGGGCCGCGGCGCGGCGGCGTTTCTGGTCGGCGCGCTCGGTCTCGGCCTGCAGTTCGGGCGAGTCGAGGTCGATGCCGCGTCGCTTGGCGTCGCGCCGGATCATGCGGACGACCGCGGCGAAGGAGACCACGAGTTCGTTCCAGAACGCCTCGTTACCCGTGTCGTCGGTTGCACCGGCGCCGACATCCTGTCGGCGCTTTTCGGAGCGGTAGACCGCGCAACGGGCGGTCTGCGGGCAGCGTTCGCACCAGCGGTCGCAGTAGTTGTGGATGCCGGAGATCAGGCCGGGGGCGGCGCAGTCGCGCCGCAAGGCCGCGATCTCGGCGTCGAGCGCCTTCGCGGAAAGAGCCCGGGGACGCTTGGACTTGGTCTGTTTCCGCTTCTCTGAGTCCTTCATGGGCGGCGGAGGAAGGAGAAGCACAGATGGGCCTGGCGCGCAATCCGACGGGTGGCCGCAAGACGCGTTCGCGGCGATCCTGCGACGGCGGTGGCGCGGACGGGAGGCGGAACGCAGCTCATGCTCGCTCGGAAAGGGGGCCAGACTGGCGGACCGGGCCCGCTCCTTCTGAGCGGCTTGTCTCTTTGGCTGACGGTGGACGGTTCCCTCGAACGAAGGGACGACGAGGGTACGGTTGCGAGGGCCGGGCGGCTCGGCGAGAGCAGGCTAGGGCGTGGCGGCGCCGGGCTGGGCGAGGGCGCGTTGCAGGGCCTCGCGGAGGGCCGGCGTCGTGAACGGCTTTTGCACGATACCGTCGAGCCGTTCCTCGGCGAACTGGCTGAGAATCTCGCCGGAGCCGTGGCCGCTGATGAGCAGCACGGGGGTCTCGGCGCGCAGCGCGCGGATCTCGCGAAGGGTCTCGATTCCGTCCTGACGAGGCATCGAGAGATCGAGCAGCACGGCGGCGAAACGCGCGGGGGCGGTGCGGAAACTCGCGAGGGCTTCCACGCCGTCGGCCGCGGTCACGACGGTGAAGCCGAGGCGTTCGAGCATGTTGGCGAGCACGTCGCGCACGGGCTCCTCGTCGTCGGCCACGAGGATGGTGCCGGCGCCGGACCAGGCGGCGGCGCTCGGGGTGTTGACGGCCACCGCGGCCGGGGTCGCGGCGACGGGCAGCACGATGGTGAAGGTGGTGCCCGTTCCCGGGGTGCTGGCGACATCGAGCGCGCCGTGGTGGCCGCGGATGATGCCGAGCACGGCGGAGAGCCCGAGGCCGCGGCCGGTGAACTTCGTGGTGAAGAACGGGTCGAAGATGCGGGCGAGGGTCTGGGGCGTCATGCCGCACCCGGTATCGACGATGCGGATCTCGACGCTCGGGCCGCCGGGGTGGTCGCCGGGCGTGTGGAAGCGGGCGAGCTCCTCGCGCGCGACCAATCGGGGGTGACCGGAGACGGTGATGGTGCCGGGATGGTGGCCGAGGGCCTCGGCGGCGTTGAGCACGAGGTTCATGAGCACCTGCCGCAGCTGAGTGGCGTCGGCGAGCACGGCGGGGAGGTTCGGCGCGAGATCGAGCACGAGGCTGGCCTTCTTCGTGAGCGAGAGGTGGAGCAGGCGGGCGGTTTCCTCGACCAGGCGCCGCAGGTCGAGCGGGGCGATGACGAACTGCGCCTTGCCCGAGTAGGCGAGCATCTGGCGGCAGAGTTCGGCGGCGCGCAGCGCGGCGGTCTCGATCTGGGCGATGGTCGGCTCGAGCGGGGATTCGGCCGGGAGGTCGAGCTTGGCCAGCGAGGCGTTGCCGAGGATGCCGGTGAGGAGGTTGTTGAAGTCGTGCGCGATGCCGCCGGCGAGCACGCCGAGGCTCTCGAGCTTCTGGGTTTCCTGCATCTGACGCTCGAAGGCGATGCGCTGCTCCTCCTCGTGTTTGCGGGCGGTGATGTCTCGCGCGATGCCGAGCAGGCCGGCGGGGCGGCCGTCGCGGTCGACGAAGGGGATGAGGGCGGTGTCGGTCCAGACCCGGCTGCCGTCGCGGCGGTGGTCGAGCCACTCGCCCTTCCACTCGCCGCCGGCGGCGGCGCGGGTCAAACGGTGGCGCAGCTCCGTGGCGGCCTCGGCGGGCAGGCGATTGGCGAGGGGGCGACCGAGGATCTCGGCGGCGGGCCAGCCGTAGAGATGTTCGGCGCCTTCGTTCCAGAAGGTGACGGTGCCGTCGGTCTCGGTGCAGAAGACGGCGTCGGGCAGGCGTTCGAGCAGGAGGGCGGCGCGGGCGAGCGTGGACTCGTTGGCCTTCCGGATGGAGATGTCGCGGATGAAACCGGTCACGTACTCGCGCCCGTCGTGCAGGAAACGGTTGGCGGAGATCTCGACGGGGACGAGGCTGCCGTCGCCGCGCAGATGGAGGGCCTCGAAGACGCTCGAGCCGCCGGTGCGCAGCTGTTCGCGCAGGACCGAGGCCTGTTCGACGCCGAAGGTCGGGTCGAGGTCCTCGAGCGCGACCCCGACGAGGTCCTCGCGACTGCGCAGGAAGTGGCGGCAGCAGGCGTCGTTGACCCAGACGAAGCGGAAGTGGTGCGCGGGATCGATCCAGTAGACGGGGTCCTGGCTGGATTCGGCGTTGAACTTGAACGCGGTGGCCTCGCGCTCGAGCTCGCGGCGGTGGCGGTTGCGGTCGACGCGGGCCGCGGCGATGCGCAGGCGCACGCGCAGGAGCGCGGGGGCGACGGGCTTGGTGAGATAGTCGTCGGCGCCGGCATCGAGCACGGCGGCGAGGTCGGCCGGATCGGTGCGGCCGGTGCAGACGATGATTTGGGTGTCCTCCCAGCGCGCGTCGGCCCGGAGCCGCCGGCAGAGGGTGAGACCGTCGATGCCCGGCAGGCCGAGATCGAGCAGCAGCAGGTCGGGCACGGAATCGCCGTTCTGGGCGAGGGCCTCCTCGGCGGAACGGCAATGCGCGGTATGCCAGCCTTCGCCTTCGAGAACGCGGGCGGCGAGGCGGCGCGAGGCGGGGTCGTCTTCGACGACCAGGCAGCGACGGTGGACGGGAGCGGGCGGCATGACGGTTGATCCCGAGCACCGCACGGGGCGCACCGAGCGGCACAAGAGTGCCGTTGCTCATCGGCGCCGGGCGCGCGGGCTGAAGTGCCGAAGCAGGGGAATCTCCGGTGCGAAACTGGGGTGTTTGTAAGGCGCCCGACGAGCGGGCGCTGGCCGCGCGGGTTCCGCCTCACGATTCAATTGCCGCGTAGCGTGTTCGCACGCGCTCCTGATACCGGTTCACCGTTGTGGGCCCAATCGCCCGTCGGTTGGCGGCAATCGCATCGTTGGCTCAGTCCGTGTGGCGGGCCGCCACCTTCGCGCCGATCGCGGCGATCCGCTGGCGCAGCTCCTTCGGGCCGAGGACCTCGACGTGTTCGCCCCAGCTCAGCGCCCAACGCTCCACCTCCGCGAGGTCGGCCAGCTGCAGCACCAGCTCGACGCCGCCGTCGCGCCGCTCGACCAGTTCCTGCGAGTCGTGCCAGAAGCGTTCGCGGACGAGCTGGGCGGCCCAGGTGTCGAACCGCAGGCGCACGCGGTAGTCGCCGGTGCCGGCGATGATGCCGAAGCTGCCGCCGAGGTGCTCGCGGATGGAGAACTTCGCCGGGCGCGGGAAGGTGCGCTTGGTGAGCTCGACGGCGGCGATGCGGGGCAGGGCGAAGGTGCGCTTGGCGGCGCGGTCGGTGTCGTAGCCGATCAGATACCACTGGCCGTCGACGCAGCACAGGTGCCACGGCTGCACGTGGCGGCGCGCGGAGGCGGTGTCGTGCAGGCCGCGGTAGTCGAAGGCGATCGCGCGGGTCTCGAGCACGGCCTGGCTGAGGCGGCGGAAGAGCTCCAGGTCGGCGCGGGCGGGACCGGCCGCCTTGAAGGAGAACACATGGCGCGCGGCGCCGAGGGCGACGCTCACGGGGCCGTCGAGCTGCGCGGTGAGCTTGGTGAAGGCGTTGGTGAGCGGGGCCTCGAACGGGGTGCCCGCGTACTGCTCCACAGCCTTCTGGGCGACGAGCAGGGCGACGAGTTCGCCCTCGGTCATGGTGACCAGCGGGAGGTTCTCGACCGGCTGGGAATAGTAGTAGCCGTGGCGGACCTCGTCGTATTCGATCGGCAACTGCCAGCGGTCGCGCATGAACTCGATGTCGCGCTGGATGGTCTTCGGCGAGACCTCGAAGTGCGCGCCGAGGGAGGAGCAGTTGGGATGCTTGTCGAGCTGGAGCTGCTCGTGGATGTGGGCCATCCGCTCGTAGGGCGGTCGGGTGAGGCGCACGGGGGGCGTGTCGGGCATGGTCCCTTTCTGCGGGCCGGACGGCCGATGTCCAACCCTCTCGGGCAGGATGCGCGCATGTCGCCGACCCCCGCCAAGTTCCCCGCCCTCTCCACTCCCGACTCCCGCGAGGCCACGATCGAGTTCGCCGCGCGCCTCTGGCTCCGCACCGCGCTGACGGCCTGGGTGTTGTGGCTCGGCTCGTTCGCGTGCGTGTTGATCGCCGGCGTGCTCGGTTGAGCGTCGTCGGCGGAATTCGCGCGGCCTGCGTGCCGCCTCCGCGCCGGTGGAAACGATTCCTGTTTTCGCCGCGGGCTGGCGCAAACCGGGGTCGGAAATGGGATCCACGGAGGATGGTTGCCGGGCCGATTGAGAAGGTTGGCCGACCACGTCGGGCGTGGCGGGCCCTGTGGACGGAACGGCGGACGTGTCGGTGAAGGGATTTATCGCCTCACGGGTTTTTGCGCGGAGCCCGATCCCCCTATGCACGAGTCCGACACACTTCTCGCGATGGACCTCGAAGGCGCGCCCGACCTCGGTGCCCCGTCCGGCGAGCCCGCCCTCGCTACCCGCCGCACCGCGCGCGTCCTGCTGGTGTTCCGGCAACGCGACGAGGTGGCCGCGACGATCCTGCGCGGCATCGCCCACTACCAGCAGTCGCACGGCGACTGGAGCGTGCAGATCGACGACCGGCCCCGCTCGACCGCGGAGCTGCGCTGGCAGCTCGCGCAGGGGTGGGACGGCGTGATCAGCCGCCACACTTCGCAGGCGCTGGTGGAGGCGTGCGCCGAGTTCCGCGTGCCCCTGGTGGATCTCGACGATGGGCCGCGGTACGCCGGCGTCTCGAAGGTCCGGTGCGACCATGCGGCGGCCGGGGCGATGGGGGCGGAGTGTTTCCTCGATCGCGGTTTCCGGTCCTTCGGTTTCGTCGGGTGCGGCGAACAGGCCCGGGCGCGCGAGCGGCAGGCAGGCTTCGTTGAGGCCGTGCGGCTTGGCGGCCACGAACCGCTCGAACTGGAGCTGGAAGCCGGCGAGTGGAACCCGGTGCGGGGTGAACGCGAAGGCCGTGTGTTGGCCGAGTGGTTGCAGCAGCTGCCCAAACCGGTGGCGGTGATGGCCTGCGACGACCGGCGGGCCGCCCAGGTCCTCGAGGCGGCGCGCGCGGCGCGTTGTTTGGTGCCCGAGGAGGTGGCGGTGCTCGGGGTCGACAACGACGTGGTGCGTTGCGAGCTCTCGACTCCGACCCTCTCCAGTGTGGATCCCGGATTCTATCAGGTCGGTTTCCGCGCGGCCGAGCATCTGCACCGGCGGCTTCAGGGCACGCACACACCCGTGTGCGACCTGCGGGTCGATCCGGCCGGAGTCGTCTTTCGCAAGACGACGGATTCGATCGCGATTCCGGATCGCGCGGTCGCGGCCGCGGTGCGCCACATCGCGGCGCACGGCTGCGAAGGCCTGACCGTTGACGCCGTGCTGGCCGAGGTCGGCGTGTCGCGGTCCCAGCTGGAGAAGAAGTTCCGCCACTACCTCGGCCGGTCGCCCCAGGCCGAGATCCGGCGGGTCCAGGTCGCGCGGGTCCGGCAGTTGCTGGTCGAGACCGACCTGCCGCTCAAGGGCATCGCCGAGCTCACCGGTTACGACTATACCGAATACATGTGCGTGGTCTTCCGCCGGCTGACCGGCGAGACCCCCGGGGCCTACCGGCGTCGCCATCGTCCCCGCGGCTGCGCCGCCCCGCCGGAGCACGGGCGCGCCGCCTGAACCCGCGCCCCGCCCTCGCACCCGCCCGGGCCGAGCCGGGCCGGAGGCGAGCC
>JAEXPQ010000319.1 GCA_023446735.1 Verrucomicrobiota bacterium
CGGCAGCACCGGGTCGACCGTGAGCGCGACCGGCGCGCTGAGGACACTGCCGGTCGCGCCGGCCACCGTCACCCGAAAGACCGCGCCGCTGTCGCCGAGGGTCGTCGCGGGGACCGTGAGGCTGCCGCCGGTCGCGCCCACGAGCGCCTCCTCGTCGCGCCACCACTGGTACGACAGCGGCGTCGCGTCGCTCGCCGTCACGGTGAACACCGCCGGCTGGCCCGCCACGACCGAGACCGGGGCGGGCTGCACGGTGATCGTCGGCGCCGCCCCGCCGAGCGTGGCGCCGAGCGCGGCCGCGCCCACGGCCAGGCAACGGTGGACGGACCGGGAGAAGGCGGGGGCGGGAGTACGAAGGAGGCGCATGGGCGTGACGGTTCGGGTTGCACCCGGCCGGCAGGGGAGACCCCTGCACCCGCGGCCGGGCCCGCCCTGCTCCTCGCACTACGAACGTCGGCGGCCAAGCCGGTTACCGGTCCGCCGCGGCGAATCACGGGTCTTTGACCCACGCCCGGTTCATCCCCGGGTCGCCGCGGCTTGCCGGGTGATGAGGACCACCGAGGCCACGATGATCGCCGCCGCGGCAAGCATGGAGGCGGTCACCGCCTCGCCGGCGCACGCCCAGCCGAGGAACACGGCAATCACCGGGTTGACGTAGGCGTACGTGGCGACCTTCGCCGGCGTGCTCGCGCGCAACAGCCAGATGTAGGTGCCGAACGCGATCAGCGAGCCGACCAGCACGAGGTACAGCCAAGCCAGCCCCGAACGCAACGAGACGGCGGCGGGCTCGAACCGCGTCCATTCGCCGAGCCCGGCGCCGACCCCGAGCTGCAGCAAACCGCCGAAGAGCATCTGGAGGCTCGCGGCCATGAACGGATCCCCGCCGCCGTGGTTGCGCTTCGAGCGCAGCGAACCCGCCGCCCAGCTCACGCTCGCCACCGCGAGCGCCGCCATCGCGCCCCACGGGAACGCCCCCGCCCACGCGCCTCCCGCCTGCAACCACGCCACTCCCGCGGTGCCGAGCGCGATCCCGACAAGGCCCATCCGCCCCGGGCGGCGATGCGGCGGCAACACCCACTCCAACGCCGCGAAGACCAGCGGCGTCGCGCCGACCATCAGCGCCGTGAGGCCCGACGGGAGGAACTGCTCCGCCCAGCTCACCAGCCCGTTGCCGCCGAGCAGCAGGAGCGCGCCGATCACCACCGCTTCGCGCACTTGCGCGCGGCTCGGCGCCGCCGCCCCCCGCAGCCGCAGGAAGAGGTGGAGGAGCAGCCCGCCCGCCAGGAAGCGCGATCCGCCCATCAGGAACGGCGGGATCGTCTCCACCGCAAACCGGATACCGAGGTAGGTCGAGCCCCACACCACGTAGATCGTGGCGAACCCGAGCGCCACCGCCGCCGGGGACGGCGGCCGCAGCTTCCCGGCGAGCTTCTCCGGCATGTTCTCCATGTGCGGGAGAACGGCCCCGCCCGGCCCCGGTTCAAGCGCGCCCCACTCCGCACTCGCCGGCCACCGAAAAGCACCTACCGTCTCGCCCACCATGGCCACCCCGTTCGAGGAGCCCGTCTACGCCGTCGCCGGCCGGATGCTCAGCCTGCGCGACCTGCTCGCGGTCTTCAACGACCCCGCCCACATGGTCGACGGCATTTCGCGCTTCTCCGACCTGCACCTCAAGACGGGCGAGGCCGCCTTCTACCGCTACGACGGCGACATCGTGCCGCTGCGCGACGGCACCGTGATGCGCCCGGAGGTCGTCGAGCTGTTCGTCGGCGCCCTGCTCACGCCGGAACAGTTCGAACGCCTCCACGCCGCCCCGCCCGTCGACATCGACGCCAGCTTCGCCTGGCCCGCCGGCGGCCTGAGCTTTCGGTTGAACGCGTTCCGGGACCGCGACGGCCTCGCCGCCGTGGTACGCGTGCTGCCCCGCCTGATCCCGTCCCTCGAGTCGCTCGGCCTGCCCGACTCGCGCGTGGCGCAGGAGATCTGCGACCTGCAGCAGGGCCTGGTGATCGTCGCGGGCAACACCGGCAGCGGCAAGAGCACCACCATCGCCAGCTTCCTCCAGCACATCAACGCCCGCCGTAACGTCCGCATCATCACACTCGAGGATCCCGTCGAGCACGTCTTCGGCAGCCGCCGCGCGCTCTTCTCGCAACGCGAGCTCGGGCTCCACATTCCCACCTTCTCCGCCGGCCTGCGCAGCGCCCTGCGCGAGGACCCCGACATCATCTTCGTGGGCGAGATGCGCGACGCCGAGACCACCGCCCTCGCCCTCACCGCCGCCGAGACCGGCCACCTCGTGTTCTCCACGCTCCACACCAGGGACGCGAAGGGCACCGTCTCCCGCATCGTCGACCTCTTCCCGCCCGAGCGCACCAAGGAGATCGCCTCCCAGCTCTCGCTCAGCCTCTCGTACGTGATCAGCCAGAAACTCGTCGCCCGCCGCACCGGGGGCCGCCGCCTCGCGGTCGAGGTTCTCAAGAACACCGCCGGCGTCGCTCACCTCGTGCGTACCGGCGCCTGGCACCAGCTGTACACCCAGCTTGAGACTGGCCACAACGACGGCATGATCACGCTCGAACACCACCTGCACGCGCTCGTGCGCACCGGCGAGATCACGCCCGAGGAGGCCCGGCGCAACGCGAACGAGCCGCAGGTGATCGACCGCCTCCTGCTGCCGCCCCCCTAGGCTCCCGCCCGCGCGCCCGGCGTTTCCTCGCCGCCGCACCCGCTCCGCCGTACACTCCCGCTTTCCTCGTGAAGAAAACCAAGCCCTACTCCGTCTACTTCGGCGGCGAACTCTTCAACACCAAGCATCTCGTCGGCAACGCCTACCTCGCCGAGGCGATCTACGAGCGCTCCCACGGCCGCTTCGAATGCCTCCTGCCGCAGGATTTCGACATCCGCCGCCGCAGCCTGCGCGGCATCCGCGACCAGGACATCCAGGCCCTCCTCGGCGCCGACCTCGCGCTCTTCAACTACGACGGCACCGAGCTCGACTCCGGCACCGTCGTCGAGTTCATGTTCGCCAAGTTCGCCGACATCCCCTCCGTGCTCCTGCGCACCGACATCCGCCACGGCGGCGACCAGTTCCGCGAGCCGTGGAACCTGATGACGAGCTACTTCCCGCGCACCGTCACCGTCCTGGCCGACAGCCTCACCCCGTACCGCGCCGCCGCCCTGCGTCACCAACGCCTCGACACGGGGACCCGCCTCGCCGGGCAGCACGCCACCGCGGCCGCCCAGGTCGTGTGCGACCGCGTCGCCGCCCAGGTCGTGCGTGCGCTCGACCGGCTGATCAAGACCGAGCCGGTCATGCCCAAGCACCTGCGCGAGGAGGTCTACCACTGGCTCGCGCTCCTGCCCGCCATGCACGGCCGCCCGAAGGCGCTGCGCCGCGAGCTCGAGAAGGCCCTCGCCCGCAAGGTCGACCGCGAC
This sequence comes from Verrucomicrobiota bacterium, assembly GCA_023446735.1. Taxonomy (GTDB): domain Bacteria; phylum Verrucomicrobiota; class Verrucomicrobiia; order Opitutales; family Opitutaceae; genus CAJCBL01. The sequence continues at coordinate 3,439 of JAEXPQ010000319.1, forward strand.
CTGCTCTGAGCCATCCAGACGAGGGACGAGTGTCAAGGGACGAGCGCCAAACGGTCGGTGAGCTGATCCAGTGCGCTGGTTTGCTCGGCGGCTCGCTGGGCACTCCGGCTCTCGACGCTCGTCGTCTCGACTCTCGACCGGCTGACTACGGCTGAGGCACGAGCTCGCGCCGGCGGCCGCCGCCTCACGCGACGCGCCGCCGCTTTTCGCTTTCCGGCGCCGCGTTTCCCGTGTCCGCTCTCCCGCCATGCCGCTCGACTACTCGCCCATCCAACTCGCCGACCACTGGGAGGACTACCGTCTCCTCGAATGCGGCGACGGCATGAAGCAGGAGCGCTGGGGCGAGTTCAACTTCGTGCGCCCGGACCCGCAGGTCGTCTGGCCCCGCCGCAATCGCCAGCCCTGGAGCGGCTGGGACGGCTACTACCACCGCAGCGACACCGGCGGCGGCAAATGGGAGTTCCGCCGCCCGCTGCCGGAGTCGTGGACCATTCGTTACGCGCCGCTCGACCTCACGCTGCGCATCCGCCCCACCGGCTTCAAGCACACCGGCCTGTTCCCCGAGCAGGCCGTGAACTGGGAGTGGAGCTCGGAGCTCATCCGCGCGGCCCGCGCCTCGGGCCGCGAGATCTCCGTCCTCAACCTTTTCGGCTACACCGGCGCGGCCTCCGTCGCCGCCGCGCGCGCCGGCGCCAGCGTCTGCCATGTCGACGCCGCCAAGGGCATGGTCGAATGGTGCCGCGACAACGCCGCGCTCAGCGGCCTCGCCGCCGCGCCCATCCGCTACATCGTCGACGACTGCCGCAAGTTCGTCCAACGCGAGCAGCGCCGCGGCAAACGCTACGACGCCGTCATCATGGATCCGCCCACCTACGGCCGCGGCGGCTCCGGCGAGATGTGGAAGCTCGAGGACGACCTCTGGGGCCTGCTCGAGGACTGCGGCAAGATCCTCTCCGACCGCCCGCTGTTCTTCCTGATCAACAGCTACACCGCGCGCCTCTCCCCTGTCGTCGCCGGCAACCTGCTCGCCGCGCTCCTGCCCGCCGGCTCCGGCCACATCTCCGTGGGCGAGATCGGTCTGCCCGCCAAGGTCGACAACACCGTGCTGCCCTGCGGCATCTTCGGCCGCTGGAGCGCCGCCTGAGCCGAAGCGGCACGGTTTCCGTACCGCCGATTCCGAAGGAAGTTGAGGTTGAAGGTTGAAGCTGAAGCGGCGGAATGGATTTCGCCGGCAGGAACGCCTGCGCCACGTTCTCGCTCAGCCCCTCAACCTAAACCTCAACCTCCCACCACCGCCGCCCGCGTCGCCCGCTCGTTTCCTGCGCCCCTGCCGTAGGGTTATCACCCCGCCGGCAACGGGGTTGCCAACGGTCACGGCGCCCGCTATTTCGACACCCTCCCGCACCGCCCCACTCCGACCGGACCGCGCCCAGCCCCGATGGACTCCCAGCCCAGCCCCCCCGCCCCCCCCGAGCCCGCCCGCGACATCGTCGGCTCCGCCGCGGATCTGCGCGTCGCGCTCGCCGCCGGCCGCACCTCCGTCTGGCGCTACGAGTTCGCCTCCCGCACGCTCCTCAACGACAGCCTGCTCGACCAGCTTCTCGGCTTTCCCGCCGGCACCAACCGCGCCCCCAAGGACTGGATGCGCCTCGTCCACCCCGACGATCTCAACCGCCTCCAGGCCCAGTGGCTCGCCATCTGCGAAGGTCGCACCCCGCAGATCGACATCGAGTTCCGCCTCCTCGACCGCAACGGCTCCATCCGCTGGTTCCACGGCCACGGCACCGCCTCCCGCGACGCCACCCAGCCCCAGGCCATCGCCGGCGTCATCCAGGAGATCACCGAACGCAAACATGCCGAGGAGGAGCTCCACGAGCTCAGCCGCTACAACCGCCAGCTCCTCGACCTCAGCCCCGACCCCGTCTTCGTGCTCGACGCCGCCGGCACCATCCTCGACGTCAACCCCGCCGCCCAGGCCCTCACCCGCGCCGAGCGCTCCGGCCTGATCGGGGTCGATTTCGCGCAGCGCTTCGCCGATGCCGCCCGCGCCCGGCAGCTCTGGACCGACGCCCTCGCCCGCGGCACCGTGCGCGACGCCGAGATCGACCTCCTCGCCGCCCCGGCCGCCCAGCCGGTTCCGCTCCTCTGCAACGCCACCGCCCTCGCCGCCGAGGACGGTTCGCCCCGCGGCGTGCTCGTCGTCGCCCGCGACATCTCCGCCCGCAAGGCCGCCGAGGCCGAGCGCTTCATGACCGAGGCCCGCGTGCGGGAAACCCAGAAACTGGAGTCGCTGGGCGTGCTCGCCGGCGGCATCGCCCACGATTTCAACAACCTCCTCACCGGCATCCTCGGCAACGCCTCGCTCGCCAAGCTCGATCTCGCCGCCGACACCCCGCCCTACAACTGCGTCGAGGAGATCGAGAAGGCCTCCCTGCGCGCCGCCGAGCTCTGCCGCCAGATGCTCGCCTACTCCGGCAAGGGTCGCTTCGTCGTCCAACTCCTCGACCTCTCCGAGCTCATCACCGAGGCCGGCCCGTTGCTCGAGCTCTCCACGACGAAGAAGGCCAAGCTGCGTTTCTTCCTCAACAAGCACCTCCCGCTCATCCAGGCCGACGTCAACCAGCTGCGCCAAGTCGTGATCAACCTCGTCTCCAACGCCGCCGAGTCCATCGGCGACAAGGACGGGCTCATCCGCATCACCACCGGCGCCATGCGCGCCACCCGCGAGTACCTGCACCACACGCACCTGTCGCCCGATCTGCCGGAGGGCAACTACGTGTTCGTCGAGGTCAGCGACAACGGCGCCGGCATGCCGCCCGAGATCCTCCAACGCATCTTCGAGCCGTTCTACACCACCAAGTTCACCGGCCGCGGGCTCGGCCTCTCCGCCGTGCTCGGCATCGTCCGCGGCCACAACGGCGCCATCAAGGTCGAGAGCGAGCCCGGCAAGGGCGCCTCGTTCCTCGTCCTCTTCCCCGCCGCCGAGCAGACCGCGCTCCTCCCCGCCGAGCCCCCGCCGAGCGCCCCGGCCGTGAAGCGTATCCTGGTCGTGGACGACGAGGAGACCGTGCGCAGCGTCATGGCCCGCATGCTTCGCTCCTTCGGCTACGAGGCCGTCGTCGCCTGCAATGGCCAGGAGGCCGTCGAGATCTTCCACGCCGGCCGCGACAACTTCCGTGCCGTCCTCCTCGACCTCACCATGCCCGAGCTCGACGGCGCCGAGACCTTCCGCGAGATCCACCGTCTGCGCCCCGAGCTGCCCGTCGTCCTGATGAGCGGCTACAGCGAGCAGGATGCCGTGGCGAAGTTCGGCGCCGCCGGCCTGGCCGGCTTCCTCCAGAAGCCCTTCCAGCCCGACGCCCTCCGCGCCCGCCTCTCCGGCATCGTCTCGACCTGAGGCGTGACCATGCAACGGCCGCGAGTCTACGAGCGAGACCGGCCTCCCACTGGTGAAACCGTAGGTCGGCGTGCTGGCACTCGCCTTTCGGAGCGCGAGCCAGCTCGCTGGCCTACGCGGCAGTTGAATTGGCTGAGCGCCGCGGGCGGCCTGCGGCGGCAGCACCCCGCCTCCGCCCCCGCTGGGAGTGTGAAACTTTGCGGGACAAGGGCGTCGCTCGCCGACGCCCTTGCCTACGGCAGCACGCGGTACCGGAAGTCCCGGAACCGCACCTCGCCGCTGCCGGAGGCGATGAGCGCGGGGCGCAGGCTCAGGAAACCACCGCCGACGTTGTGGTGGTAGCCGGAAACTTCGATCTGCAACCAATGCTTCGTCCAGCGTTCGCCATCGGCGCTGTACCAGAGGGTGACGATGTGGCGGTCGTTGCGCAGGCGCAGGAAGTAGTGGCGGCCGAGCGGAAGCTGCTTCGGGAAGGCCGTCGTGTCGCCCTTGCTGTATTCGAGCATCTGATCCTTCGAGAAACCGAGGCCGGCGAAGAGGCGCTCGCTGTAGAACACGAGCAGGCCGGCGGTGGCGCTGTCGTCACAGTCGACCTCGACCTGCAGCTCGCACGCCTGGTCGCCGGCGACGGCGGTGAGGCGCGTGCAGTCCTTGGGCGAGGTGCCGCCGGCCTTCAGGATCAGCGCGCCATCTTCGTAGCGGTGGAGTGCGGCGAGCGGCTCGGCGGGCTGGAAGAAACTCCACTGCGTGCCGATCTTGTTGGTCCGGAAATCATCCGAGAGCGCGAAGCCGTGCGGCACGGGCGTGCCGCCGGCGGGCATCGGGATCGGGCGGGCGACATCGTGACCGGAGTTTTTGACCCAACCGTCGGCGGTCCACTCCACGGGCTCGAGCAAGGTCTGGCGGCCGAGGTTGTAGAAGCCGTTTTCGTAGGCGTGGTAGACGAGGTACCACTGCTTGCCGTCGGGGCCTTCGACGAGCGTCGCGTGGCCCTTCGACCACCATTTCTCGGCGGAGGACTGGGTACGCACGACCGGGTTGTAGGGCGAGTTCTCCCACGGTCCGTCGAGCGATTTCGCGCGCGCCATGATGACCATGTGGCTGGTCGCCGGACCGGCGGTACCGCCCTCGGCGAGGACCATGTAGAAGTACTCGCCGTGGCGCAGGATCTTCGGGCCCTCTTGGGCGAACGTCTCGATCTGCCAGTGCTCTGGAATCGGCCAGCCGTCGTAGACGTGCTCGACCGGGCCGACGGTACTGAGGCCGTCGGCGGCGAGGGCGACGCGGTTGCCGCCGTTGAAGAACAAATACCGCCTGCCGTCGGCGGCTACGGCGTGGCCGGGGTCGAAGTTGCCCACCTTCAGATCGACCGGGTCGCTCCACGGACCGCGGATGTCGGTCGCGGAAACGACCATGTTGGTGAAGCCCTGCTCGTTGAGCACGGGCAGGTAGATGGAGAAACGACCGTCGTGGAAGCTGAGATCCGGCGCCCACACGATGCCGACGGAGCGGTTCAGCGCCGGCCCGACCGGCTCCCAGTTCACGAGGTCGCGCGAGTGCCAGACGAGGAGGCCGGGCGCCTGGCCGAACGACGAGTGGACCATGTAGTATTCGCCGTTGTGTTTCAGGACCGAGGGATCCGGATGGTCGCCAGCGAGGATCGGGTTGAGGTAGGTGCCGTCGCCGAGGTCGGCCTTGCGTTGGCCTTCGGGACCGCGGCCCCACGCCGACGAGGCACCGCCAGGAATGTCGCCAGAGCCGAGGGCGGCGGAGTGGCAGCAGCTGGCGAGAAGGAGCGAGGAGAGCATCAGCGTGGTGGTGTTCATGGGGTGGCGCGGAGGCGTCGCGCCCATTAAACGCCTTCGCCGCCGCGATGCCTATGGACAAGAGCGGCCAACTTGTGGACGTTCCGGGCATGCCCTCCCGGATCGAGGCCACGAGTTGGCGCACCGCGCAGACGCTCCACCAGATCCAGCTGCTCTCGTGCGATCGGTGCGACTTCACCGCGTGGGATGTATCTGACCACTGCGCACCCTTCTGGCGGCTCTACTGGCACGACCGGCGCGGCGCCGAGATCGTGGTCGCCGGGAAAACGGTTCCCCTCCGGCCCGGCTCCCTCGTGCTGATTCCGCCCAACACCCACTTTGCGTCGCGATTGCGGAATCCGGTGCAGCAACTGTTCCAGCATTTCCTCGTCGAACCGCCTTTCCGCGCCGCCGCCGACTCCGTCTTTCAGATCCGGGCGACGAAGGAGCAGGCCGACCTGTGCCGACGCATCGGCGACGCGATCGAGGCGGACGCGGCGGACATCGCCACCTCGTTCCTCGCGCAGAGCCTGATCGCCACGGCGTTGCTGCAGCTGCCGCGGAACGGCTGGGCGCCACGGTTCGAGGATGCGCGGATCACGCGCGCCGTGGCCGCAATCCGCGAGAAATACCCGGAGCGGATCGCCAACGCGACGCTGGCCCGCGAGGCGCGGATGCATCCCTCGGCGTTCATCCGGCTGTTCCGCCGCTGCACCGGCCACACGCCGCTCCAGCACCTCGTGAATCTCCGGCTCGAGGAGGCCTGTTCGATGCTCCACTACGACGAGGCCTCGCTCGACGAGATCGCCGCGAAGACCGGCTTCGGCGAACGCGGGTATTTCACGCGCGTCTTCACCCGCGGGATGAACTGCTCGCCCGCGCGTTACCGGAAACTGGTCAACGTGAGCAGCCGGCTGCGGCCGGGCGGGTAGCCCTTGCGGGCGCGGGAGGCGGGAGAGTCGTTGCAGCGGACGGCTTAAGGGCGTCGACGAGCGACGCCCCTACCGCAAGCGCGGAGATGAAAGCCGGCCTCTGCGTAGGAGCGCAGCTTGCCGGCGCCGCTGGGGCTGCGCCACCTCGCGCTCCTCACTCCGCAACGCGGAAGTAGACGCAGTAGGTCTCGTCGGCGATTTCGTAGAGCGGCTTGAGCGCGACAGTGCCGTGGCGCGCGGCGGCGAGGAAATGGCCCGACTGCCAGTCGCGGCCGGCGACGTACTGGTGCTCGTACTGGGGCGTGATTGCGGCGTTCGCGGCGAGCACTGGTTCATCGGCGGTGAGCGCGGCGAGCACCACGGGGCCGTCGAGCAGGGCGAAACGGCTCGGGTCGCCCGGCAACGGCTCGCGAGCGAGGCGCTTGGCGAACGTCACCGTGACACTCGCTGTTCTCCACTCGCGCTCGATCTCGAGGAAACCGGCGGACGAGAGCCGGGCGGCGACGACGGTGCCGTCGACCGTGACCGTGGCGGTCCCGATGGCCCACGTGGGCTGGCGGATGCGTAGCGTCCACTTGGCGGGCTGGTCAGCGGCGATACGCAGCGCGATGCCGAAGTGCGTCGTGTCGCCGGTGGCGGAGAAGTTGCCGGTCGCGGCGCTGCGGGCGGTTTGGGCGTCGTTGTCGAAACCGTCGGTGGCGGGCGTGTCGTCGTTCTTCTGGGAGATGCGGACTTGGCGGCCGGGCTCGCCCCAGGTGAATTCGGACGGGATGAACTGCGCCACCGTCACGCCGGCGGCGGAGCGGAAGTAGACGAGGTCCTCGAACATCGCCTGCGCCTGGACGAGCGTGCCGTGGCAGCACCAGAAATCGTGCGTCTCGCTGCCCCATTGCTTCTTCGCGCCGGGTTGCAGCGGCAGGAAGTAGGCGACGGCGCCGGTGTGCGGATTTTGCTGGGCGAGGAGGCCGTTGTAGAGCGCGCGCTCGATGTAGTCGGCGAAGCGGGCCTCACCGGTCCAGCGCAGGAGGTACTGCGCCACGCGGACCATGTTGTAGACGGTGCAGTGCTCCTGCGTGCGACTGCCGAGAAAGCGGCCGAACTGCTGCGGCGGAATCCAAAACTCCCCGGCGTTGGCGCCGGTGGTGGCGAACATGCCGCGGCGCTCGACGGCCTGCTGCCAGAAGCGCTCGACGATCTCGCGGTAGCGCGCGTCGCCGGTGACTTCGTACAGCCGCGCGGCGCCCTGGATCCACGGGATGCTGGCGTTCGCGTGGTTGTTGCTGAGCGGATCGGCGCCGGCGAGGAGCTGGCGAAACTGGTCGGGCATCGCGTAGCGCGAGGCCAAGGTGAGGAAACGGGCGTCGCCGGTGGCGGCGTAGAGATCGGCCCAGAGTTCGAGCATGCCGGCGGCCTCGCCACCGTAGACCGCGGCGCCGCGGCCCGCGCGTTCGCAGCGTTCCGACCAGCTGAGGAACCACTCGGCCGAGCGCACGACAACGCGCAGGGCCTCTTTGTCGCCGGAGTAACGGTACGCATCGTAGAGCCCCATCATCGTCTTGTGGACGGTGTACTGGGGGGACCAGATCGGCTCCTTGTCGGCGGCGAGGATGGCGAAGTACTTCTCCGGGATGGAGCCGATCCACTGGCCGCCGTTGAGCGCCTGACAGCGCTCGAGCCCTTGCACGACTTCCCCGGCGCGGGCGGAGAGCAGCTTGTCGTGGTCGAGGGCGGCGAAGTGCTCGGCGGCGGAGAGCCAGTGGCCAGCGAAGTGGCCGCGGAGCTGGCACTGCGGCGCCTCCCAGCCCTGGAGCATCTGCTCGACGGGCTTGTCGATGCGCACACCGGCCTCGAGCAGGTGGTTCTGGAGGAGATCCTCGGTCTTGAGCCGAAGCAGGTAGGCCTTGGTCAGCTCGCGGCGCTCGCGGAAGAGGCCTGGCAGAAGTGCGACTTCGCCGGTGGCGGGCGAGGCCAGTGCCATGGTCGGTAACGTTGCGGCCACCTGGAGCGTTTCGGTGGCGGTGGCGGTCTTTGAATCGCGGATATCGACAACCTGGGGCAGGAGGATGGCTGGCATGAGGAGGAGCGCGGCGGCGAGGGCGCGGAGGGGGCGGAGGGTTGGCATGGCGGGGTTGGCGTGGTGCGGGAGGTTGCTTCCGGCGGGAGGCGCCGATTTAAGCAGACCTGTTTCCCGATGCCAATTCGCCCACCCCCCGAGTTTTTGAGCGAAACCCACCTGGTCGGCCGCCGCTGCCGGGAGCGAATGCTGGACAGCGAGCATCTCCCGGTTTTGCGAAAGGCACCTTTCATCTGGGTCGGCTACAGCGTGATTCGCGCGCCGTACCGCATGGTCCGCCTGCGCTCGGTGCACAGCCACCTCGTCGCGACGGTGGACGGACGCGGGCGGACGCTGGTCGACGGCGCGGCGGTTCCGTGGGGCCCGGGGCAGGTGCTGCTGGCGCCGGTTGGCCAGCACCACGCGTTCGAGGTCGAGGGTGACGGGCCCTGGACAATCGCGTGGGTGTTCTTCGAAGACACCGAGGCGGCGCCGGCGCTACAGGGAAGCCGGCCCGAACTGATCGAGGCCGACGCAAGCGACTTCATCGCGACCCTACAGATCCTCACGCGCGAGGCCGCGGGGGCATCGCAGCCGGCGATGCTCGAGTCGTTGGTGTCGATCCTCGACACGACGGCGCGCCGGTTGGCGGGCAGCGAGGCCGTCGACCAGCGCCTGTGGCGGCTGTGGGAGAGGGTCGATGGCGACCTTTCCCGCGGCTGGTCGGCGACCGAACTCGCGCGGCTGGCCTGCGTGAGCGAGGAACACCTGCGACGCCTTTGCCACCGGTACTATCAGCGCAGCCCGATGGACCATCTCACGAAACTGCGGATGCGCCGCGCGAGCACGATGTTGCGTTCGTCTCCGGCCAAGCTGGAAACGATTGCCGAGGCTGTCGGCTACGGTTCGGTGTACTCGTTCTCGGTGGCGTTTCGCCGCTGGAGCGGGATGCCCCCGGGAGCGTTCCGGCGCGGCGAGGTCAGGCCAGGATGGCGCGCAGCCCGAGGCTGAGATTCGCCAGCCCCCAGAAGAGCGAACCGAGGCGCAGGTCGCCACGGCTCTTCGTGAACAGGAGGAGGAACACCGCGCCCCAGCCGAGGAGCGCCACGCCGCCGAGCGCCTGGACGGCGGCCCCGCGGGCAGGCGTGAACCCGACCACGAGCAACGTCACGGTGACGAGATTGAGCAATCCCGGCATGAAGAAGAGCAGCGCCTTTTCGCCCGGCTCCTTCACGGCCACGGCGAAGCCGGCGCCGAACAGCAGCATCGTGATCGCGAACACTTTCCATCCCGGCCCGCCAAACGAGAAGAAACCGGTGCTGCGATAGGCCGGGAGCAGGAGCCCAGCGACGAAGCACAGGCAACCGACGAGGAGGAGAAGGGACATGCTTTGTGTTCCGGATACCGGCAGGCGGACCGCGGGAGGCAAGGCCGAAGCCGGTCGGAGCGCCAACGCCAACCGCCAGCCAAGGCGGCGACCGATGCCCTCGCGCTGCCGGCGGCCGACGCGCGGATGCCCCGGAAGCCGCCGCTGATTTTCCCGTTTTCACTCGCCCTCGCGCGGCCATGCTTCGCCACGTGAACGTCACCGGTCGCTCGCTCTTCCTCGGATCCTTCTCCCTCGTGCTCGCCGGCCTGCTCGCCGGCGTCTGGCTTTCCCACACCCGGGCCGTCGCCGCCACGCTCGTGGCCCCGGCGGAGAAGCCGGCGACGGCACCCGAGTCCCGGCCGGTCGCGCCGCGCACCGACCTCGGCGAAGGCGAACTGCGGAACATCCGCCTCTTCGAGGAGGCCTCGCCTGCCGTCGTCTACATCACGACCGTCGCCCTGCAGGCCGACTTCTTCAGCCGCAACGTCGAACAGATCCCGCTCGGCACCGGCTCCGGCTTCATCTGGGACGACTCCGGCCACATTATCACCAACTTCCACGTGCTCCAAAACGCGGATGCGGCGCGCGTGACCCTCGCCGACCGCACCACCTGGGAGGCGAAGCTCATCGGCGTCGCCCCCGAGAAGGACCTCGCCGTGCTCAAGATCGACGCCCCCCGCGAGAAGCTCCGCCCCATCCCGCTCGGCGCCTCGCACGATCTGCGCGTCGGCCAGTCCGTCTTCGCCATCGGCAACCCCTTCGGTCTCGACCAGACCCTCACCACCGGAATCGTCAGCGCCCTCGGCCGCGAGATCCAGGCCGCCGACGGCACCCCGATCCGCGACGTCATCCAGACCGACGCCGCGATCAACCCCGGCAACTCCGGCGGCCCGCTCCTCGACTCCGCCGGGCGCCTCATCGGCGTCAATGCCGCGATCCGCAGCCCCTCCGGCGCCTCCGCCGGCATCGGGTTCGCCATCCCGGTCGACGCCGTCAACTGGGTCGTGCCCGAGCTGATCGCCTACGGCAAACTCCGCCGCCCCTCCATCGACCTCGAGGTCGCCAACCCCTACATCGCACAGCGTCTCGGGATCGACCGCGGCCTGCTCGTGCTCGACGTCGCCCCGGGCGGGGCCGCCGCCAAGGCCGGCATCCAGCCGACCAAGCGCACCCGCCGCGGCGAGATCATCCTCGGCGACATCATCGTCGCCATCGACGAGCAGCCGATCCGCGCCCCCGGCGATCTCCGGCTCGCCCTCGAGCGCAAGCAACCCGGCGAGACCATCCAGGTCACCGTGCTGCGCAACCGCCGCGAAGTGAGCGTCCCCCTCACCCTCGCCGCACCGAAGTAGGACCCGGCTCGTCCACCCGCCGGGTGCTCCCGCCCCTGCAGGATCGCCCCTCCTCCGCTCCGCCAGATCCCATGCAGTTCCCGCCCCCGCGTCGTCGCCGACTGAAACGATGGGCCTTTCTCCTGGCGCCGCCGCTGCTGCTGATCGTCGGGCTGATTGTCTTCTACCCGCAGCCACCCCGCCCCCCGCCGCACATAACCAGCGTCGCCGAACTCGACGCCTACCTGGAGACGCTGACCCGCTTCGGCACCCCGCAGGGCCTGACGCTCGTGGTGACCAAGAACGGGCAGACGGTGTACGCCAAAGGCTTCGGCATGGCGGACCGCCCGCGCCACCTCGCCGCCACACCTGAGACGGTCTATCATTGGTGGTCGGTCACCAAGATCCCGACCGCGATCGCAATCCTGCA
>JAEXPQ010000334.1 GCA_023446735.1 Verrucomicrobiota bacterium
GTGATGAACCGGGCGCGCTTGTCGATGTGGAGCATGGGCTCCTGGCCTTCCTTCCACTCGGCGATCTTCACCTTGCCGCAGAGCAGGCCGGTCTCGACGCCGACGTACGGCAGCGGCTCGGTGAGGGCGAACGCGCCGCGCCAGATCGTGCGGTTCTCGCCAGGCTGCGGCGGCACGCACTTGCTCATGTAGTGGTCGCGCTGCTCCTTGGTACCGCGCTCGTGGATGGGCGAGAGCGCGAGGTTGCCGGCGAGCGAGCCGGTTGCGGCGCCGGCGTCGACCCAGGCGAGTTCGTAGCACAGGAGCGAGAGGACGAGATTCTTCGGGCCCTCGATGAAGCCGCCCTGGTGCGGGTCCATGAACGCCGTGGTGATGCCGGCGGCGTCGTAGGCCGCGAGGAGTTCGTTCTTCTCGGGCGTCCAGTCGTGCGAGTTGCGCGCGCCTTGCGCGACGAGTTTCGCAACGATCCCGCGCGCGACGCTGCGGGTCGACTGGACGAGCATCTGGATGTCGAAGCGGTCGCTGAAGCGCCACATGATCTGGCGCACGTCGTCACCGGGGAGGGTCTGGAGGGTGGGGCGGGGCTGCGAGGAGGGTTGGATGTCCATGAAAGAGGGGTTGGTCCGTGTTTGGGTGGAGCACGGCGGACGCGCAGAACAGGTGTTGTTTAAGGCAGAGGGCGGGGGCGCTGGGCCACTCCAAAATACGCAACGCGAAGGTGCGGCTTGGCACCGCTGTCGACTGGGCCTCGCCGGTGCGCCGGGGGATTCTGGTGCAGGCGTCGAAACGCGCGAGGCCTCAGCGGAGTTGTTTGCGGCGGCGGTGTTCGCGGATCACGGCGATCACGATCCCGGTGCCTGGCGCCCAGATGAAGAAATAGAAACCGAGCGTGCGTGCGCCGGTCAGCGCCAGCTCCCAAGGCGCCTGCTGGCTGCCGGCCCAGGCGCCGACGAGGGGCCACAGCGCGGCGCCGAGAATGGCGCCGGTCCCGGTGATCAGTGCGGTGACCCAGAGCGTGACGATGACGAATTGCAGGACCGGCTTCATGGGGCGCAGAGATTTCGAGACGACCTGTATCCGATGACGAGGGGCGAGGATCGGGACCGGGCTACTGCGCGGCCGGCTTCCGTTTGGCGCGCAAGATGGCGATCTTGGTCGCGTGGTTGAAGGGCGCGGGATCGGCGGGGAGGTCTCGTACTCGAGTGGAGGCCGGGCCGGCGCAGTCGTCCGGGACCGGCACGAACGTCTCGATCGCGAGGTAGCCGTCCGCGCAGAGGGCTTCGAGCGTGCGCAGGTAGTCGGCGCCGGGCAGGAAGAGCGCGTTGTTCACGGCCACGAGCCGGCCGCCGTCGGCGAGGAGAGGGCGGACCTTGTTGATGAGGCGTTGCGATTCGCCGACGAGATCGACCGTGCCTTGGGCGGAGGTGGAGAAGAACGGCGGGTCGAGGAAGATGCAGTCGAAGAGGGCGCGGTCGCGTTTGAGCCGGGAGACGGCGGCGAAGAAGTCGCCGGTCCAGAACGTGTCGACGGTGGTCGCGTGGCGGTTGAGCGCATGGGAGGCGCGCGCGATCTCGAGGAAGCCGCGCGTGCGGTCGAGCTGGACGAGGCGCGCCGCGCCGCCGGCGAGGGCGGCGACGCCGAGGCTGCCCGTGTAGGCGAACGTGTTGAGCACGCGCGCGCCGGCGAGATGGTCGAGCGCCCAGCGGCGCAGCAGGCGCGTGTCGGGATAGAAGCTGGTATCCTGGTTGAGCAGGAGTTCCACCGCGTACCGCACGCCGTGCTCGCGCACCTCGCGGGCGGGCGTTTCTCCGTGGGTGACGATGCCGTTGCGGGTGAAACGCGGGTCGGCCGGCGTGACGTATCGGGATTTCACCACCACGGTGCGCAGCCAGGGAAGCCGCCCGAGGTAGAAGCACTGCGCCTCCTCGAGCGCGGCCTCACCCGCCTCGGCCGGCCGGGCGTGGTTGAGCAGCACGAGGGTGTCGGCGTACATCTCGGCGACGAGCTCGGGATGGCCCTCGAGAAAACCGTTGAAGAGCCGCACGACGCCCTCGTGGGGCGTGCCGAGCAGGTCGCCGCGGGCGGCGAGGGCGGTGTCGAGAAGGGCGGTGAGCGAAGGGATGGACATGGCGGTTCACCGCGGCGGCGGGGAATCGCGAGCAAAGGGGAGGGCGAGGGCGGCGACAAGCCGGGCCTGCATGATGCGGTGCGGTTGTTTTGATCGGTTTTTGTCCAACGCGGACTGGTGCCGGGCCCGGCGACACCTACGGTGCGCGCGTTCCTCGCCGCCGCTACCATCGGTGCGAGGGGCGCCCTCATCTCCGCACCCTTATGCACTCACGCAAACACTCGGCGGCATTTCGGCGCGCAGCCTTCGCGCTGACCGGGCTCGCGATCACCGCCGTTCCGGCCGCGGCCATCGTTGACCGCGACCTCAACCAGCAGAGCGACATCTGGCAGTTGCGCTTCGACACCGGCAACCTCGCGGCCTTGGCCGACGATGATGGCGATGGCTTCACCAACTCCACCGAGGCCGTGGCCGGCACCGATCCCCTGTCGGCGAGCTCGGCCCCGCGTCTGGCCATCGCCGCGGGGGCGGTGGGCGAGCTCGATCTGCGGTGGGACTCCCTGGTGGGGAAACGTTACGAATTGTTCGTGGCGTCGACGCTTGCCGGTGGAGGCAACTGGGCCAGTGCCGGCGTCTTCGCCGGACGGGGAGGAGTGCAATCGGCACCGTTCGCCACCGCCGGTGTTGCTGCGGGTTTCTTCCGGCTTGGTTTCGGCGATGTCGACACGGACGGCGACGGGCTCGCCGACTGGGAGGAGTGGCAGATCGGCTTCGACGCGACCCGCGCCAACACCGAAGGGCTGGGGTCCACGACCGTGACCGACTTCACGCGCGTCAACGCTGCGCTCGGCCTGCTCAACACCGTGACGGTGGCCGCGCTCGATCCCGTGATGGACGAGAATTGGCCGGACGCCGGCGTGGTCGCTGTGCGGCGCACGGGCAACCTCGATCCCATCGTCGTCAACTTCACCGTGACCGGCACCGCTGCACCCGGCACGGACTATACGGGGCCGGTTTCCGGTTCGGTTGCGCTCGGGCTGGGAGTGGACGAGGTGTGGCTGAGTTTCGTGCCGCGGACCGATGCCCTCGCCGAAGCGAGTGAGACGATCGTCGTCACGATCACGAAGGGCGGCAACTACACCGCCGGCGCGGCCAACACCGCGACGCTCGCGCTGGCCGATTCGCCCGCGGGCTCGGTGTCGGAGAAGGAGGCGGTGCGGTTCCTCGCGCAGGCGGCGTTCGGCGCCGACTCGGCCGAGGTCGCGCGGGTGCGCCAGCTCGGGATCGCCGGCTGGGTCGATGACCAGCTCGCGCGGCCGGCCCAGCTCCATCTGCCGCTCGTGCAGCAGTGGCAGGACGAGATCGCGGCGGCGTCACCGGGAACCAACGCCACGTCCACCGAGCGCACCGAGGTCTGGTGGCGGCGGGCGCTGCAACGCGGCGCGGCGGCGGACCCGCTGCGCCAGCGCGTGGCTCACGCCCTCGGCCAGATTCTCGTGGTGAGCGACCGCGCGAGCGCCCTCGACGCCACGCCCCGCGGTGTCGCGTCCTATCAGGACACCCTGCTCACGCACGCCTTCGGCAACTACCGCGACCTGTTGCGGGCCGTGAGCCTGCATCCGGCGATGGGGCTCTATCTCAGCCACCTCCGCAACCGGAAGGCCGACCCCGCGCGCAACCGCTATCCCGACGAGAACTACGCCCGCGAGGTCATGCAGTTGTTCTCCATCGGGCTGTGGGAGCTCGCCCCCGACGGTTCGCGCGTGCTCGACGGCGCCGGCCAGCCGATCCCGACCTACGACAACAACCACATCGCCGCGCTCGCCCGGGTATTCACCGGGCTCAGCTACAGCCGCCGGTTCGCGAGCTCCACCGACCCCACCGAGGTCCCGACCGCCGGCTTTTTCGACGGCAACGGCCTCGCGTGGTATCCGATGCGCGGTTTCGACGCGCACCACGATTTGGAGCCGAAGACACTCCCCGGCGGCGCGACGCTGCCCGTCCGCACCGCCAGCGTGCCCGACACCGGCGCCGCCACGCTCGCCGATGTCGACGCCGCGGTCGACGTGCTGGCGGCTCATCCCAATGTAGGCCCCTTCCTCGGCCGCCAGCTCATCCAGCGTCTAGTCACCTCGAATCCGTCGCCGGAATACGTCGCCCGTGTGGCGGCGGTCTTCGCCGACAACGGCGCGGGTGTGCGGGGCGATCTGGGCGCCGTCGTCCGGACGATCCTGCTCGACCCCGAGGCGCGCGACGCCGCGCGGTTGACTCTCCCCGCGCAGGGTCTCCAGCGCGAGCCGTACCTGCGCTACGTGGCGCTGGTGCGCGCGCTCGGCACGGTGCCGGCCGACGGCCGTCACCGCGGTTTCCGCAGCCTCGACGGCGACTTCCTGCAGCGTCCGCTGAGCGCCCCGAGCGTGTTCAACTTCTACTCGCCCGACTATCGGCCGCTCGGGCCGTTGCAGGACGCCGGCCTGGTCGCGCCGGAGTTCCAGATCACGAATGCGATCACCGGCGTGACCTCGCCGAACCGCTACTACAGCACGCTCAGCAACACGGCGCTGCGGCTCAATGTCTCCGGCCAGACCGATCCGGCGCTCGATACCACGGTCGATGTCGCGCCCTGGCTCGACGACGCCACGACCCACCCCGAGTCCCTCGTGGCGCGGCTCGACCGGCTCCTCGCGGCCGGCCAGCTCTCGCCCGCCACCCTGCGGCAGGTCCTGCGCGCCGTCCGGCGCCTGCCCGATCCGCTCGCCACGGCCGACCCCGCGGTCCGCACGACCCGCGCCACCGACCGACTCCGGATGGCGCTCTACCTCGTCCTGATCTCCCCCGAATTCTGCGTGCTCAAATAGCCCCGCCCCGCCATGAGCGAACCGATCACCCGCCGCCGTTTTCTCCGTCAGGCCAGCTGCGCCGCCGTGGGCAGCACCGCCATCGTCTCGACCCTGCTCAACCTCCGGCTCGCCGCGGCGGCCGCCGCGCAGGATCTGCCGCTCGCCGCGGATTCCCCCGATGACTACCGTGCGCTCGTCTGCCTCTTCCTCGCCGGCGGGCAGGACTCCTACAACTTCCTCGCGCCCGCCGGCGCGGAACACGCCGCCTACGCCGCCACCCGCGGCGGCGTGTACAACGCCGGTAGCAATCCCACCGGCCTCGCGCTCGACCGCGCCGCGTTGCTCGCGCTCCCCGCGGCGGCCTACGCGCCGATGTTGCTCGGCTTGCATCCGAGCACGACCGGACTGCGCGACCTCTTCACCCGCGGCAAACTCGCCCTCGTGGCCAACGTCGGCACGCTCGTCGAGCGCACCACCAAGGCGCAGTACACCGGCCTCACCGCGAAGCTGCCCCGGGGCCTGTATTCGCATTCCGATCAACAGCAGCAGTGGCACACCGCGATCCCGACCGAAAGCCGGCTGCACGGCTGGGCCGGGCTCGCGGCCGACCTGCTTCATGCGGGCAACGCCGACCGGCGTATCGGCATGAACCTCTCGCTCTCCGGCAACAACGTCTGGCAGAGCGGCCGCACGCTCTTCCCCTACAGCGTGTCCGCCTCGGCCAGCGTAAACAACGGCGGGGTCGTGGCGCACACCGGCGGTGCGGTGGCGTTGAGCGACTACAACAAGACGACCGTGGGCGACACTAGCCGCACGGCCGCCCGCACCGCCGCCGTGAACGGCCTGCTGGCGCAGGAGTACGGGAACCTCCTGGAGCGCACCTTCGCCACGAATTTCCAGGACTCGCTCGAGAGTTCCGCCCTCTACTCCGCCGCGCTTGCCGCGATGCCGGCCCTCGCGACGAAGTTTCCCGGCGAGACCGGCTACGGGGCGGACCCGGCCTACGTGCCGACCGCGGATCCAGCGCGCAACCTGGCGGCGCAGCTCAAGCAGGTCGTGCGCAGCATCGCCGCGCGCGGCACCGTGGGGCACCGCCGCGAGACGTTCTTCATCAACTACGGCGGCTGGGATCACCACGACGAGGTGATCGCCACCCAGGCGGCGATGCTCGACATCGTCAGCCGCTGCCTCGCCGCGTTTTACGCCGCGCTCGAGGAGCTCGGCGTGGCCGAGCGGGTCACGCTCTTCAGCGCCTCCGATTTCGGCCGCACGCTCACCTCCAACGGCAACGGCTCGGATCACGCGTGGGGCGGCAACCACTTCGTCCTCGGCGGCGCCGTCAATGGCGGCCGGGTCTATGGTTCCTATCCCGACCTCGCGCTGGGCGGCTCCGAGATCGTGACCGGGCGCGGCGTCACGATCCCCTCGCTCTCCGTGGACGAGTACTTCGCCGAGCTCGCGCTCTGGTTCGGGGTGAGCCCAGGCCGGTTGGCCGATGTGCTGCCGCGCATCACCACCTTCTACATCCCCGGCGCGACCGGCCCGCTCGGCCTGATGCAGGCGTGAGGGCGATGGCCGGACGCTTCCAGTTCAGTGCATGGTCGGGCGGCGCGACCGGCCCGCGTGGACTCCGCTGGCGTGGCGCGCTCAACCGACACCGACCTGGCGGCGGCCTTCTTGCGGGGTTCCGCGGAGCGCCGGCGAGCCGCGCCCCTGGGCACGAGAAATGGAGAAATGGTTACGCGTTGTCCGGCGGAGACGCAGGCCGGCGAAATCGAAGTCGAACCACATGAAGGCTCGGCTCACTGCGGTGGCGATGGTGGCGCTCCTGACCGGGGCGTTGGCGGGTTGGCGGTGGAGGCGCGCTCAACCGTCGACATCTTCGGCGGCGGCTGGGTTTGCGATGGCACGGGACTCCGTGCCGTTGGCCGATCCGGGCGCGTTCGACGACCTGCATGCGCCGGGGGCCGAGCCTCGTGACGACGTGCGGATCGTCGGTGCGGCGCTGCGCAACTACCTGCAGGCCGTGCACGGCGGTGGTGTGCCTCCGCTCGGGTTCAACGAGGAGATCGTGCGGGCGCTCGCCGGCGCGAACCCCCTCGGGGTGGCGTTTCTTCCGCCGGGGCATCCGGCGATCGATCCGCAGGGCCGACTGTGCGACCGCTGGGGCACACCGTACCATTTTCATCCGCTCGCGGCGGATTGGATCGAGGTGCGCAGCGCCGGACCCGACCGGCGGCTGTTCACGGCCGATGACCTCGTGATGGACTCGGCTCCGGACTAGAGGCGGATTGTCGCGACGCGCGGCACGGCAGGCTCGCCATCCGGGGCGCGGTGGGTTTCACTGCGGCACCCGATGAGAATCGAGCAGCTAGTCTGGACGGCCGCCGGCTGGAGGCAGGGCGGAGGCGACGACCTCGGACGCGACGCGCGCCTAGTGCTGGTCTTCGGCTCTCCCGCTGCGCTCGCTCGCGAGGACTTGCTCGGCACGCTGCGCGCCCGGTATCCGGCGGCGCTGCTGTTCGGGTGCACGACGGCCGGGGAGATCTGCGGCACCGAGGTGAGCGACGACTCGCTGGTGGCGACGGCGTTGCAGTTTCGGAGCACCCGGGTGCTCGGTGCGGCGGTCGGGTTGGCCGACTGCGCCGGTGACAGCTTCGTGGCCGGTGAGCGGCTGGCGGCCTCGCTGCCGTCAGTGTTTCCTGGCGAGACGGCCGGAACCGGCGAACCGCTCCGCCATGTGCTCGTGTGCTCCGACGGCCTCAAGGTCAATGGTAGCGAACTGGTCCGCGGCCTCACCTCCTGCCTACCGGCCGGGGTGAGCGTGACGGGCGGGCTCGCGGCCGACGGCGACCGCTTTCGGGAGACGTTGGTGGTACACGACGGCCGGCCCGAGGCGGGGGGCGTGGCGGCGGTCGGGTTCTACGGGAGGAGCCTACGGGTCGGATCGGCCTCGCTCGGCGGTTGGGACTCGTTCGGACCCGAGCGCCTGATCACGCGTTCGCGGGGCAACGTGCTCCACGAGTTCGATGGCCAGTCGGCGCTGGCGTTGTATCGGAGATACTTGGGCGAACACGCGGACCGGTTGCCGGCCTCGGGGCTGTTGTTTCCGCTCAGCCTGCGCACGCGCGCTGGCGAGGCGCCGGTGGTACGCACGATTCTCGCGGTCGACGAGGTGGCGCAGAGCATGACCTTCGCGGGCGACATGCCGGAGGGCTCGTATGCGCGTCTGATGAAGGCGAACTTCGACCGGCTCATCGATGGAGCGACCGGGGCCGCGCGTCTCAGCCACCAGGCCGCCGGGGGCGCGCCGGCCGAGCTCGCGATCCTGATCAGCTGCGTGGGACGCAAGCTCGTGCTCAAGCAGCGGGTCGAGGAGGAGGTGGAGGGCGTGCGCGAGGTGCTCGGGCCGGCGGCAGTGCTCACCGGGTTCTACTCCTACGGCGAGATCGCGCCGTTCTCGGCCGGGGCGCGCTGCGAGCTGCACAACCAGACCATGACGATCACGACGCTCTCAGAGACATGAACGACGCCACGTTGCACAGCCTGCTGCGCCGCCAACTCAAGCGGCACTTTGGTCCCGGCTTCGCGGTGCCGCCGGAGTGGCGCGCTTTCGTGGAGGCGGTGGACGATGCGTATCGCGAGGCCGACCAGGATCGGGGCATGCTGGAACGGTCGCTCGACCTGAGCTCGCAGGAACTGCTGCAGGCCGGGGCGCACAACCGTGCGTTGCTGCAAGGAATCCCCGACCTGCTCCTGCGGCTCGACGAGGACGGCCGGATCCTGGAGAAACACGCCGGGGCGGGCGCCCGGGCCGAGGCGGGGCTGGTGGCGTTCTTCGGCGATCACGTGGTCGAGTTTCCCGAGCCGGTGACGCGCCTCTACACCGAGGCGTTGGAACGGGTCGCGCGGGAGCGCGCGATGGCGAGCTTCGTGCACGGCATTGTCGGGCCGGCGGGGGAGATCCACGTCGAGACGCGGCTGGTGCCGCTCGGCGTGGGCGAGTTTCTCGCGATCGTGCGCAACGTGACCGAGTCCCGCCGCGCCGAGCAGGGACTGCGGCAGGCCGTTTCCGTGCTCCAGTCCACCCTGGAGGCCACGGCGGATGGAATCCTGGTTGTGGAAAGTTCGGGCCGCATCACTTCCTACAACCGCCGCTTTGCCGAGATGTGGCGGATCCCGCTCGCGGTGGTGGAGGCGGGCGACGACGCGGCCGTGCTGGCCGCCGGGACGGAGCAGATGAAGGATCCGGCGGCGTTCGCCGCCAAGGTGCGGGAACTCTACGCGAATCCGGAGGCGGAGAGCGTGGACCTGATCGAGTTCCGGGATGGCCGCGTGTTCGAACGGGTTTCCCGGCCCCAGCGACTCGACGGCGTGCCGGTCGGCCGCGTGTGGAGCTTCCACGACCTCACGCAACGACGGCGCGCGGAAGAGGGCCTGGTCAAGCTTTCCAGCGTGGTCGAACAGACGGCCGATTCCGTGCTGATCACCGACGCGGCGGGATGCATCGAATACATCAATCCCGCCTTCACCGCGCTCACCGGCTACGAGCCGGCCGATGTGCTGGGGCGGAACCCGCGGCTGCTCAAATCCGGCGCACACGACCACGATTTCTACCAGGAACTTTGGGACACGATTCTGGCCGGCCAGATCTTCCACGCCGTGCTGGTCAACCGGAAGAAGACCGGCGAGCTCTACCACGCCGACACCACGATCACGCCGATCAAGGACCGCGCGGGCCGCATCACTCACTTCGTTTCCACCGAGCAGGACATCACCAGCCACCGCGAACTGGAGGCGCAACTGCGGCAGGCCCAGAAGATGGAGGCCTTCGGCCAGATGGCCGCGGGTGTCGCGCACGATTTCAACAATCTGCTCACGGTGATCGTCGGCAACGCCGCCATGCTCCAGCTCGACGATCTCGAGCCGGCGGCACGCACCGAGGCGCTGGCCGAGATCGAACAGGCCGCCGAGCGCGCCGGCAACCTCACCCAGCAGCTGCTCACCTTCAGCCGCCGCCGGGTGATGCGTCCGTGCGACATCGACCTCAACGAGGTGCTCGCCTCGGTCGCGAAGATGTTGCGACGACTGATCGGCGAGGACATCGCGTTGGAGACGCGACAGGAGTCCGGCGGCGCTCTGGTCAACGCCGACCCGGCGATGGTCGAGCAGGTGCTGGTAAACCTCGCGCTCAACGCCCGCGATGCGATGCCGGGTGGCGGGCGGCTCGTGCTTGAGATCGGCCGTGTCGACTACGATGCCGTGCCGCGCCACGCGCACCCGCAGGCGCGGCCGGGGAAGTTCGTTTGTCTCACGGTTTCCGACACGGGTTCCGGCATCGCGCCCGAACATCTGCCGCACATCTTCGAGCCGTTCTACACGACCAAGGACGTGGGCAAGGGCAGCGGCTTGGGACTGGCGGCGGCGCTGAGCATCGTCGAGCAGCACCGTGGCTGGATGGAGGTGGAGAGCGCGGTCGGCCGCGGGGCGATCTTCCGGATTTTTCTCCCTCGCCTGGCCCAGATCGTCGATCCGGCGTCGACGCCCGAGCGGGCTCGTTCGGGACCGCGGGGCGATGAGACCGTGCTGCTCGTCGAGGACGAGGCGCCGGTTCGGCGGTTGATGGAGCAGTTGCTCAGCCGCCACGGCTACACGGTGCTGGCCGCCGGCACCGGAGCCGAGGCGCTCGCGTTGTGGCAGGCGCACTCCGATCGGGTCCAGTTGCTCGTGGCCGACGTGATTCTGCCCGAAGGGATGAATGGTGCCGAACTCGCCCGCCGGTTGTTGCAGGAACGGCCTCGGCTGAAGGTGCTCTATTGCAGCGGCTATTCCGACGAGATGCTGCGGGAAAACTCGCCGTTGCGACGGGGGGCGAACTTCGTGGGCAAACCGTTCGTCCCGGAGCGCTTCCTCCAGCAGGTACGCGCCTGTCTCGACCTGCGTGGTTGAAGCGTTTCCGCTCCCGCTGGTTCGGGGCGATGCGTTTGGGGGCTAGGGAAGACCTCCGAGTCTGCGTGACTCGCCGATCCGCCGAGGCCGCCAGCCGGGCGGATCGCCGGGGACTGGGTTGGCTGACCGGGATGCCATCGCTGCTCCGCGAGGTCCGCGGGCCGGCCCGGCTTGCCTTCGAGTGTTGCGTCGCCTGCGATTTCGGGTCGCCTCCGTCTTGGCCTCTGCCGGAATGCCGGGCTGCATTCTCGCGCCCAACGGAATTCCCTTCCCATGAACACCAAAGCACTCTTCGCGGCCTTCACCATCGCGGGACTCAATGCGCTGACTTTCCTGCCTCTACTGCGGGCTTACACCGGTTACCTCGTGGCCGCCTCGGCCGTCCTGGCGCTCTGGGTCGCCTTCGCTGCTCTGGCCGGGCGCAAGTCCGCTCCGTCCGGCGCGTCGGCCTCGATCGCCCCCGCGCCTTCGGCGCTGCCATCGCCTCCTCCGGCCCCGGTGGTGCGGCACCTGGAGGAGGCGGAGGCCGTCGGCCTGCTCGCGGTATTCCAGTCCAAGGGCCGCTTGGTGGATTTCCTCATGGATGACATCGCCGCCTACAGCGACACCCAGGTCGGGGCGGCGGCGCGCGTGGTCCATCAAGGCTGCAAGGCGGCCCTGCGGGAGCATTTCACCGTGGTGGCGGTGTCCCCCGAGCGCGAGGGCGCCCGGATCGTGGTTCCGGCCGGGGCACCGGCGGGCGAATACGAACTGGTGGGCAAGGTGTCCGGCCAACCGCCGTTCTCCGGGGTGCTGGTGCACAAGGGTTGGAAGGCGACCGCGGTGAAGTTGCCGCGCTCGCTGCTGACCGGGGGCGAGGGCCTACCGCCCATCGCCCCGGCCCAGGTCGAATTGCGCTGATCCCGGTCCCACCCAGCCGGACCTTGCCCACCCACCGTCTCCCCGCATCTCCTGTCCATGGAAAAGACCTTCTCCCTCGGCATCGATCTCGGCACGACCAACAGCGCGGTGGCGTTGTGCGACCTGCGCTCCGGCCAGACCCGGGTGGTCGGGGTCCCCCAACTGCTTGGCCCCGGGCGGATCGTGGAGCGTGAAACGCTCCCGTCTGCACTGTACTTGCCCCATGCGGGTGAGTTCCCGCCGGAGGCGGTCCGGATGCCTTGGCAGGACGCCGCGGCCGCGCCTGGCATCGCGGGTGCCTGGGCTCGCGAGCGCGGCGCGCAGGTGCCGGACCGGTTGGTGACCTCGGCCAAGTCGTGGCTTTCGAACCTGCACCTCAACCCGCTTTCGCCGATCCTGCCTTGGGGCTCCACGGCCGCGGAGGAGAAGCTTTCCCCCTTCGAGGCTTCCCGGCGCTACCTCGCCCACCTGCGGGAGGGGTTCTTGCACGCGGAGCGCGCCGCCGGTCGGGACTGGAATCTGCAGGCAGGCCAGGTGGTCGTCACTGTGCCCGCCTCGTTCGACGAGGTCGCGCGCCGGCTCACCGCCGACGCCGCGGTGGCGGCCGGCTTCGCCGATATCGTCCTCTTGGAGGAGCCGCAGGCGGCCTTCTACGCGTGGACCGACCGCGCGGGCGCCGACTGGCGTGCCCAGGTGCGGGCCGGGGACATCGTGCTGGTGTGCGACGTCGGCGGTGGCACCTCCGATTTCAGCCTCATCGCGGTGACGGACGACGGTCATGGGAACTTGGATCTCGCGCGTCTCAGCGTGGGCGAGCACCTGCTGCTCGGCGGCGACAACATGGATCTGGCGCTGGCCTACGCCCTCCAGGCCCAGTTCGAGGCCGAGGGACGCGAGCTCGACGACTGGCAGTTCCTCGCCCTCGTCCACGCCGCCGCCCAGGCCAAGGTCGCCCTGTTCGAGGACGACGCGCTGGTGCAGGTGCCGGTGGCGATCCCGTCCCGCGGCTCGGGCCTGTTCGCCGGCACGCGTTCGACGACTCTCGCCCGTGCGACCCTCGAAGCGGTTGTCGTCGACGGCTTCTTCGCCCGCACCCGGCTCGACGAGATGCCCGCGGAGGATGACGGCGCCGCCCTGCGGGAGTTCGGCCTGCCCTTCGCCTCCGATGCGGTCGTGAGCAAGCACCTCGCCCGCTTCCTGGTGCGCAGCCTGGAGAACGTGAAGGGGAGCGAGATGTTGGGACGCCTTGTTGGGGCCGCGACCCCGCTCGATGGCGCCCACCTGCGGCCCACGGCGGTGTTGTTCAACGGCGGGGTCTTCAAGGCGGCGACCCTGCGCCGGCGCGTGCTCGAGGTGCTCGGCGCGTGGGCCGGCGGGGCGGCGCCGCGCGAGCTCGAAGGCTTCCAGCCCGACTTGGCGGTGGCCAAGGGCGCCGCGTGCTACGGGCGCAGCCGGATCACTGGAAAAGGAATACGGATCCGGGCCGGCACGGCCCGCTCGTACTACCTCGGGCTGGAGGCGTCCCGTCCGGCGGTGCCGGGGGTTCGGGTGCCCGTGAAGGCCCTTTGCGTGGTGCCGCAGGGCATGGAGGAGGGGACCGCGCACACGCTCGAGGACCGGCAGTTCGGCTTGGTCGTCGGCCGGCGGGCGGTCTTCCGCTTCTTCTCCTCGGAGAATCGCGGCGGTGACACCGTGGGTCTCGTCGTGGGCAATGCCGAGAAGGCGCTGGAGGAGACCAGCAGCCTCGAGCTCACGTTGCCGCCCATCGAGGGCGTGCCCCTGGGCCAACCGGTGCCGGTGCGGTTGCAATCGGTCGTCACCGAACTCGGCAACCTCGAGCTGTGGATGCAGCACACCACCTCCGAGCGCCGCTGGAAGGTCGAGTTCCAGGTTCGCATGGAGTGACCCCGCCGTGGCCATCGCCCATGTCGGAACACCCTGACTACAGCATCGGCATCGATTTGGGCACGACCAACTGCGCGCTCGCCTTGGTCGCGCTGGACGGGACCGGCGAGTCGAGCGTGTTGCCGGTGCCGCAGCGATCCGATCTGCATTTGCTGGTGGAGCGCGACACCTTGCCGTCGTTCCTGTACCGGCCGACCGAGGCGGAGCTCGCGCAACTCGGCGGCGACTCCCGCGGCTGCGCCGCCGGCTGGCTGCTGGGCTTGGCCGCCCGGCAACGCGTGTTCGCCGCGCCCGACCGGGTCGCCCATTCGTCGAAATCCTGGCTGTGCCAGCACTCCATCAGCCCCGAGGCACCGCTGCTGCCGTGGCGTTCGGAGGCGGTGGCCGCGTCGGACAAACTCTCGCCGCTCGCGGCCGCGACCTGCCTGCTGACGGTTCTGCGCGAGGCGTGGGACGGTGCGTTCGGGCCGACGGCGCCCTTGGGCGCGCAGGCGGTCACGATCGCCGTGCCGGCGTCCTTCGACCTGGCGGCGCAGCGGGCGACCTTGGAGGCGGCGTGGCGGGCGGGTTATCCGGCGACGACGCGCCTGTTGGAGGAGCCGCAGGCCGCGTTCTACCGCTGGCTGGAACAGCGCTCCGCGGGCGGCGGGCTGCGCGCCGGTCAGCGAGTCCTTGTGGTCGATGTCGGAGGCGGAACTTCCGATTTCTGCCTGTTCGAAGTGACTTCGGACCGGGGCCTCGACCTTCCGGCGATCGAGCGCATCGCGGTCAGCGATCATATCCTGCTCGGTGGCGACAACATCGATCTCGCGTTGGCTCATGCGCTCGAGCCGCTCCTCGCCGGCGGTGGCGAGGAGTTGGGCGCGAACCAGTGGAGCCATCTCGTTGCCCAGGCCCGTGCCTTGAAGGAACGTTGCCTGGTGGACGATTCCCCCGGCGAGGACCGCTTCGCCGTGGCGATTCCGGCGCGCGGTTCCGGGCTGTTGGCCGGGACGTTGTCGGCCACGATCGCGGGCGGCGATGTGCGCCGGCTGCTTCTCGACGGCTTTTTCCCCGAGTGTCCGCTTTCGGCCAGTCCCGAGCGGGGGGAGGGCGGGTTGCAGGAGTGGGGGTTGCCCTACGCCGCCGACTGCGCGGTCACCCGTCACTTGGCGGAGTTCGTCCGCGTGACCGGGGGGCGGATCGATGCGGTGCTCTTCAATGGTGGTACTCTGCGGGCGCGCCTGGTGCGCGACCGGATCATCGACCAGTTGGCCCGGTGGCAAAGCGGTCACGCACCGGTGTGTTTGGACAACGCGGAGCCGGACCTGGCGGTGGCGCGCGGTGCGGCGTACTCCGGCGCGCTCGCGGTCCGCCATGCCCCGCGCATCGCATCGGGCTTGGCGCGGGCGTTGTACCTTTCCATCGGCGACACTTCCGGCGCGCCGCGCTTGCTCTGTGCGCTGCCGCGCGGCGCCCCCCCGGAGGTTCCCGTCGAGGTGGCGTTGCCCGGGCTCGCCCTGACGACAAACCGGACGGTTCGTTTCGAGGCCTGGCAGGGCGAAGTCCAGGGGCACGATTCGGCCGGGACCGTACGCTCCGAGGCCGGCATCGGCTTTTCTCGTCTTCCGACGATGGAGACCCGTATCGACTCGGTGGGCGGCGCGGCGGTCCCTGTGCGGCTTCGCAGCACGATCACCGAGACGGGGATTCTGCGGGTGGAATGCCGGCCGGCCGACCCGAATGCTCCCGGTACCTGGCTTCTGGAGTTCAATACGCGCGACGCCGTCCCCGGCGGTGCGTCGCCAACGCCGGTCGCGGTGGGCGGGGGGCGTTTGGCATCGGTCCTGGCGAGCCTGCGGGAACAGGTGCTGGTGCCGGCGCCCAAAGCCTCGAAGATCCTCGCTCGGATCGAGGCGCTCCTCGGCCGCGAGCGTGCTGGGTGGACCCTGCCCGAACTGCGACAAATTGCCGATGTGCTGCTCGCGCTCCAGCGGGCGCTCGATGCTGGGGACGTTCGCGCCGAGTGCTGGTTGCACTTGGTCGGCTATGCGATGCGGCCGGGTTTCGGCGCGGTCGACGACGAACCGCGGATGGAGCGCCTGTGGGAGCGGGTGTCCGTGGTCCCGGCTGCGCACCCGCGACGGGTGGAGGTGCAAGAGCTGGTGCTTTGGCGCCGGGTGGCCGGCGGCCTGAGCAGCGAGCGGCAACTGGCTTTGCTCGAACGTCATTGGGCGGGGTGGGATGAACGGACGAGGGTTTCTGCCGAGCGGATTCGCCTCCTCGGCGCGCTGGAGAAAGTACCCGTGGCCCGCAAGAGTGTATTGGTCGATTGGTGTCTCCGGGAGGGGCTGCGTCTGGTGGCGGAGGGCGGCTATGCCGCGCCCTGTTTTGCCGCCCTGGGACAGCTGCTCGGTCGGGCACCCTTCCGGGCGGGGCCCGAGCAGGTTCTGCCGCCGGAAGTGGTGATCGAGGCGTTCGACAGGTTGCGCGGTCTCGATTGGCGATCAACCGCGTGTCGCGAGCTAGTCCCCGCGTTTCTCGGCGCCGCCCGAATCGTCGACGATCGCCGGCTGGACCTGCCTGGGCGGGCGCTTCGACGCATTTGGGAGAAGCTGGAGGACTCCGGTGCCTCGCGAGCGAGGCTGGGGCCGTTGCTGGAGTTCCGACCGCTCACACGTGCCGAGCAATCGGCTGTGTATGGCGAAGCGCTCCCGCTTGGGTTGAGCTTCGCTTAGCGGTCTTGCGCGTTTCCACCACCGTACCGCGAGGGGGACTTCCCGATCGGCGTGGGCGCTCGTGCGCATGGAACACGGTCCGACTCAAGGCGCCCGAAGCGAGCGGTTCTCTCGCACCCCAGATGCTTGGGGCCTTGAACCGTGGCTCGTCGCGAATCGCTGAGGGGCAGGGGCGAATCCTGGTGCGCGCTCCCCCCGGCCCCGGGGCCCCAAAGCTGGCCGAGCCTGTGATGTTACGGCGCACGACTCGACCAGTCCTGCCTCGCGTAACGAAATGCCAAACACAACTAGCCTCTCGGGTGGGCGCCATCGCTTGCGGCGGCTTGGTCCGTTCGTGTGATGGGCGGGATGGCGGTTCGGTGTCCCCTTTGCGGACGGGAAGCCTAGGTTCAGCGGGATGTGATATGCCGGAATCGAAAGCGAAATTATTAGTCGAAAAGGTTAACGACCAACGAGAAGGGGATGTGTTGGCAAAGAGGGGGAAAAATCTCTTGCTTGGAGGAGGAAGGGCGGCACTGTCCGCCGCCTCAACTTTGCTCTTTGGACGAACGGAACGGTTACGAGCGGCGCGCCT
>JAEXPQ010000337.1 GCA_023446735.1 Verrucomicrobiota bacterium
ACCTCCGAGATCCGGGCCTTCCGCGCCGCGTTGCGGCTGCTGGTCCGCAAGATCAGCCGCAACCTCCGCGACGACACCACCTGCTGCGGCGTGGGCTTCCTGCCCTGCCACATCCTGCTCGAGCTCGAGGGGCGCGACGGCGTCTCGCTCCGCGAGCTGCAGGAGGCCATGGCGACCGACAAGGCCGCGCTCAGCCGCGCCGTCGACGGGTTGGTCGGGGAGAAGCTCGTCACGCGCGAGCAGAACCCCGACAACCGGCGGGCGGTCGTGATCGCGCTCACCAAGGCCGGCCGCGCGAAGGTCGCCGAAATCAACGACTACTCCGACGAGAAGTACGGCCGGCTCTTCGGGATGATCCCGGAGAAGGAGCAGGCGACCGTCGTGTGTGCGGTCGACTACCTCGCGAAGGCGTTCGAGGAGTTCGAGAACTGCGCGGAGACCTGCGTGCCCAAGAAGAAAGGATGCTGCTCATGAGCTCCTGTGCGTGCAGTGCCGGCGCTGTCGCCGGTGGTTGTTGCGGCCCGCGGAGCGGAAACGTCCGCGGCGAGTGGTCCTTGGCCGACTGGCTGGGAGCGCTCTCGGTGCGCTTCAACGTCGGCCGGATGGACTACCGGGTCGCCCCCGGCCTCTACTCGATCGGCTGCCCGAAGCCGGAGGCTCCGGTCTTCGTCACCGCCAACTACAAGCTCTCGTTCGACCACCTGCGCCGGGCGTTGCGGGGCATGGACGCCTGGCTGCTCGTGCTCGACACCCGCGGGGTGAATGTCTGGTGCGCGGCGGGCAAGGGCACGTTCTCGACCGAGGAACTCGTCCGCCGCATCGAGGCGACGGGCCTGGCCGGCGTTGTTTCCCATCGCCGGTTGGTCCTGCCGCAACTCGGCGCGGTTGGCGTCGCCGCGCACCGCGTGGCCGAGGCGACCGGCTTCACCGTGATCTACGGTCCGGTGGAGGCCGCCGACATCCCCGCGTGGCTGCACGCGGGCCGGCGGAAGGACCGTGCGATGCGGTCGGTGCGATTCTCCTTCCTCGACCGATTGGTCCTCGTGCCGGTCGAACTCGTGAACGGCTGGAAACACCTCCTGGTCCTCGCCGCGCTGGCGTTTGGGCTGGCGCTGCTTCGCGAGCACGGGCTGGGCGCGGCGCTCGCCGGCACCTTCGCCGGTTATGCGGTGCAACTCGTCGGGGCCGGAGTCGCCGCCTGCGTGCTCGTGCCGCTCCTGCTGCCGTGGCTGCCGACGCGGTCGTTCTCGATCAAGGGCGCCACCGTCGGCCTCGGGCTGACGGCGGTGCTGGCCGGCCTCGCCGCGTTGCACGACTCGGCCGGGTTCTGGTCCGTGTTCCAGGGCGGCTGGGCCATCGCCGGTTCGGCGTTGGCGGGCGGCGCCATCGCGGCGTATGTGGGCCTCAACTTCACCGGCGCCACCGTCTACACCTCGCAGTCCGGCACGGTCCTCGAGACCAGGCGGGCGCTGCCGCTCATCGGCGCGGCGGCCGTCGCGGGGCTGGTCTGCCAGATCGTCGGCGCGTTCTGAGGAAACACCATGAACCTGCTCTACTACACCTCGGCCATTTCCCTCGAGCTCGACGCGACCCGCTGCACCGGCTGCGGGCGCTGTGTGGACGTTTGCCCGCACGATGTCTTCGCACTCGTGCGCCCGGCCGCGCTAGCGGACGCGCTCGGAGCTCCTGTGCACGGCCGGCGTCGGGCGGAGATCGTCCGCCGCGACCATTGCATGGAGTGCGGTGCCTGCGCCCGCAATTGCGCGTCCGGCGCCCTGACCGTCACGGCCGGGGTCGGCTGCGCCACGGCGATCATCAACGGCATGCTCCGCGGCACGGAGCCGACCTGTGGCTGCGGCGGCGCTGACGCCAGCGGGACCGGCTGCGGCGGAAGTGGGAGCGGCTGCTGCTGAGCGGCGCCGGCGGAGTATTTCGAAGAGCGAAAGGTGAACCTATGAAGAATTACAGAACCCGTTGGTACCTTACGGCGTGGCGTTATCTCGTGGCCGGGATGGCCCTGAGCGCCTCGACTCATCGCCCACCCGGCCCCGCGGAGCTTGCGGCGATCGCGATGTTGTTTGCGGATCGGCCGCGGCACAGGCCGACGGTGCAGCCGCCGAACGATTCCCACTCGCGGTGCTGTCGCCAAACGGTGGTGCCGTGTTGCGCGTGATCCGGCGCGGTGGTCCCTGGCTACCTGAGGCGGAGTAACTCCGTGGCAGGCGGACGACGAGAATCGGCGCGCAGTTGGAACATGAAACCGAAGTGACGTTCAGATCGATATGAGCGACGAAACGCTGCGAAAGGCGGAGGAGCTGTTCCTCCAGGGCTACAACTGCGCGCAGGCCGTGAGCTGTGCCTGCGCGCCCGACTGCGGCGTGCCGCCGGAGCTGGTCGTGAAGCTGGCCACCGGCTTCGGCGCGGGCATGGGGCGCACGCAGGAGACGTGCGGCGCGGTCACGGGCGCGATCCTCGCGCTCGGGTTTCGTGGCGGGCGCGCGCTTGGCGACGACAAGGCCCGCACCGAGGAGACCTACCGCGATGTGCAGTCGCTGCTGCGGGATTTCGCGGTGCTGCATGGCAGCTGCAACTGCCGCGAACTGCTCGGGGGCCTCGACCTGCGCACCCCGGAGGGGCAGCGGCAATTCAGCGCGAGTGGCTGCCTGACCACGCGTTGTCTCGAGTTCGTGAAGACGGCGGCGGCTTTGGCGACTTGATGGTGGGCCTATTGCCTCGCTTCATGGGGCGGTTTGAGCGGGCCGCGGTCCGTTCTTGGCGGAGGGCTTCGGCACGGGGCGCGAGGGCGTGCGAGACGCGCTGGGTGGCAATCCTTTTAGTGTCCAGCCCGGGAGAAAACCGATGCAGCCAGCGTATTACCAACGAGAAGGGGATGTGTTGGCAAAGAGGGGGAAAAATCTCTTGCTTGGAGGAGGAAGGGCGGCACTGTCCGCCGCCTCAACTTTGCTCTTTGGACGAACGGAACGGTTACGAGCGGCGCGCCT
>JAEXPQ010000015.1 GCA_023446735.1 Verrucomicrobiota bacterium
ACGGCGGCAACGGCTCGGAAGCGAGACGCTTCCGCCACCCGGAACGTAGAACGTTCCGCTACCCGAGACGCGAAACCGGAAACCTAAAACTCCCCTGCCGTAACTCTGAACCCTGAACTCTGAACCCTGAACCCTGAACCCGGCGAGAGCACGAGCAGGAGCAGGAGTAGGAGCAAGAGCAGGAGGATGAATCGGACGGAGACGAGAGAACGAGTAGGAGAACGAGAACGATGCCGGCACTCGG
The DNA here is from genome assembly GCA_023446735.1 of Verrucomicrobiota bacterium. Taxonomy (GTDB): domain Bacteria; phylum Verrucomicrobiota; class Verrucomicrobiia; order Opitutales; family Opitutaceae; genus CAJCBL01. Next base: position 245 of record JAEXPQ010000015.1, read on the forward strand.
GAATCCGTGCCATCCGCGGAGCGGAACACTCCCCGCTCCGCCTCGCGTGCGTCAACGGCCGGGTGCATCGTCGAGCGGGACGACGCGGTCGATGCGCAGGCGGAGAAAACGGCGAGGGCCGGTGGTGGTCGCCACCGGGTCGGTGCGGGTCACCGTCTTCGGGTAGCCGGGCCGGACGGTTTCGAGGTCAGACCAGGCGAGCAGGTCGGTGCTGGCCTGGACGCGGTATTCGAGATCGGGCGCGAAGCCCTTGCGCGGGAACGTGAGGGCGGCATGGGTCAGCCCAGAGTCGTTCACGAGGGAAAGGACGGTCGGCGGCGCGGCGACGGCGCCGCGGGCGGGGAGGCCGAAGGCGTAGCGTGCGAGATTGCTCAGGCCGGAGCCATCGGGATCGGCGCCGAGACCGGAGATCGTATCGTCCGCGAGATCGGGGCCGGTGAAGTTGCCGCTGCGCCACGCACTGAAGTCGGTCCAGACTTCGTCGTGGACGAGGACCGTGGCGGCGGCGGAGGGCGGGGAGGCGGCGCCCGCGGCGTCGAAGGCGACGATGGTGTAGGTGTGGGTGGCGCCGGTGGTCAGGCCGGTGTCGGTATAGGCGGGGGCGGTCACGGCGGCGGCGAGCGGCGTGCCGTCGCGGTAGATACGATATCCGGCAACGCCGACGTCGTCGCTCGAGGCGGTCCACGTGAGGGCGATGGAGGTCGGGGAGGCGGCGCCGCCCCGCACGTTGGTGGGGGTGGTCGGGGGCGTGTTCGGCGTCGGGCTGCCGATCGCTCGGGTCATGATCCAGGAGTAGAGGGCGGGATCCGAGTAGGGGAGGTCGGTGGTGTGCCCCATGTTGGGATACTCCGAATAGCGGATGACATCGACCCCCTCGAGCGTGAGCACTTTCGTGGTGCGCCCGAAGGCCGGTTCGTCGAGCACGGTCTCGGTCGCTTGGGCGTTGGCCGGGTGGTTGCGGATCTGCGCGTAGAGCGCCCGGGACACGTCGATGCGCTGCTGGGTGTCCTTCAGCCCGATATGCATGGAGATCGCGAGCTTGTGGATCGCCCCTTCGGCCAGCACGGACTCGGATTGGCCGGCGAGTCGGATGAGGCCGGCGAAGCACTTCCCTTTGCTCAGGAAGCCGCGGATGGTCTTGTAGGAGCCCGAACCGCCCATGGAGAAGCCGGTGAGGTGAATCCGGTTGAGGGCGATCCGGAAGCCTGGCGACGCCAGGACCGCATCGATCCGGTCGGAGAGCGCGGCGCCCGCCGCTTCGCTCGCGTCGTTGATGACGAGATAGAACGCGGGATAGGCCTTGCGCAGCGCGGTGGTGAAGTAGCCGGACTCATTCCAAGGACCGAAGACGACGAGCGGATAGAGCCGGGTGGCGTTCTCCGGGCGCCGGTAGCCCCACGGCTCCTCCCAGGACGAGGTCCCGTCCCAGTATCCGGTGGGCCGGTCCTCATCTGTGAACGTCTCCACCGGCGGCAGCGGAACCACCGTGCGCTCGGCCGCGGTCGCCGGGCAAGCCAAGCCGACCAGAAGGAGAGGGAGGAGCGCGGTGAGCCGGCGGAACGGGCGGAAGGGGTTCGTGTTCATGGTTGGGTGGCGAAAGAGGGGGCGGAACGAGACGGACGGCGGCCGGGTTCTCGGGGAAACTCGGGAGGAAGGCGGCGCCGGCTGCCCCGGGCCGGGGCCGGTGATGTGACCGTTCGCGGCGAGTCGCGGTCGCCGCCGCTGTCTCGGGTTGGAAGTCCGCCGCGCACGCGGCCCACAGTTGGGGCGGACGCGCGTGCTGTCGATGGTCGATCCGGCCCGGTCACGTAAAGACGGTGACAAAACGTGATGGGCGGCGGGCTGGTGGAGCGGAATGTAGAGCATTCCGCTACCCGAAACTCCCCTGCCGTAACCCCGAACCCCGAACCCTGAACTCTGAACCCTGAACTCTGAACCCGGCGCGAGCACGAGCAGGAGCAGGAGTAGGAATAGGACGGAGACGAGAGAACGAGAATGAGTAGGAGAACGAGAACGATCACGGCTGCCCGGAATCCGCGTCGTCCGCGCAATCCGCGGTCAGATGTCCGGTCTGTGGTGGTACTCACGCCTTGGGGGATCAGCGTCGATGAGCACGCATCAGCGGTTCACTGAATCCGGCGATCGGCGACTGAATCGCTGCGCGCTCCAGCTACGGCGGAGACGGCGAGCAGCGGACCGGAAGCGAGACGCTTCCGCCACCCGAAACGCGAAACCTGAAACCCGAAACTCCCCTGCCGTAACCCTGAACTCTGAACTCAGAACCCTGAACCCGGCGCGAGCAGGAGCAGGAGTAGGAGCAAGAGCAGGAGGATGAATCGGACGGAGACGAGAGAACGAGAACGAGTAGGAGAACGAGAACGATGACGGCCGGGAATCCGCGCCATCCGTGCAATCCGCGGTCAGATGTCTGATCCGATCTGCTTCTCTGCGCGCTTTCCGTTCTCGGCGGTGAACCGAGTCCGGAGACTGGCGACTGAGATGCAGCGCGCCCCAGCTACGGCGGAGACGGTGGTCGCGAAACGCTTCCCGCTACTTCGCCGCGCGCATGATCTGCGGGTCGGTCTTGATGAGCTTGAGGACCTGGCCCTCGCTCTTCTTGGCCAGCGCGTAGCTGCGACCGACGGTGTTGTTGGCGTAGTCCTGGCGGTGTTCGGCATCGGTGTTGCCAACGGCGCCGGCCTCGTGGGCGTCGGTGACCTGCTGGGCGAAATCCGCGCCGAAGGTGCGCGTGAGCCAATAGCTCCAGACCACGTGGCGTGTGAAGTCCTCGCCGTAGGCGCGGTCGGTGCGGGCGAGGCGCTGCGCGAGGCGTTCCGCGTACTCCTTGATGCGGAGGAGCAGGAGCGCGCGGTGCGGGTGGGCGCAGAGCAGGCGTTGCTCGGGTTCGGAGAGCGGGCGCGGGTAGCGGCGGGCGAGCTCGGCGATGTCGGAGGCGTTGAACCGCAGCCAGGTGGCGCCGTCGCGGCGTTCGGTCTCGAGCCGGACGGCGAGCGGCCGGCCCGCGAGCTGGAAATGGAGTCGGGCGCCGAGGCGGAGGTCCCGGTTGGTGCGGCCTTCGTGCGCGAGTTGCTGGAGATCGCCTGCGAGCGCCTGCACCGCGTCGCGGGGATCGGCGCCGAGCGGCAAGCCTGCGAGCGCCAGGAAGCCGGAGTCGATGCGTTCCACGGCGACTCCGAACTCGTCGCCCGCGAACGGAAGGTCGACTGGGGCGGCCGGGATGAACGGCGTCTCGACCGTGCCGCCCTCGACGGTGAGCGCGGCGGTGAGCGGCGCCCAGTCCGTGCAGTCCAGACGGACCGAGGCGACCCGCAACCGCAGCGCCGGGCGCGGCGGACCGCCTTCGGTTGCGGCGGGGCGGGCGATTTCGGCGAACCAGTTCTCCCAATACAGCGAGGCGAGCGGGCGGATTCCGGCGTTGGCGAACTCGCACCGCGCGACGCGCAGCCCGGTGCGTTCGGCTACCGCCGTCAGCCGCGGCAGGGCCGCGCGGGTGGCGGTGCCGAGCAGCCAACCGCCGCCGAGGTAAAGGGCGGCGGCGAGCAGCACGCCGAGCAGGACGAGGGCGAGGAGGAGTTTCTTCAGCACCGCGGGGGAATCGAGGCCGGGGCGATGGGGTTGGCAAGCTCGCCCATGGGCGGACCTCCTCTTTGTGGGAGAGGCGGCGCCGGGCCGGCCGGCCTCGGGGTGGGCGGGGGAGGCTCCCCATTTGCGGCACCGGGAGATCAGCCCGGGCGCTGTCGGCCGATAGATCCTGGCACCACACCGCAGCCCCCGACTCTCGTGACCGCACCCTCCCGTATTCCCGACGCCGCCGCACGCCCCGCCGAGCCGGAGAACTTGCGCTTGGCCGCAGGGGAAGGCGGGGCGGCGCCGCACTTGCGCCCACCGCTGCCCTGCCGTGCGCCGCACTGCGAGCGGGAGGAGTTGGAACGGTTGCGCCGCGAGCAGCGCCGGCTCGAGCAGGAAATCGACGCCCTGAATCGTGCGCTCGAGGAGAAGCGGACGGCGATGGCGGCGGAGGTGGAAGCGCGCCTCCACGCGGAGAAGGAGCGCCAACTCGCCGAGCAACACCTGCGCGATGCGCAGCGGCGCGAGAGCCTGGGCGTGCTCTCCGGCGGGATCGCGCACCAGTTCAACAATCTGCTCACCATCATCAGCGGGCACGTGGGCTTGGCCGGCGGCGAGGTGGCGCCCGGGAGCACCTTGGCGCATTCGCTCGACGAGATCCGGATGGCGAGCGAGCGGGCGGCCGGCCTGTGCCGCCAGTTGCTGGATGCGGCGGGGCATTCCTTCGCGGTGCGCCGCAACCTCGACCCGCGTGCGCTGCTCGATCAGGCGTTGCGGCAGGCGGGACGTGGGGTTGTCGAGTATCTGCCTGGTCTTTTGCCCGTCCCTGCGGTGCGCGGTGTGGCGGCCCAGTTGCAGCAGGCTTTGGCGGCGATCATCCAGAATGCGCAGGACGCGGTGTCCGGCGGGACGGGCCGGGTGCGGATCATTCTCCATGATGTGCCGTTGGATCCCCAGCAGGCGGCGCGATTGTCCTCGGCGGTGCGGCCGGGGCGGTATGTCTGTTTCGAGGTGAGCGACAACGGCTGCGGCATCGCGCCCGAGGCGATCGGGCGGATCTACGAGCCGTTCTACACGACGAAGGGGCTGGGGCGCGGGCTGGGCCTTGCTGCGGCGGCGGGAGTCGTGCGTGCCCACGGTGGCGGCATCGCGGTCGAGAGCCGGGTCGGAGTGGGTTCGGTCTTCCGGATCTACCTGCCGGTCGTCGCCGAAGCGGCGGTGAACTGAACCGTGGAGCGCCAACGGTCGCGATTGTGCTGACGGGGCGCGGTGGCGCCGCGGCGGGGTGATCCCGACGGGGTGGTCGCGTCGCTCGTCCCGTTCTGCCGAGGGACCTGCGATGCATGGAATGGCGGTCCGATTAAAACGAGCCATGCATCCGGGCCTTGCCTGCTGGCGGGCGGGCCGTTTTATCCGGCACCCGTGAAACCACGCAAAGTTGCTCTTCTCACCGCGGGCGGCCTCGCCCCCTGCCTCAGCTCCGCCGTCGGCGGCCTTATCGAGCGCTATACCGAGATCGCGCCCGACATCGAAATCATCGCCTATCGCGGCGGCTACAAGGGCCTGCTCGCCGGCGACAGCTACAAGGTCACCCCCGAGGTGCGGGCCAACGCCCACTTGCTGCACAAGTTCGGCGGCAGCCCGATCGGCAACAGCCGCGTGAAGCTCACCAACGTGAAGGACTGCGTGAAGCGCGGCCTCGTGAAGGAAGGCCAGGACCCGCAGAAGGTCGCGGCCGACCAGCTCGTGAAGGACGGTGTGGACATCCTCCACACCATCGGCGGCGACGACACCAACACCGCCGCGGCCGACCTCGCCGCGTTCCTCGCGAAGAACAACTACGCCCTCACCGTCATCGGCCTCCCGAAGACCATCGACAACGACGTCTTCCCGATCCGCCAGTCGCT
>JAEXPQ010000017.1 GCA_023446735.1 Verrucomicrobiota bacterium
CCGAGGCCGCCAACGCCATCCTCGCCAAGATCCAGGCCAGCGAACGCGAGCGCAAGGAGCTCGCCGGCATCCGCTCCCTCGCCCGCGAGCGCGCCAAGAAGGCCTCGCTCCACAACAAGAAGCTGCGCGACTGCCGCTTCCACCTCGGCGACCGCGACAAGCGCTCCGAGGACAGCACGCTCTTCATCGTCGAGGGCGACAGCGCCGCCGGCTCGCTCACCGCCACGCGCGATGTGGCCACGCAAGCCGTCTTCGCCCTCAAGGGCAAGCCGCTCAACACCTACGGCCTGTCCAAGAAAGTCATCTACGAGAACGAGGAGTTTCACCTCCTCCAGTCCGCCCTCAACCTCGAGGACGGCATGGACGGCCTGCGCTACGGCAAGGTCGTCATCGCCACCGACGCCGACGTCGACGGCATGCACATCCGCCTGCTCCTGATCACCTTCTTTCTGCAGTTCTTCCCCGACCTCCTGCGCAACGGTCATCTCTACATCCTGGAGACACCGCTCTTCCGCGTGCGCAACAAGAAGGAGACGATCTACTGCTACTCCGAGGAGGAGAAGCGCGCCGCGTACGAGAAGCTCGGCGCCAGCCGCGAGGTCACGCGGTTCAAAGGCTTGGGCGAAATCTCCCCCGGCGAGTTCAAGGACTTCATCGGCGAAGGCATCCGCCTCGAGCCCGTCTCCCTCGCGAACCTACACAACAGCGACGGCCTGCTCTCGTTCTTCATGGGCAAGAACACGCCCGACCGCCAGGGCTTCATCATCGAGAACCTGCGCGTCGAGAAGGACCTCGTCGAAGCCGAAGCCTGAGCCAACACCTGAGGCTGTTGGCGCGGGAATTCCTCCTCTTCCCCTCCACCAACGGCGGCTGCTGTAGGAGCCTGCTTGCAGGCGATTTGCGCTCTGAATCGCGCGCAAGCACGCCTACCAACCCGACGTAAAGCTGCACAGCCGATGGGTTGGTGGAGGGCGCCGCCCTGGTCGCCTTTGGCCCCGCGGTCGCAGATCGGAGTGCTGTCCCTCCGGTAGAGCGTAACAGGAGACCCGCATCTCGGCACCAGCCGAGGCGGTCCCTCTCCGCCCCACAAGCGCGGTGGACAACTTGTGAGCCACTTTTTCTTCCCCGGGGCCGCGCTCGCCGACAGGTTCGGCGCCCCCCCGCGTCACCCCGCCATGAACCTCGTTGATCGCACCGCCACGACCAGCCCCGCCCTCGCCCGCGTCCACATCGCCCCGCGTTTGTACACACCGGGGCCCGAGACCACCCCCTTCTTCGCCCACTTCTCCCACGACGGAAAGGTGCTCGTCCTCGAAACGCCCACGACACAGGAGACCTACTCCGCCGCGCCGGCGGAGTGCGCCGACAGGAGCGTTTCGACCAACCCCTGAGGCTCCGCGCCGCGGCCGGCAGGGCCGCTGTCGGCATCGGGTTCTGGAGTTCCGAGAACAAGAAGGCCGGCCCGCAGGCCGGCCGTGAATCTCACGTGATCGTTTGTCGGTTACTTCAGCGTCCGACGCAGCCAGTCGCGCAGCATCGTCCGATCATAGTACAGCTCCTCGCTGCGGCCGACGATGCTGATGTTGTTGAGGTAGTTCATGTCGGACACGGTATCCGAGCCCTCCTTGACCACCGCGCCGGCCGCATCGGTGATCGTGAAGGAGAGCTTCATGCGGGGCGCGAAGATGTCCTTCATCACACGGATGTCGCGATTCGCGGGCATCGAGGGCAGGTAGTCGCCAGCAAGGTCGATGTCGTGGAACGTGAGGGCGAGCTTCTGGCCGGCGGGCAGCAGGCGGTTGCCCTCCTCCTCGGCCACGGTGCGCAGGAGCTTCAGGTAGTGGTCGCGGCCCTTGTCGGTGCCGAACTGGGAGTCCTTGAGGTCGGTGAACTTCTCGGGATTCTCGAAGGTGACGCTGACGCGGGTCTGCGCGGCGTCGGCCGCACGGACGGTCTGGCCAAGCGAGAACAGCGCGGTAGCGGCGAGAAGAACACGAAGGGTGATTTTCTGGGTCATGGCTCGATTTCGGTTCGTAAGTTTCGGTTGGGGCGGCAGAACCGCCGTGGACCTTCGGCGGAGTTCGCCCGCCGGTGGGTAATCGGTTGCTGCTTAGTACCAGACGGAGGCCGTTTGTTCCCGTAAAATCGCCGCCCCACACGGGTTGCGCCACGATTGCCGCCCGCCGCCGATCCGCCACGCTCACGCCGTGCTCCGCCGTACCGGATTCCTTCACCTTCTTCTCGCCGCCCTCCTTCTTCTCGCGAGCGGTTGCGCGACCATCCCACCGCCGGCCTCGGCGCTGAACTTCGCCTCGCCCGCAGCACCCGTCGCCCCCGCCCAACGCGCCGCGCACAACGGCCGCGTCTTCGACCAAGCCGCCGACTGGGTGGCGCGCCGTTACTACGATGCAAACTTGAACGGTGTCGACTGGGCCGCCGCCCAGGCCCGCCACCGGCCCGCCGCCCTCGCCGCGACCTCCGAGACCGAGCTCTACGCGGCGCTCAACGCCCTGCTCGCCGAACTCCGCGACGAGCACACCCACGCGCTCTCGCCCGCCGAGGTCGAACAAACGCGTCACCGCCGGGGCAACCTTCTGGGGTTCCGCACCGGGCCCAGCACCGAACGCCCGGGGGCCCGCCTGATCCTCGCCGTGTTCCCGGGCAGCCCGGCCGCGCTGGCGGGCGTCCAGCCCGGTTGGATCCTGCTCGCCGCCGACGACCGCCCGCCCGGCGAGGTACTCGGCCCCGGCAAGCTCGCCGCGGACCAGCGCGTGCGTTGCGATTTTCTGGATGCGCAGCGCCAGCCGCGCCGCCTCGAACTCGCCGCTCGTTCGCTCGCCTATCCGCCGGTGCGCGAAACCCGCCTCCTGGCCGGCGACGCCCTGCTGCTCGAGTTCGACCGGTTTGACTTGCCGACCGCGCGGTGGCTGCGGGCCGAGCTCAAACGCCACCGCCCGGCCGGCGGGGTCGTGCTCGACCTGCGCAACAACGCCGGCGGCGAAGCGCGGGCCCTCGCCGCCATCCTCGCGGAGTTCTTCCCCGAACGCGTCGCCCTTGGTCGGATCCGCGGCCGCGACGCCGGCTCCGAAAAACCACGCCGAACCCCGCGCCACCCCCGTGGCGCCCAGTACCGCGGTCCACTGGCCGTGCTGGTCTCCGAGGCCTCCGCCAGCGCCGCCGAGATTCTCGCCGCCGTCGTCCAGCACCAGCAGCGCGGCCTCGTCGTCGGCACCCAGACCTCCGGCAACGTCCTCGTCTGCGTGCGCTGGCCCCTGCCTCGCGGCGGCGAGCTCCAGCTCAGTGTGTACGACTACCTGGGGCCCGACGGCCGTCGCCTCGAAGGCCGCGGGGTCGCCCCCGATGTCGCCGTCGCGCCCGCGCCCGGCACCACGCCCGACCCGCAGCTCGAGGCGGCTCTCACCACCCTGCGCACCGCCATCGCGCCGCCCGCGGCGGCGGCCGACCGATGAGCGACCGGGCCTAGGAACGGTCGGCAACGAAGCGCTGCGCGACGGCGCGGGTGGCGGCGCTCACCGCTCCATCCTTGCCCAGCAAAAGGCCGTCCGGCCCGAAGGACCGAACGGCCAAAGCAACTTCCCGCGCGCTTACCGGCGCGGGGCGACGGAGGCTCAGACGCCCAGCAGCACCTTGTGCGTGAGCTCGAAGGTCTCCTGCGGCGTGCGGCCGACCGGGATCTCGTGCAAAATCCCCTGCGCGCGGTAGAAATCCAGGACGGGCTTCGCGGTCGCGTGGTAGGTCGCGAGGCGGTTGCGCACGACCTCGGGCTTGTCGTCGTCGCGCTGGAAGAGTTCGCCGCCGCATTTGTCGCACACGCCGGCCACGCGGGGTGGCGACATCTCGAGGTTGCAGGTGGCCTTGCAGCTGCGGCAGACGCGGCGGCCGGAGATGCGCGAGACGATCTCGGCATCGTTGGCGACGAAGTTGATCGCCGCGTCGAGGCGCAGCCCGAGGTCCTTCATCATGCCGGCGAGCGCCTCGGCCTGCAGGCCGGTACGCGGGAAGCCGTCGAGCAGGAAACCCTGTTTGCACGAGAGGCAACGCAACCGCTCGCGCACGATGTCGACCACGAGCTCGTCGGGGACGAGCGCACCGCGCTGCATCTCGACCAGAGCCTGGCGCATCGCCGGGGATGCCTTGTCGACGCCGGCGGCGATCGCCGCGCGGAAGATGTCGCCGGTGGAGAGGTGGCAGGCGCCAAGCGTCTGCACGATGAGATCGGCCTGGGTGCCCTTGCCCACGCCCGGAGGCCCGAGGAGGACAATGTGCCACGGCCGGCGCGGGCCCGGGCCTTCCTGACGGCAGGTGGCGGCAGGACCATTCAACCAAACAGCACGGTCGGAAGTGCTATGCATGGGCGGGGAAAATTCGGCGGTTGCGGAGAGGGAGCGTGCTCAGGCGAGGAAGGAGCACACGTATTCGCAAAGGCCCGCTTCCACCACGATGGTGAAGCCGCTCTTGCCGGGGACATCGAAATACGTGCCCGCGCCGTAGGTCTGCACGGCCGTCTGGCCGTCGAGCGTGACCGTGCAGGAGCCCGCGACGATCTCCATGCGCTCCGGGGCGCCCGTGCCGAAATGGTAGTTGCCCGGGCGGATCAACCCGAGGGTCTTCTTGGTGCCGTCGGCGAACAGGACGGTGTGGGAAACGACGCCGCCATCGAAATAGACGTTGGCCTTCGTGTGGACAGTGACGCCGGAGAACTGGGAGGGAGCGCTCATGAGAAGCGGTCACCCAAGGGAAAATTCCCGCGGCTGACAAGCGGAGGTTACGGCGCGATGGCGAAAACTCGCCCCCGCCACTCATGAGCCCGAATAATGCACGGTGACCAAAAACGGTCTTCCCTCTCCGCCGCTCCCTTTGCTTGAGTAAACCACTTATGGCTCAGCGAAACACCCAAGGCGGCCTCCAACCGTACGCCGGCCCCATGCTCCCTCGCGGCACCGCTCTGCTCGCGAACCCGATCCTCAACAAGGGGACCGCGTTCACCGAGCGCGAGCGCGACGCCCTCGGTCTGCGCGGCCTGCTGCCGCCCCGCGTGTTCCCGCTCAAGGAACAGGTCGAGCGCGCCATCGGCACGTTCCGCCGCAAGGCCGACCCGCTGGACAAGTACGTCTTCCTCTCGAACCTCCAAGGCCGCAACGAGACGCTCTTCTACCGCCTCCTCGAGGAATTCCCGGAGGAGATGATCCCGATCATCTACACCCCGACCGTCGGCCAGGCCTGCCTCGAATTCGGCGCCATCTACCGCCGCCCCCGCGGTCTCTACATCACGAGCAAGGACAAGGGCCACATCGCCGAGATCCTCGCCAACTGGCCCCACCCGGACGTGCGCATGATCGTCGTCACCGACGGCGAACGCATCCTGGGTCTCGGCGACCTAGGCGCGTACGGCATGGGCATTCCGATCGGCAAGCTCGGCCTCTACACCGCCTGCGCCGGCGTGCACCCGTACTATTGCCTGCCGATCACGATCGATGTCGGCACGGACAACCCGAAGCTCCACGCCGACCCGCTCTATGTCGGCTTGAACCAGAAGCGCGTGCGCGGCCCCGAGTACGACGAGCTCATCGAGGAGTTCGTCCACGCCGTGAAGAAGGCCTACCCGAAGGCGCTCGTGCAATGGGAGGACTTCGGCAACACCAACGCCTTCCGCATCCTGCACAAGTACCAGCGGGAGGTCCTCAGCTTCAACGACGACATCCAGGGCACGGCCTCCGTCGCCCTCGCCGGCATCCTCGGCGGCCTGCGCCTCAATGGCGGCAAGCTCGTCGACCAGAAACTGCTCTTCCTGGGCGCGGGCGAAGCCGGCACCGGCATCGCCGACCTCTTCGTCGAGGCCGCCAAGCAGGCCGGGCTCTCCGAGACCGACGCTCGCCGGCGCTGCTGGTTCGTCGATTCGCAGGGCCTCGTCGTCAAGAATCGCCCCGGCAAGCTCGCCGAGCACAAGCTCCCCTACGCCCACGACGCCAAGTTCCTCGCCACGCTCGAGGAGGCCGTCGACGAACTCAAGCCCACCGCGCTCATCGGCGTGTCCGGCACCCCGAAGACCTTCACCAAGGCGATCGTGGAGAAGATGGCCAAGCTCAACGCCCAGCCGATCCTCTTCGCGCTCTCCAACCCGACCTCGAAGGCCGAGTGCACCGCCGAAGAAGCCTACACCTGGTCCGAGGGCCGCGCGATCTTCGCCTCCGGCAGCCCTTTCCCCGCGGTCACGCTCAACGGCAAGACCTTCGTCCCCGGCCAAGGCAACAACGTCTACATCTTCCCCGGCGTCGGTCTCGGCGCGCTCGCCTGCGAGTCCAAGGAGGTCACCAACGGCATGTTCCTCATCGCCGCGCAGACCCTCGCCTCGCTCGTCACCGACGAAGATCTCGCGATCCGGCGCGTGTATCCGCCGCTCACAAAGATCCGCGAGGTCTCGGCCAAGATCGCCGCCGCTGTCGTCGAGGAGTGCCACCGCGAAAATCTCGCGCAGCTCCCGAAGCCGGCCGATGTCGAAGCCGACGTGCGCGCCCGCATGTTCGTGCCGGAGTACGCCGAATACATCTGAGCGCGCGCCTGACGCTCCTTTTCCCTTGGAAGCCCCGGCCCCGCGCGGCCGGGGCTTTTTCGTCCGCACCCGTGCCGGACGCCGCGACGCCCCCCTTGCCAGCGCTCGGCCGCCGAACGGAGCACCGCGCGGGGAGATGCGGCGTGGCGGGCACCCATAATCCCGATCCCCGGCGCCTCGCGAAAGCCGCCAAGGCCTTCGCCCCGTAGCTGGATAGCGGAGCCATCCGGTCTTCCCCGACACACGGCCCCCGGTCCGCTCCGCCCAACGAGGCGCGCGCGCGCCCATCGCCCCGCGCCTCCCTTGCCGGTTCGCCGGACCAGCACCGGACGCCGATGCCATGGGGGCGGCGGCGAATCCCCAACCCCGTCTTCGGCGCGAGTCGCCGCGGACCACGCCGTCCGAAACGTCCTCGCAACGGCTCGCGCGACCACCGGGGAATCTCGCGCAGATCCGCGAAATGGCGACACGGGCAGAAGTCAAGGCATGAGGTCTTCGAGAGAGAAGATCGTTCTGCTCGCCGTTCGGTCTTCACTTGCTGACGCGTCCCGCGCGAATCCCGCGCCACACTGTAGCAAATGATACCCGATACAGATGGGATCTCTGCTTGGTCCTCGCCGGGAGCCAGTCGAACCTGGCTTCCCGCGTCCGCCCGTCAGGCGAGACGCGCCAACACCCACCGGGTCCGATCCCGGCGGTGCCCCGCCCGGCCCGAGGCAGGGAAATGCGGGCTGCATCCGGTGTAGTGTGACTCCTGATTAGTCTTGGCTCGCGCCGCACCAGAACCTACGCACTACACACGCCGCGTGAGCCCCGCGCAAACCCTCAACGTCAGCCCCTCTTCCCCGCCGTGATCGCCAACATCCTCATCGCTCTCCTCGTCGTCATCGCTCTCATTGGCGTCCTGCTTTCGCTCTTCTGCGTCCGGAGGATTCAACCCGGCCGCGCCGGAGTGAAAACCGGCTGGGGCGGTATCCGGATCGCCTTCGACTGGATGGTGCGCCTCCCGATCGTGCAGGGCATTCACATCGTCGATATCTCGGTGAAGAAGCTCGAGATCACCCGGAAGGGCAAGGATGGTCTCGTCTGCCGCGACAATATCCGAGCCGACATCACGGTCGCCTTCTACATTCGAGTCGAGGCCACGACCGAGAGCGTGCGCAAGGTCGCGCAGATGCTCACCCCCGAGCGCTTGTCCGACCCCGACCAACTGCGGGAACTCTTCGAGGCGAAGTTCTCCGAGGCCCTCAAAACCGCCGGCAAGCAGATGGAGTTCCACGAGCTCTTCACCGAACGCACGAAGTTCCGCGACCAGATCCAGAATACCATCGGCAAGGACCTCGACGGCTTCCTGTTGCAGGATGTCGCCATCGACTACCTCGAGCAGACGCCGCTCGATCAGCACGATCCCAACAACGTGCTCGACGCCGAGGGCATCAAGAAGATCACCGAGATCACGCAACGCGAGCGCGTGCTCGCCAACGAGTTTTCCCAGCGCACGCAGGTGCAGATCGAGAAGGAGAATGCCGACGCCGACATCGCCAAGCGCGAGCAGCGGCGGCGCAACGAAGAGGACACCGCGCGGCAGACGCGCGCCGTCACCGAGGTGAAGGCCAACGAGGAGGCCGAGACCGCCAAGGTGGTCGAAAGCCGGCGCCTCGACGTCGAGAACAAGCGCCTCGAAACCGACGAGGCGATCCGTCTGCGCCGGGAGGACATGAATCGCGCCGTGCAGGAACGTGAGTTCACCGTGCTCAAGGAGAAGCAGCGGCTGGAGCAGGAATCTTTGCAGGAAGGCGAGGAGGCGCGCGTGCGCCGCGAACGCTCGGTGTCGCTCGCCGAGATGGCGAAGGAGGTCCAGGTCGCCGACGCCGCCGTCGAGGTGGAGCGCAAGCGCGCCATCGTGGTCGCCGAGCAGAAGGCCGTCACCCAGCAGCAGGAGGAGAAGACGAATATCGAGGCCCGCATGACTGCGGAGCGCGTGAGCGAAGTGACGCTCATCGAAGCGCAGATGAACGCGCGGAAGGAGCAGGTCGAGAAGGTCGTCGCCTCCGAGGCCCAGAAGGAAGCCGAGCGGAACCTCGCCGAGGCTGAGAAGATCAAGGCCATCACGGCGGCCGAGGCTGCGCGCGAAGTCGCCCTCCGCGACGCCGAGCGCATTCAGACCGCCGCCGAAGCCGAGTCCAAGGCGTCCGAGAAGCGGCGCCACGCCATGGAGCAGGAAGCCGAAGGCACGGCCGCGCGCGAAGCCGCCATCGGGCTCGCCGAAGCCCGCGTCACGATCGCGAAAGCCAACGCCCGCAAGATCGACGCCAGCGCCATCCAGGAGGTCGGCCTTGCCGAAGCCAACGTCACCAAGGCCAAGGGCGACGTGCACGCCGAGGTCACCGAGACCCAGGCCGAGGCCGAGGCCTCCGGCATCAAGGACCGCGAACTCGCCACCGCCGCCGGCATCGAGGCGCGCGGCAACGCCGAGGCGAAGGCCATCGAGCTCAAGGCCGCCGCGATGAAGCTCTTCCACGCCGCCGGCAAGGAGCACGAGGAGTTCAAGCTCCGCCTCGCCAAGGACCGCGACGTCGAGCTCGCGCAGATCACCGTGCAGAAGGACATCGCGCAGGCCCACTCCCAGCTCGTCGGCGAAGCGCTCAAGAATTCCAACATCGACATCGTCGGCGGCGAGAACGACTTCTTCGAGAAGATCGTGCGCGCCGTCGGCAACGGCAAAGCCGTCGACCGCCTCGTCGACAACAGCGCCACGCTCACCGACATCAAGACCACCTTCTTCAACGGCGATCCGGAGCATTTCAAGACGCAGGTGCGCGGATGGATCGACGCCTTCGGTATCCGCACGGAGGACATCAAGAACCTCTCCATTGCCGCGCTGCTGGGCCGCCTGGTCGCCGCGAGCGCGGGGGACGAGCGCAACGCCGCGATCGCCGCCGCCCTCACGATGGCGAAGTCGCTCGGCCTCGCCGACACGCCGGCCGCCGCGCTCGTCGCGTCGCATCCGGCCGCGCAGGCCTGAGCCGCGGGCGCCGCCCAACGCTTGATCGCCCCTCCTCCCGACCATGGCTGAGCCGCATGCGCCCGCCTCCCCGGCGCCGGTATCCGCGGCGACCGCGCTGGGCAGCGCCACGTACGAGATCATCCGCCAGCGCCTGCAGGCGAACGGCGCGGCCCTGCGCGAACGGATGGGGCGGCTCGATGCCCGGCGTCAGGAGGTTTTCGGCACGATCGAGTTCAAACTGCTCCAGTCCGATCGCATCACGACCGCGCACAACTGCATGCCGCGCGACATGGTGCAGCTCGGCCAGGGTCGCTTCCTCTTCGGTTTCAACGTCCACTTCGGCCTGAAGAAGGAGATCGAACTCGCCGACGTCTTCGCCGCCTACCAGCGCGACGCCGCCGAGGGTTCGTTCAAGGAGACCGGCCTCGCGTTCCTCGACGACAAGGCGTTCCTCACCGACTTCAAGCGGCTGTACCACGTCTATGCGAAGGCGGCGTTCAGCAAGTTCTCCCTCATCGGCGCCCACCTCTACTTCGTCTTCCATGTGGGCGCGGGCGGCAACGACATCGCCGTCTTCAAGTGGGCCTTCAACGGCGGCCAGCTGCGCTACGTCGACGGCCGCGCCGAAGCCGAGTTCCGCCGCGAGGGCTTCCCGCCGCAGTACGAGTTCCGCTGGCAGACGCCGCCGCGCGAGTCGTTCCGCTACGGCAGCCATTCGCACGTCTCGATCGAGGACCGCGTCTTCGTCGACTGCATCGGAGGCGACCTCACCCTGAAGGTCGAGGACAACACCGCCACCGGCGAGGGCATCTACTCCGAACCGGTCGAGGATCGGAACCAGAAGGTCGACGACGCCGAGATCTCCTACGCCACGCCGCTGCCGCACGTAATCGTGCTCCGGGTGCGCCCCTACAAGGAGCTCGCGGCGCGCTACTATGTCTTCAACGAGAAGCAGCAGACGGCTGTGCGCGTCGACTCGATCGGCCAGTCGTGCGCGCTCCTGCCCGAGGACCACGGCCTGATCTTTCCCGACGGCTACTACCTCGCCACCGGGGACCTGAAACGCTTCGACAGCCGCGAGCGCGACCTCGTGCTTGAGCGCATCGTCCATGCGCCCAACGGCGAGGACTCGCTCTACGTATTCTACAATCGGACCACCGGTGATTACGTGCTGCTCCCCTACCGGCTCATCGCGCAGAAGGTCGAGGAGCGCATCACCTGCCACGGGTTCTCCCTCTTCGCCGATGGCTACCTCGTGCTTTTCCGCAGTGGCGACGAGGCGCAGAAGCACCACACCATCCAGCTCCGGCAGACTCCGTTCCACCAGCCCGGCCACGAGCCCCCCGGCCAGCGCGACGCGTTCCTCTACCAGGTCGGCAACAAGGACGTCGTGCGCTGCCTCGCCGAGTGCAACGAGGTGCTCACCCTCGTCGGCCGCGAGAGCCCCTACGCCGAGCTCTATTCCGACCTCGTGAAACGCTGCGGCGCGATCCTCGACGCCTACCCGTGGCTGAGGTCGGAGGAGGGTTTCCAGCTCGACGACGCCCTGCGCCAGCTCGCCGCCGCCGCCGACAAGGCCGTCGAGGAGTTCGACAAGGTCCGCCGCCTGCAACGCGAGGCCGCCCAGCGCGTGAAGGAAGCCCGCGCGCGTTGCGACGAACGCTTCAACCTCGTGCGTCGCGCCAGTTTCCGCTCGCTGCCGGATTTCGTGCAGAACCTCGCGGCGCTGCGCCAGCTCCGCGGCGAGTTGATCACGCTGAAGGAGGTCCGCTACGTCGACCTCGCCGCCATCGAGGAAACCGAGACGGCCGTCGCCGCCCAATCCGCCGACCTCGCGAAGCGGTGCGTGAGCTTCCTGCTGCAGCCGGCGGCGCTGGAACCCTATCGGGTGCGCGCCGCCGAGCATCAGGCGGCCGCGGAGAAACTCGCCAAAGCCGCCGAGGGGCGGAAACTCGCTGAAGCGGTCGCGGCCGAGGGGAGCGAGCTGGAGCTGTTGATCGAGATCGTGAACAGCCTGCGCATCGACGATGCCACCGAGGCCACGCGGATCATCGACGGGATCACCGCGATCTACGCGACGCTCAACCAGGTGAAGGCGGCGCTCAAGAACCGCCTGCAGAGCCTCGCCGCCGCCGAGGGCGCCGCGCAATTCGCCGCGCAGATGAAGCTCCTCGGGCAGGCCGTCGCCAGCTACCTCGACCTCTGCCAGACCCCGGCCAAGTGCGACGAATACCTCAACCGCCTCAGCGTGCAGATCGAGGAGCTCGAGGGCACCTTCGCCGACTACGAGGAGTTCACGGTGCAGCTCGCCGAGAAGCGCACCGCCGTCTTCGAGGCCTTCGAGCAGCGCAAGGTCACCCTCGTCGAGCAGCGCAATCGCAAGACCGCCGCCCTGCTCACCGCCGCCGAACGCGTCCTCAAATCCATCCAGAACCGCCTCGCCGCGCTGAAGTCCGTCGACGAGATCAACGCGCTCATGGCCGCCGACCTGATGGTCGGCAAAGTGCGTGACCTCATCGCCCAGCTCCTCGAACTCGGCGACTCCGTGAAGGCCGACGACCTGCAAGGCCGCCTCAAGAGCCTGCAGCAGGAAGCCGTGCGCCAACTCCGCGACAAACAGGAGCTCTTCGTCGGCGGCAGCGAGGTGATCCAGCTCGGCAAGCACCGCTTCAATTTCAACACGCAGCCGCTTGAGCTCGCCGTGGTGAATCGCGACGGCGTTCCGCATCTCCACCTCACCAGCACGAAGTACTTCGCGCCGATCACCGACGAGGCTTTTCTGGCCGCGCGCGAAGTGTGTGAACAGGAGCTCGTCTCGGAGAACGCGCAGGTCTACCGCGCCGAGTATCTCGCGGCCCGCCTGCTCGCCGCCGTCGAGGCGCGCGGCGAGACCGCCGCCGTCGCCGCCCGCAGCGCCGAGGAGCGCCTCGCGCTGGTGCGGGAGTTCGCAGCCTCCCGCTACGACGAGGGCTACACCAAGGGCGTCCACGACCTCGACGGCGCGCGGATCTTCGACGCGCTCGTGGTCACGCACGAGCTCCTGCAACTGGCCCGCTACGAGCCCACCGCGCGCGCCTGCGCCGTGGTGTTCTGGCACCGGTTCTGCCCCGCGGAGACGCGCACGCTCTGGACCGCCAAACTCAAGGGCTTTAGCGAGCGCAACCGGCTTTTCCCCGGCGATGCCGTGCAACACGACTACATCGCGGCCCTGCGCGCGCTCCTGACGGCCTTCACCGCGGACACGAAGCTCTACCCGGCGGAGGTCTCCGCGGCAGCCGGCGAATACCTGTTCCACGAGCTCACCGGCGGCAACGCGTTCGTCGTGAGCAGAGAGGCCGACGAAGCGGTGGCCGCATTTCGGCAACAGCTCGGCAGCCAAGGCGGGACCGCCGCCCTGGCGAGCGCGCGCGCCGCGCTTGCCGCACACCCGGGCGGCGAACTCGACGTGGTGCGCGATTTTGTGCGCGGCTTCGTGCGCGGCCGCCCGGAAGCGGCGCACCATGTCGAGGAGATCGCGGCGCTCGTGTTCTGCGGCGACGATTTCCTCGCCCGCGTCGTCTCGGTCCGGACCACGCAGACGCTCGAAGGCTTGAAGGGAGCGCACGCCGTCGTGCGCGAGGGGCGCTACGTCTTCGACTACGCCGCGTTTCGCCAGAAGCTCGCCCACTACGATGCCTCCGTCGCGCCGCGCTTCACCCAACTGCAGCAGCTCAAGCGCGCCCTCATCGAGCGCGAACGCGCCCAGTTGCGGCTGGATGAGTTCAAGCCCCGCGTCCTGACCTCGTTTGTCCGTAACCAGCTCATCGACGAGATCTACCTGCCGCTGGTCGGCGACAACCTCGCGAAACAGATCGGCGCGGCGGGCGCGGCCAAGCGCACGGACCTGATGGGCCTGCTCCTGCTCATCTCGCCGCCTGGATACGGCAAGACGACGCTCTTGGAGTACGTCGCGAGCCGCCTCGGTATCGTCTTCGTGAAGATCAACGGCCCGGCGCTTGGCGCGGACGTCACCTCGCTCGATCCGGCCGGGGCGCCGAATGCGGCCGCGCGCGAGGAATTGCAGCGCCTCAATCTCGCCCTCGAGATGGGCGACAACGTCATGCTGTGCATCGACGACATCCAGCATTGCAGCGCGGAGTTCCTGCAGAAGTTCATCTCGCTCTGCGACGGCCAGCGGAAGATCGAGGGCATCTGGCGCGGCCAGTCCCGCACCCACGATCTGCGCGGCCGCAAGGTCGTCGTCGTGATGGCGGGCAATCCCTACACGGAGAGCGGCCAGAAATTCCGCATCCCCGACATGCTCGCGAACCGCGCCGACACCTACAACCTCGGCGACATCATCGGCGGCAGCCGGGCCGCCTTCGAGGCGAGCTACCTCGAGAACGCCGTGACGTCGAACGCCGTGCTCGCGCCCCTCGCCCAGCGCAGCCAGCGGGATATCCGGGCGTTCATCCGCACCGCGGAGGGCGGCGCGGCCGAGAGCTTCGAGGGCAGCTACTCGGCGCAGGAAGCCGAGGAGATCGTCGCGGTGATGAAGAAGCTCATCGCGATCCGCGACGTCATCCTGAAGGTGAACCTCGAGTACATCCACTCGGCCGCGCAGGCGGACGAGTTTCGCACGGAGCCGCCGTTCCGCCTCCAGGGCTCGTACCGCAACATGAACCGGCTCGCGGAGAAGGTCGTGCCGCTGATGAACGACGCCGAGGTGCGGGCCTTGATTCTCGATCACTACCGCGGCGAATCGCAGACGCTCACGACCGGAGCGGAGGCGAATCTCCTGAAGTTCAAGGAACTGATCGCGGCGCAGACGCCCGAGGAGGCGGCGCGCTGGGAGGAGATCAAGCGGACGTTTCGGCGCAATCAGCTCTCCCATGGCGCCGACAAGAACGACCCGCTCGCGCGGGTCATCGGCCAGCTCGCGGGCTTCCAGACGGGGCTCCAGGGCATTCAGGATGCGATCGAGAAGCAGCTCGCGCGCGAGCCGGCCGCCAAGACGGCCGTGACCGAGTTCAGCGAAGGCCTGAAGTCGCTCGGGGCCGACCTCACGCGCGTGATCGCCGCAGTGCACGAGGGAACGATGGCGCAGAAAGTGGCCAGCCTCTCGCGCGAGTTGGAGCAGATCCACAGCACGCTGGCGTCGCTGGAACACGTCGCGGCACTGCGCCTCGAGCACCTGCGCGGCGCCCAGGCCCGTCTCGCCGAGGGCGGGGAGGCCGCCCCTGTCGCCACCGAACTCACACAGGAGATGCTCGCCAAGGAGCAGGCGTTCCTCGAACAGCTCGACACCGCCGTAGACACACTCCGCACAACACCCAACCCGCCGCCATGAAAAGAATCGCCAAGAGCATCGGTCACCTGAGCCAGCGGGCCGCCGCGATCCGGCAGGCCGTGGAAACCATGCCGGCCAAGGCGGCCGAGATCCGGGAGGCCGTCACCGCGACCGCGGGACAGGTGCAGCAGTTGCGCGCGGATCTCACGGCGGGAGTGGCGGCGCTGCGCCCAGGCACGGACGCCGACACCGTGGCGACGCTGCGCGAGATCGATGCGGCGGCGGAGGTGCTCGTCGCGGCCGGCTATCTGCTGGGCGGCGTGGACTGTGAACTCGGAGCGATGCGGCGGCTGCGGGTCCGCCTGGTGCAGGCCGAAGCGGTCGAACTTGCGACGCTGCGCTCCCTGCTCGCCGCCCACGCGCATCGCCCGGTCCTGAAGACGCTGCTCAGCGGCATCGTGCAGGCCACAGAACTCGCCGAGAAGGTGGAGTTCCGCGAACTCGATTTCGCCGAGGTCGTCGTCGAACTCGGCGCCGCCCAAGCGGTGCGGGTCGGCTGGCGCGCGGATGCGGCCGCCGTGCCCGTCGCCACCAATCCGCCGACGACGAGCGAAGCGCGACCGCCGACCTTCAGCCAAAGCTCCTTCTTCGCGCGGCCCACCGCGG
>JAEXPQ010000040.1 GCA_023446735.1 Verrucomicrobiota bacterium
GTCCGAGATCGAACAGGCAAGGGTTCGTCCAGGTACTACAGCCAGCTCTCCGGCACCTTTGCCATACTCAGTCTGGGCACCACGGAGAAGTGGTGGTCGAGCGTGAGCACGCTGGCGCCCACATGCAGCGCGCTCACGGCGATGAGGATGTCGGTCGCGGGAATCACCTGGCCGGAGCGGTCGAGCGACCAAGCGAGTTCGGTGGCCTCATCGTAGCGGGCGTTGGTGGTCGGCACGAACTGGCACACGGAGAGGAACGACTCCAAATGCGCGCGCGCCTTCGGGTTCTTGATGCCGCGCACCACCTCCAGTTTCACGATTCCGCAGGTAACCACGTCTAGCGGCCCGAACTCGTCTAGAAATGCGGCGACTGGGTCGACGCCCTTCCGGAGGAGGTGGATGTAGACCGAGCTATCAACGAGTACGCCGTTTTCCATATTCGCCCGCGGGTTCAGCGACACGGAGAGCCATGAGATCGTAGGCCGGGTCGACCGCATCGGCCAACTCGCCCTTGGTTAAGCCGAGCCCGTTCTTGAGGAATTCTTTCAAGCGCGCGCGCCGATCCATTTCGTTCAAGGCCATCTCGACGGCCTCGGTCTTGGACTCGCACCCGTAGGCCTTCATGACGCGGTCCAACAACTCGTCGTCGATGTGCATGGTCATCTTCATGCCATACCGGGTATGGCAATGACGGGCCGGGTCAACTCCGGCAGCCGTTGGCGTTTGTAACGAAAACGGCCGGCTCGCGTGGAGCCGGCCGAAACGTTCGCCTGCAAGCAGGCTCCGACATGCGGATACTCAGCTGGCGAGGACTTCGGCGAGCTTGGCGGTGTCTTTGCCGCCGCCTTGGGCGAAGTCGGGCTTGCCGCCGCCTTTGCCGCCGAGCTTGGCGCAGAGTTCGCCGACGAGCTTGCCGGCCTGCTTGCCGCCCTTGATCGCTGCGGGCGAGCAGAACGCGGCCACCGAGGCCTTGTCGCCGATCGCGGCGCCGAGCTGCACGACACCTTCGCCGAGCTTGGCGAGGATCTGCGCCCCGAGGGCGCGGAGGGCGTCGGGGCTGTCGACGGCGACGACGGCGGAGACGAACTTCAGGCCATCCTTTTCGACGGCTTTCGCGGCGAGATCGTCGGCAAGGCCGGCGGAGGCTTTCTGCTCGAAGGCCTTCAGCTTCTTTTCGAGTTCGGCCTTCTGGGCGAGCAGAGCGTCGAGTTTCTTGGCGACATCCTGCGGGCCGGCGGAGAGCGAGTGGCTCACGGCGGCGAGGGCGGCCTCGCGCGCGGCGACGAAGTCGAGCGCGGCCTGGCCGGCGACGACTTCGAGGCGGCGGGTGCCGGCGGCGATGGCCATCTCGGAGACGATCTTGATGAGGCCGATCTCGCCGGTGGTGGAAACGTGGGTGCCGCCGCAGAGCTCGCGGCTGTAGCCGCCAATGTCGACGACGCGCACGACCTTGCCGTACTTCTCGCCGAAGAAGGCGAGGGTGCCTTCGGGCTTCTTGTCGAAGTCGGTCTCGTAGGTGTCGACGAGGGCGTTGTCGAGGATGCGCTCGTTGACGGTCTGCTCGATCTCGCGGACCTGCTCGGGCTTGAGGGCCTCGAAATGCGAGAAGTCGAAGCGCATGCGGTCGGGCGTCTTCGACGTGCCGGCTTGGCGCACGTGCGTGCCGAGGGTCGACCGCAACGCCCAGTGGATCAAATGCTCGGCGCTGTGATGGCGGCTGATGGCCCGACGGCGCGCGGCATCGACCGCGAGGCTCGCGGTCGAGCCAGTTGAAGTTGAAGAGTCGAAGTTGAAGGCGCCTGAGAGCTTGTGCAGGTAGCGGCCGGACTTGTCTTTGACGGTGTCGGCGATCGCGAGCGACTGGCCGGCGATCGTGACGGTGCCGGTGTCGCCGCACTGGCCGCCCATCTCGGCGTAGAACGGGGTCTGATCGAAGACGAGGAAGGTGTCCTTATCGCTGCGGATGACCTCGAGGAGCTTGGCTTCGGCCTCGAGCTCAGTGTAGCCGACGAACTTCGTCGGCTGGTGCGCGACGGTCTCGCTGCCCTCGGTGGCGGCGACGATGACTTCCTTCTTCTGCGCGGCGCGGGCGCGCTCACGCTGCTTCTCCATCTCGGCTTCGAAGCCGGCGACGTCGACCGTGAGCCCGCGCTCGGCGGCGAGGAGCTGGGTCATGTCGAGCGGGAAGCCGTAGGTGTCGTAGAGTTCGAAGGCGACTGAGCCCGGCACTACGATTGGTTCGCCAAGAACTTTCTCCCGTACCGTGGTTTCGATCGTCCGATCTGCTTTCTTCAAAACATCACCGGAAAGCGCATCACTCTGGATCGAGAGTTCTCTCGTGACACTTTTCTCGACTTTGAACTGCAGCGAGTCAGCGGCCTTTCCGAAAAGTTGGAGTCCGCGATCCATCGTCCGTCCGAAGCTCTCCTCCTCCGAGCGGATGACGCGCTCGACGAGAGATTGTTGGGCCTTGAGTTCGGGGAAGACGGAGCCGAGCGAGGCGACGACGGCGGCGACGAGCTTCTCGAAGAAGCCGACGCTGAGGCCGAGGTCCTTGCGTCCGTAGAGAATGCCGCGGCGGAGGATGCGGCGGATGACGTAGTTGCGGCCTTCGTTGCCGGGCAGGATGCCGTCGGCGATGGCGCAGGAGACGCAGCGCGCGTGGTCGGCGAGGACGCGGAAGGCGATGTCGGTTTTGACCTGCTCGCTGAGGTTCTCGCGCGATTGCGGGACGG
>JAEXPQ010000043.1 GCA_023446735.1 Verrucomicrobiota bacterium
ACGCCGGCTGGTGGGAGAAGGCGATGTTCGCCACCGGCGGCCGGCCCGACGTCGGCCCCTATCCGCGCTGGACCGTGATGTGGCTCTACTCCGGCGACCGCCGCATGGAGGAGATCGCCCTCCGCCAAGCCGAGCTCTGCGGCGCCTGGACCTACCACTGGCGCGAGGGCAACTCCGCGAAGTTCCTCGACCAGGCCCAGACGGTGCCCGGCATCGGCCACGTCCTCTCGCCCAGCTCGCGCCCCACGCTCAAGGCCGGCAGCTGGACCGACTGGAACGTCAAGGCCGCCGACAACGTCCTGCCCACCGGCCAGTGCACCAGCTCCGGCTGGTCGTGGGACATGGCCCACCAGGCCGACATGGCCTCCGTCCAGTATCTGCTCACCGGCGACCACTGGTACCTCGAGGAGATGTATTTCCTCGCGGGCATGGGCGTGACCGCGTGCATCGGATACCACACCACCGCCTACAGCGGCCGCGGCCCCACCGGCCGCGAGGGCGGAATCTTCAACGACGGCCAGACCCGCAGCCAGGCCTGGGTGTTGCGCAATCGCCTGCACACCCACCAGATCGCCCCCGACGCCGATCCCGAGCGCGCGTGGCTCGGCCGCCTCATCGACGACGCCCTCGCCATCTGGGAGGGCGCCCGCGACATCCACGGCACCGCCTACGACGGCACCCCGCTGCATACCTGGGGCAAGTCCGCCTACCTCTCCTACTGGGGCAAGGATCTCAACAACGTCGCCCGCGGCACCCCGCCGCTGCAGTTCTGGACGATCGGCAACACCGGCTCCGTCGACGCCGGCAACATGGACACCACCGTCACCTACTGCGCCGACACGCCGTGGATGATGAACTTCGTGCTCTTCGCCCTCGGGCGGGCCGAGGAACTCGGCTACCCGGCGACCACCCTGCGCCAGTATCTCTCCGGCTACCTCGTCGGCGCCGTCACCGACTCGGGCTACAACCCGTACCTCATCGCCGCCTACCGCATCCCCTCGATCCGCGTGAGCGACCGCGACTACTTCCAGACCTGGGCGGAGGTGTTGTCAGGATACAAACCCGCCTCCGTCGCCCAGGCGCAGGCCTCGTTCCTCGGCAGCACCGGCATCGGCGACGTCGAACACGGCTACCCCAACATCGCCCTCGCCGCCGCCTCCTACGTCCGCGACCTGCCGCTCGGCGAGACGGCCTGGACGTTCATGGCCGCCAACACCCTCGCCAACCCGCTCCTGAACAAGAACCCCAAGTGGGCCATCGTGCCGCGCTGAGTCGCGCCCAGGCGCTCGGCGGAACGCCTCCCTCACCTGCGCACGGCCAGCCACCACGCACCGCGCCAGCCTGCAGAACTGCGCGATGGAACGCCGAGGCGCCCCGCGCGCCGGCCATGTCGTAGACGCGCACCGGATCGCTGGGCGCCTCGGTGCCGTCAGGCAGGCGGGTGGGCGCGGGCGCGATCACGCGATGCCCGCCGGCCTCGTTTGACGATCGCCCCACCGCGGACATGTTGCCCTCCCCCGTCGGTTCGGTTTCCTTCGCCATGGGCGCGCCCCCTCCCACTGCCCCGCTGTTCGGCCGATCCCTTTGCCTCGGCGCGTTGGTGGGCGCCCTCCTCGGTCCTCTCCCGACGCCCGCGACCGCGTCGCCGGCCGGACCCGATCCCCACGCGCCGCTCGCCGAGTTGTCCCTCGAGGATCTCGGCAAGATCGAGGTTACCACCACCACCCGGACCGCGATTCCCATCAATCAGGCGCCCGGGACCATCTACGCCTTCTCGGCGGACGAACTCCGCCAACGCGGCACCCGTTCGCTCCTGCAACTCGTCAACTTCCTCGTGCCCGGGGCCATCGTCACCGAGGACGGCGACGAGCTCATCGCGGCTTTCCGCGGTGTCGCCGTCGACAACAACTCGAAGGTCCTCTTCCTCATCGACGGGCACCACACGAACCTCCAATACGCCAAGGGCGCCACGCCCGAGCTGGAGCTCGGCCTGCTCGAGGACATCGAACGCGTGGAGGTGATCGTCGGTCCCGGTTCCGCGCTCTACGGCTCGGGCGCAACGATCGCGGTCATCAACGTCATCACCAAGGCCCCGCCGGCCTCCGGCAGCGACGGCAGCGTCTATCTCGGCCTCGGCAACGGTGGCACCTTCATCGCCGACGCCGTCTGGCGGACCCGCCCGAGCGCCGACTGGGCGCTCACCGCCGCCGCCGGCGCCATGCGCTCGCTCGGCTTCGCCAAAACCAACGCCGCGGGGCGCGACAACTCGCCCCTCAACATCGGCCGCTACCGCGGCAACGCCCGCGCGTCGCTTCGTGTTCAATACGGGGAACGCACCGAGGTCTACGGGCGCTTCGACCGCGTCTCCCGCGCAGTCTGGAACAACACCGCCGGCCCGACCAGGGCCTCGCCGCTCGACACCTTCGACTACGCCTTCCTCGAGGTCCGCCAGGACGTGCCGCTCGCCGAGGATCTGGAGCTGAAGCTCGCCGCGAGCTACGACAGCTACTCCAACAGCAAGCGCGACCTCGACACCGGGCTAAAGATCCGCGCCGTCGGCGAGACCCACGCCGCCGCCTCCGCCCGGATCTTCTTCACCCCGCGGCCCGCGCTCGGCATCATCGGCGGCGCCGAGTATCGGTTCGATCGATTCGGCAACGACTGGTCGGGGGCGAACTTCAACTTCTCCCCCGCCTACGACCCCGCGAGCGGCACGTGGACCGGCGTCACCCCCGACTACGCCCATCGCATGCTGACCCCCTACAGCCGCGACGAGTTGGGCGTGTTCGCCCAGGCCTCCGTCGCGCTCCACCCCCGCCTCTCCCTGGTCCTCGGCGGCCGTTTCGACTCCACCGATTCGCCCGGCATCTCCGAGAAGAACTCCTTCACGCCGCGCTTCGCCCTCGTCTGCGCCCCCCGCCCCACGGTCACCACCAAGCTGCTCTACACCTCCGGCTTCCGGCAGCCGATGGCCATCCTCACCACACCCGACCATTTCTTCCTCGGCGGCGCCGGCCTCTCGCTCATCACCAAGCCCGAGATCGTGCGCTCGCTCGAGTGGAACACCTCCTGGCTGGCCCGTCCGGACTTCAGCGTGACGCTGAACACCTTCTACAACCGTTTCGAGAATCCCCACAGCCTCACCACCGACACCGCCACCGGGAAACTCCTCTTCACCCAGGGCGGAACCGTCGATTTCCTCGGCGGCGAGCTCACCGCGCACTACCGCCCCACCGAGAAGCTTGCCCTCGCGCTCAGCCACCAACTGGTCCGCCTCGGCACCCGCGCCGACGATCCCTACTTCACCTTCCGGGCGCCCGCCGAGCGCACGATCCTCTTCTACCCGGAGGACGTCACCAAGGCTACCTGCGACTGGCACTTCGGGAAGGCCGCCTCCCTCAGTATCGGCGCCGTGGTGGTCCACGACTCGCTCGGCTACACGCCCACCGGAGCCGTCGCCCGCACCGGCACCTATGGGCAGGTCAACGCCGGCTTGCGGCTCGGCGAGCCCCGCCGCGGCGGCCAATGGGGGATCGACGTCGACAACCTCCTCGACGACCGGACCCGCGTGCCCATGCCCGCCACCGTCGGCCGCCCGAGCGACATGGTGCCGCGGCCCGGGGTGTCCGTGATTTTCAGTTACTACCGGACCTTCTGAGGCGAGCAGTCCTTCGGCGGAGCGGACCGGCCTCGATGCGCGGAACGTCGCCGAGACTTTTGATCCGGAGGCACGCCAGTTCGGTTCAAAACCGTACGACAGCACGGACCATCACGCCTACGACGGAAGCTCGGCCAGGCAGAAGAGCCGCGCTCCGGTCGCAACACCGCCAGCCCTCCGATCCCAGCGCTCAAAACACATATCAGGAAACGCGTCACGCGCGCCGCCCAGTCGGTCACGGTCGCGAGGCGGTCTGCGTTGTCGTACGTGTAGGTCACGGTGCGCTCGGGGCTGCCGGGATACGTAAGCTCGGTGAGGTTGCCGGCGCCATCCGCAAATGGCCACAATCGCGGCTCCCCTAGGGACGCGACTTGTACTCCTTAACGAGCTCATTATAGCGCAGCTCGTAATCATCCGCTCGAAACCGTTCGTAGTCACGATCAGCTCCTACAAAAAGGACACTCGCCCACCAAAAAACACCCCAGACGAAATGGGGCAGAAGGCATTCCAGTCGATCGACAAATGTCAGAGCGAAAAGGAACACGGTGACCACAGCCAATACATTCGCCGCAGCCAAATCACCACCAGGCACACCAAGGTAAGCCGGTGTGCAAGCGAAGAACAATAGAACCCTAAACAAAACACGAACTCTTTGGCTGCTCATTTGCATTCATTCCCTCCTTTATACTTTCGGCGCTCTAGTTTATACCACTCCCGCCAATCAAAATAGTCACGCAGTTCATATTTGTACTTCATGCCAATGACCGATACCTCCGGATAGATTGCAGCAATCTGTTCACTGGTCGCGCGGGCAATATTAAACTCACCAGAAGCGGTCGCGCAGCCACGGTAAACAATCTCGGCATTCGAGGCCAAATGGCCGTCAAGCATCGCACTCAACGGCCCCCCGCCAACTGGCGCAGCACGAATGTTGTCTGATAGAACTAGCGTATTGCGGGCTGGATCATAAACTACCCCCGATGGCGGCAAAAACGACGGACTTCCCATCACTTGGGTGTATTGACTTCCATGCTCACGGTCGAAGAAGGTCCCAAACTCGATCCTTGCGACCAAGTTCCCATTGCCGCCGGCCGACATCGCGGCCTCAAACTCAGCCTTGGTTTCCACATCGACAGACTTGCCGTCGCTGTATGTGACGCGCGTAGTCAAACCCCTCGGATCCACGTTCATCACCGGACTACTACCTACATAGGCGTACCAGTTGATCCCGCCACCGAAGCCGATGGGGTCGGCGTTGAGGAAGCGGCGGGTTTCGGGGGAATAATACCTCGCCCGCATGTGGTACAAGCCGTTCGGATCAGTGACGACGCCGTCGCGGCCGTTGTAGAGGAA
>JAEXPQ010000061.1 GCA_023446735.1 Verrucomicrobiota bacterium
CCCCGCTCGCCCCCGCCAGCCACGGCAGCCCGGCGAGCAGGGCACCGAAGATTACCAACCACCCCAGCCCCACCCGGCGACGCGCCCGCGGTCCGTCACCACCCACCGGCGACACCGCCGACCCGGCCGGCCGGCGCAGCCCCCCCCAGCCGAGCAACGCCCCGACGGCGATCGCCGCCATCTGCACGCCCGCCTGCGGCCAACGCCATAGCGCCGCCGCCGCCGCGACCGCCAGCAACGCCCGCGGCCAGTCCGGGCACAGCGTCCGCCCCATCAACCACACCGCCTGCGCGACCACGGCCACCGCGGCGACCTTCAGCCCGCGCAGCCAGCCCGCGGCGACGAGGTCCGCCCCCGCGCCCAAGCCGGCCGCGAAGAGCAGCATCAACACCGCCGAGGGCAGCGTGAAACCGAGCCACGCGGCGCACGCGCCGGCGAGCCCACCGCGTTGGTAGCCGACCGCGAAACCGAACTGGCTGCTCCCCGGCCCGGGCAAGAACTGGCACAGCGCCAGCAAGTCCGCGAACGCCGCCTCGTCGAGCCAGCGACGGCGCTCCACATACTCGCGCCGGAAGTAGCCGATGTGCGCCGCCGGTCCGCCAAACGAGGTGAGCCCCAGCCGCAACGCGACGACGAACAGCCGCCACGGCGACGTCCGGTCCGCGCGAACGAGATCCAAGGCGCCCCCGGGGGCGTCGGGTGGTGCTTCCTCCGTGGCCATGCCGCAGCCTGCCCAGAGCCCCGCGCCGCGCTCAATGCCAAACACCGCCACGCGAGACCGGAGCGGTGCTGCGAGTTGAGGCTCGCCGTCAGTCGCAGCGTCATGCAAAAACCGGACAATGTTGCCGCGCATGTCGGGTGGTTTCCGAGGGATCGTCAGGATGGCACGAGTCTTCGTCGCGCCGGTCGCCATCGTCGGGCTGGTGTTGGCTTCGGGCTGCACCACCCCGCGATCGACCGCCCACGCCCCGACCTTGGCGGACAATCCGGATCTTCCCGCCGCGACCATCGCCGGCTTCTTCAGCGACGCAGAATGGGCGGAGTTGGCCCACCGGCCCTATGACGGTTGCGTGATCCTGCGCGGGCCGATCGGCGACGACCACCGGGTGCACAACGCCACGCCAGTCGAGGAATACCCCGACACCTCGCGCCACCACCTCGCGCGGCGGCTTGCGACCAAAGTGAAGATCGCGCCGATGACAACGGGGTCGCACATCCGGCCCATGGCGCGCATCTACGTGCTGTTCTACGAGCGCGATCGGTATTCGCGCCGCGCCATCATCTTCGCGGAGCAGCCCGGTCAAGTCGCCGCCACCCGCAGAGCGGGCGGCGACCAGAACCAGTATCTGGTGATGAGCTACTACTGAGCCGACGAGGCAGTGGACTCGCGTGGGCCGGCGAGCTGGCCCTCGCTCCGGAGGACGCGTGCCAGCACGCTGACCTCCAGTCCCCCGCGGCGCGAGCGAGACCGCCCGTGGTCTTGCGGCAATCGGACGGTGTGGGCCGAGGGGCGCGCCGCCTATTCCGCGCCGGCCTGTTCCAGGCGCGAGGCGGCCGCCTCCCACTGCTGCGTGGCGACCGTGAGCTGGTCGGTCACCGACGAGAGCTCGCGGTTCAGGTGCTGCGCGCGGCCGGCGACGGTGTACGTCTCCGGACTCTCGAGTTCGCCGGCGAGCTTGGTCTGCTGGGCCTCGAGTTGCGCGACGGCCTCCTCGAGCTTGCTCACCTCGGTGCGCAGCTTGCGGAGATCGTTTGCGCTCATCTTCTTCGGCTTCTCGACCTTCGACTCGGGCGCGGGCGCGGCGGCGACGGCCTTCTGCTGCACGGGGCGCGCGTCGGTGAAACCAGCCGTGAGCGCGGCGCGCTCGTTGGTGGCCTTCGATTTGTCGAGGTAGTAATCGTAGTTGCCGGCGTAGGGCGTGAGCCGGCCGGAGTGGACGTGGAGGACGTTCTGCGCGAGGGCGCGGATGAAGTAGACGTCGTGGCTGATGAACACGAACGTGCCCTCGTACTGCTTGAGCGCGTGGACAAGCGCGTCGATCGACGCGATGTCGAGGTGCGTCGTGGGCTCGTCCATGAGCAGGAAGTTGGGCGGATCGACGAGGAGGCGGGCGAGCGCGAGGCGGGATTTCTCGCCGCCGGAGAGCACGGTGACGGGCTTGAAGACGTCGTCCTTGCGGAAGAGGAACGCCGCGAGGATGGTGCGCGCGCGCTGCTCGGTGAGCTGGTTCGCCTCGGTGCGCAGCTCCATCACGTTCTCGAGGACGGTGGCCTTGGTGTTGAGGTTGTCGCCGCGGTTCTGCGCGAAGTAGCCGGCGACGACGTTGCTGCCCAACTCGCGCGTGCCGCCCTGGATCGGGATCACGCCGGCGAGGATCTTCAGGAGCGTGGACTTGCCCGCGCCGTTGGGGCCGACAAGCACGATGCGCTGGCCGCGCTCGGCCTCGAAATTGAGATCCCGGTACACGACATGGTCGCCATACGCCTGCTGCACGTGCTCGAGGGTGACGACCTTCAACCCGGAGCGCGGCGGCTGCGGGAAACGGAAGTTCACGCGCTTGAGCTCCTCGACCGGCTCCTCGACGGCCTCCTCCTTGATGCGCTCGATCTGCTTCTCCTTCGACTTCGCGCGCGAGGCCATGGAGGCCTTGGCGCCGAAGCGGTCGACGAACTTCTGCAGGTGGGCGATCTCGCGCTGCTGGTTCTTGAAGAGCGCGAGCTGCTGGCTCTTGCGCGCCTCCTTCTCCACGAGGAAGTCGTCGTAGTTGCCCGTGTAGCGGTGCAGCGTGCCGGAGCGCAGCTCGAGCATGCCGTTGCAGAGGGCGTTCAGGAACGCGCGGTCGTGCGAGATGATGAGCAGGCCGCCCGGATAACGCGTGAGGTAGTCCTGGAACCAGAGCAGCGCCTCGAGATCGAGATGGTTGGTCGGCTCGTCGAGCAGAAGCAGCGCGGGCTCGCTCACGAGCAGGCGGGCGAGGTGCGCACGCATGACCCAGCCGCCGGAGAACGTGTTGGCGGGCTTGAGGTGGTCCTCCTCGCGGAAGCCGAGGCCGGCGAGGATCTTCTTGGCGCGCGGCTCGAGCGTCCAATCAATGTCGTAGTCCTCGTCGTTCTCGGGCTCGAGCTTCTTGCCGCTCGTGGCGAGGTGCAGGATGGTCTCGTTGCCGGCGGGCGCGCTCTCCTGCGGCAGGTAGCCGAAATCGGCGCCGCGTTCCCAGGTGATCGTGCCGTCGTCGGGGGACTCCTCGCCGAGGATGAGGTTGAACAGCGTGGACTTGCCCGCGCCGTTGGCGCCCACCAGGCCGAAGCGATCAGTGCGCGCGACAAAGAGCGAGACCTCCGAGAAGAGTTCGCGGGTACCGTAGGACTTGGAAATGTCGGCGATCGTGAGCATCGAAGCCGGCCAACAAACCGGAGCCGGGGGGGCGGCGTCAAGGCTCGTGCTGCGCCCGGGCCGCGGGGCGAGGGCCGGACCGCCCGGCCGGTTTCACGGGGTTTTGCCCCAGCTCTCCCTTGGCGCGCCGCGGAGACCCGACACGCTGCCGAGGAGAGCGTCGCCCTCATGAAAACCGTTTTCCACCTCGGCCCGCTGGCCGGCGCGCTGGCGCTCACCCTCCTCGGCGCCACCCGTAGCACGGCCGATCTCGCCCTCGACTTCGCCACGAGGAACGCGCTCGCCCCTCGCGGCCCGGCGGCGTGGGAGGCGCCGGGGCGCTTCGCACCGCCTGTGGGTGACGCGACCCCGCTGAACCGCCTCCCCGCGGTCACCACGCCCCACCCGCCCG
>JAEXPQ010000200.1 GCA_023446735.1 Verrucomicrobiota bacterium
GGCTTCGGCCGCGTCTCGGACTGCCCCGCCGGCCCGGTCCTCCCGGGTCGCCGCGAGCGCGGCCGCCGCCGCGGCCGTGGCCAACGCAAAGCGCGAGATGCTCCGCGTCTCCGCCGACAAGCTCGACCGCCTCGTGAACCTCGTGGGCGAGCTCGTGATCCTGAAATCCCAAGTGAGCGAGGGCTGCTCGTCGGTCCCGAACCTGCCGCCCATGCTGCAGGGCGCCGCGGAGGGGTTGCAGCGGCTCGCATTCGAGCTGCGCGATGTGGTGCTCGGCGTGCGCATGATGCCGATCGGCGAGACCTTCGCGAAGTTCAAGCGCCTCACCCGCGACCTCTCCCGCGACCTCGGCAAGGAGGTCGAGCTCGTGATCGAGGGCGCCGAGACCGAGATGGACAAGACCGTGCTCGACCAGCTCGCCGACCCGCTCATGCACCTCGTGCGCAACAGCCTCGACCACGGCTGCGAGACGCCCGACGAGCGCGAGGCCGCCGGCAAGCCGCGCGCCGCCGCACTCACGCTGCGCGCCGAACAGCGCGGCGATCGCGTGTGGATCGTCGTGGCCGACGACGGCCGCGGACTCGACGCCGCCAAGATCCGCGCCAAGGCGATCGCGCGTGGTCTGCTCGCCGCCGACGCCACGCCCTCCGAGCAGGAGATCTACCAGTTCATCTTCCTCCCCGGCTTCTCCACCGCCGACAAGATCTCCGAGGTCTCTGGCCGCGGCGTCGGGCTCGACGTGGTGAAGCGCAGCATCGAGGCCCTGCGCGGCACCATCGAGCTGCGCAGCACGCCCGGCCGCGGCGCCGAGATTCGCCTCTCGCTGCCCCTTACGCTGGCGATCATCGAGGGCCTCATGGTGCGCGTCGCCAACGACCGCTACATCCTCCCGCTCGGCAGCGCGCGCGAGGCGATCGAGCTGCGCCGCGACCGGCGCCTCGCCGCCAACGGCCGCAACATCGTCGATCTCCACGGCGAGATGATGCCGTACCTGCGGCTGCGCGAGCTCTTCGACTACCCGGGCGAACCGCCGCCGATCGAGCGTATCGTGATCGTGGAACTCGACGACCGCCGCATCGGCCTCGCGGTCGACGAGGTGCTGGGCAACCACCAGACCGTGCTCAAGTCCCTCGGCTGGCTCGGCCGCCGGGTCGACGTCTTCACCGGCGCCACCGTGCTCGGCGACGGCCGCGTCGCCCTCATCGTCGACATCCCCGGGCTCGTCGCGTTCGACGCCGCCCGCACTGCGTCTGACGTCGGCCTCGGAGCCGGCGCCGCGCTCGCGTTGGCCCACTGATCCCTTCAACCGTCCGCCTTTTCCGCCATGGCCGCTCCCGCTCTGCCCACCAAGGAACAATTCCTCGCCGCGATCCTGAAGATCGAGCGGTTCTCGCCCGCGCCGCGCGTGCTCAGCAAGGCCCTCGCCCTGCTGCGCAACCCGAACGCCGAGATCGACGACATCGTCGCGCTCATCCGCGCCGACGCCGCGCTCGCCGCCGACATCATCCGCGGTTCGAACAGCGCCTTCTATGGCGCCGGCGAACGCGTCTCCTCGCTCGACCGCGCCCTGCAGAAGATCGGCTTCCGGGAGGGCATCCGCCTGCTCAACCACGCGGTGGCGCACCTCGCCGCCGGCCGCAACCTCGGCAGCTACGGCATCGCCTCCGAGGATTTCTGGGCCGAGAGCCTCTTCCAGGGCCTGCTCCTCGAGGAACTCGCGAAGGAGACCGACGCCGTGTCTCCGGACGATGCGCACACTGCGGGGCTGCTGCGCTACATCGGGCGGCTGGCGATCAACCAGGCGATCGACGACTTCGGCGGCGGTCTCTTCTGGGACGCCACGAAGCCGGTCGAGCAGTGGGAGCTGGACAACGTGGGCGTCACGCAGGAGCAGGCGGGCGCGATCCTGATGAAGCATTGGCAGTTTCCGGACACGACCGTGCAGGCGATCGAGTTCCAGCGGACTCCGGCCCAGGCGCCGCAGCCGAACTGGCTGGCGAGCGCGTTGGAATTCGCGGCCGTGGTGCTGCCGGCGGGCTCGGAGAGCGCGAAGTTCGGCGAGATCCTCGCCGCCACCGCTCCGGCCCTGGCCGTGCATCCCTTCGCGCAGGCCAACAAGCTCACCGCCGAGCAGGTGGCCCACTCCGTCGAGCTGGCCCGCAACGGCCTCAGCGCGGTGAGCCAGCACCTCTACGGCTGATCCCCCGCGCCTCCGACCTCGCACTCCGCCGACCGCACAAGACGCGTGGTCCGCAGCGATGGAGTTGGTCCATCTCGCTTGCCGTCGCCGCTCGCCATGAGCGGGGGAGGGACTCGGCCCGCGCCAGGTCGGGACCGCACGCGTCCATTGCCTGTCGTCTGCGCAAGCTCGTCCACCCGGCGGTGCCAGGGGCGACGTCGCCCACCGCGGGCGGTCCGCCCGATCGGCTGAACGATTTCATTGTTCGGCTGCGGGGGACTCGCCCCGCCCGCGCGCTCGACATCCGCGGCGTTTCGCTTTCCCATCGCGGCCACCTCATGAGCGGCGCGCGTTTCACCTTCATCTGCGGTTCCGACGACTTCGTCGTGGGCCGTCTCGGCAAGGAACGCTTCACCGCGCTCGCGGCCGATGCCGCCGACGACTTCTCGCGCGAGGTCGTGAACGGCTTCGCGGCCAACGTCGCCGAGGTCGAGGCCGCCGTGAACAAGTTCCGCGACGCGGTGCAGACGCTCGGCCTCTTCGGCGGGCGCCGGTACGTGTGGCTCAAGGACGTCAATTTCCTCGCCGACACCGTGACCGGCCGCTCCGAGAGCACGCTCAAGCAGGTCGAGGAGCTGAAGACCATCCTCGCCGGGCTCGCCCCTGAACAGGGCCGCGTGCTCGTGACCGCCGCGCCGATCGACCGGCGGCGGTCGTTCGCGAAATGGGTCGAGGGCAACTCGGATTTCACGCTCTGCGGCGGCGAGGCGGGCGACGAGGCCACGCTGCAGCAGGTCGCGCTCGGGGAGGCGAAGCTGCTCGGCGTGACGTTCGCGGGCGAGGCGCTGCCCGTGCTCATCGCGAAGGTCGGCGCGAATACGCGGCTCCTCGTCGAGGAGGTGCGCAAGCTCGCGACCTATGTCGGCGACGCGGCGACGATCACCGAGGCGGACGTGGCCGAGATCGTCGTTTCCACGGCCGAGGGCGATTTCTTCGAGGCGGCCGAGGCGTTCTTCTCCGGCAACCTGCAGTGGACGATCGAGGCGTTGCACCGGCACTTCTTCGCCGGCGGCGACGCGCGCCCGATCCTCTCCTCGCTGCAGAACCGCAATCGGCTGCTGATCCAGGTGAAGATGCTCATCGACGCCGGCGAGATCCGCCTGGGGCCCGGCGGGCTCGACAAGGCCGGTTTCGCCCGCGCGCAGCAGACCTACGGCAAGGCCTACGGTGATCTCACCGAGAAATCCGCCTGCAACATCTTCACGCAGAACCTCTGGTACCTCGGCAAACTGGCGTCGTCATCGAAGCTGCCGTCGCTGAAACGCATGATCGACAGCCAGCAGGAGTTCTACGCCGCGTTTCGGCGCCTCCTCGACCGCCCGAACGAGCAGGAGGAAGTCCTGCGCGAGATGGCCGTGCGTTGCCTGAGTTGAGCGGGTAGGGCGTCCGCGGGTCGGGACTTTTCTCCGAAACGTCCGCTCGCCCTGTCCGCGCTTGGCGCTGCGTTCGCCGCGGATCCGTGGTGCGCGGCGGTTTCGGAGAAACCGCCCTACCTCGCGACTAGGGCGCTTGCGGGATTGTCAGGCCGGGGACGATTCGTTTTGGCTCCTCCTTGTGCCCGCCAAACCCTCCGCCAAATCCGCCGCCCCCGCCGCCGCCCCCGCGGTGGTTCCTGTCCCCGTGAAGGCTCCCGCCGCCGCCGTCGAGGCCATCCCGAACGTGCTCGCCGAGCGCTACGCCTCCGCGGCGTTGCGCACCATCTGGTCCGGCGAGGGGCGCATCCTGCTCGAACGCGATTTCTGGATCGCGGTGATGAAGGCGCAGCGCGACCTCGGCGTGCCGATCCCGGCCGAGGCGATCAAGGACTACGAGCGCGTGAAGGGCACCATCGACCTCGCCGCGATCGCCGCCCGCGAGCGCGCCACGCTCCACGACGTGAAGGCGCGCATCGAGGAGTTCTCCGATCTGGCCCAGCGCCAGTTCATTCACCTCGGCCTCACCAGCCGCGACCTCACCGAGAATGTCGAGCAGCTCCAGGTGCAGCGCAGCCTGCGCATCGTGCGCGACAAGACCATCGCCGCCCTCGCCGGCCTCTCCGCGCGCGCCGAACTCTACCGCGACGTGATGATCACGGGCCGCACCCACAACGTGCCCGCCCAGCCGACCACCCTCGGCAAACGCGTCGCGATGTTCGGCGAGGAACTCCTCCACGCCTTCGACCGGCTCGAAAGCCTCCTCGAACGGTATCCGGTCCGCGGGCTCAAGGGCGCCGTGGGCACGCAGCTCGACCAGCTCACGCTCCTCGGCGGCCGCGCCGACCGCGTGGACGAGCTCGAGGCGCGCATCCTCAAGCACCTCGGCTTCAAGGCCGCGCTCGGCGCCGTGGGCCAGGTGTACCCGCGCAGCCTCGACCACGAGGTCGTGACCGCGCTCGGCCAGATCTCCGCCGCCGCCTCCAGCTTCGCGATCACGCTGCGTCTCATGGCCGGCCAGGGCCTGCTCACCGAGGGGTTCCAGAAGGGCCAGGTCGGCTCGTCGGCCATGCCGCACAAGGTCAACGCCCGCAACTGCGAGCGCATCTGCGGTTTCCATACCATTCTGCAGGGCCTCGCCGTCATGACCGGCGGCCTCGCCGGCCACCAGTGGAACGAGGGCGACGTCTCCTGCTCGGTCGTGCGCCGCGTCGCGCTGCCCGACGCCTTCTTCGCCATCGACGGCCTCCTCGAAACCTTCCTCACCGTGCTCGCGCGCATGGACGTGTTCCCTGCCGCCATCGCCGCCGAGAATGAGCGCAACTTGCCGTTCCTCGCCACGACCACGATCCTCATGGAAGCCGTGAAGGCCGGCGCCGGTCGCGAGACCGCGCACGAGGCGATCAAGGAGCACGCGCTCGCCGCCGCGAAGGCCATCCGCGAGGGCGGTTCCGGCAACGGCGACGGCGACATGCTCGACCGTCTCTCCGGCGACAAGCGTCTCGGCCTCTCCAAGAAGGCCCTGCGCGCGATCCTCTCCGAGAACGAGCGCTTCGTCGGGGCGGCCCCGCACCAGGTCGACGCCTTCGTCGCGCAGGTGAAGCCGCTGTTGCGCCGCCACGCCAAGGCCGCCGCCTACGAGCCCGCGCCGCTGCTGTAGCGCGCGCTGCGCGCGCGGGTTCCGGGTTTAGGGTTCCGGGTTTCGGGTTCGGAGGTGGTGCGATCCGTTCCGGTGGTGGGGCGGGCCTCGAGGTCCGCGTAGGGTCGCCGCTCGTCGGCGGACCGCTCCGCTCCGTGGTGTCGGTCTCCGTTGTAGCTGGAGTGCGCAGCGCTTCAGTCGCCGGTCTCCGGATTCGGTGAACCGCTGATGGCCGCTGATTGTCGCTGATCCGGGCACCGAGAATGCGCGGAGCGGAACGGAGATTTGACCACGGATCGCACGGATTCCGGGCCTCCGGCATCGTTCTCGTTCTGCTCCTACTCCTGCCGGGTTCAGGGTTCAGCGTCCGGCGTTCAAGATTCGGCATTCAACATTCGAAGCTTGTCGATGGGGCCGCCGGCGAGCGTGAGCCAGTTCGTCCGCTGGTGGGCGCTCACCTCGGCTTGGCGCCGCTGAGTTCGAACGTTGGGGGATTGGCGCCGAGACGACGCCACGGGTGTTCCCCATCGGCTTCGCCGCGGCCTTCGCGTTGACGGGCGTCCGTCCGGTTCGCGCC
Source organism: Verrucomicrobiota bacterium (assembly GCA_023446735.1). Classification (GTDB taxonomy): domain Bacteria; phylum Verrucomicrobiota; class Verrucomicrobiia; order Opitutales; family Opitutaceae; genus CAJCBL01. The sequence continues at coordinate 5,868 of JAEXPQ010000200.1, forward strand.
ACCGTCGCAGTCCGACGGCTTGTCCACCCCTCGCGAGTTCGATTGACGGTGGTGCGCCGAGCACGGAGCTTCGCCGCACCGTTCCCCATGAACCTACCTCGTGAGTTTCTCACGCTGCTCGTCCTGGCTGCCTTGACGTGCGGGCGTGTCGGTGCCGCCGACGCCACCAGCGCCCCGAGCAGCCTCGCCCCTTATTTCACTCCCGCTGCGACCGCGCCCATCGCGCCGGACGCCGACGGCTTCATCCAGCGCTGGCTGTTGCTCGAACCGATCAACAAGCCCAACCGCGGCAACGCGGGTTTTGTCGATTCGTACGTGCGCCGCGAGCTCACCCGCGAGTACTTCCCGGGCCAGTTAACCGTGCTGCCGCGCGCCGGCGACAAGGTGAACGTCGAGGGCGAGGAGCTCGCGTGGCACGCGGTGGACTCGACCAGGTTCAACGTGAAGCTCTTCCGCTTCGCCTCCGGCCTCAACAAGCGCATCTACGGCGTCATCTTCTGGGCCGTGACCGTGATCGACTGCCCCGAACCGCTCGACGACGTGCGCCTGGCGGTCGGCTCCAACTCTGCCTCGCTGTGGTGGGTAAACGGCGACGAAGCTGTGGCCCTCACCGGCGACCGGCGGATGGTCATGGACGACTGCGTCTCGAAACGCCTCACCCTCAAGAAGGGGCGCAACGTGCTCCGCGGCGCCGTGATCAACGGCCCCGGCATGAGCGATTTCTGCGTGCGGTTCATCGATGAGAAGGGCCAGCCGGTCCGCGCCTTCGCCGTCACGCTCGAACCTTCCGCCCCCTGACCCCCGCGGCGCCATGAAACCCTCCGTACTCCTCGTCACCGCCTCCACCGTGCTCGCGGTCGCGGCCGCCCGTCCCGCGCTCGCGGTGGACGGCGAGCCATATATCCACGATCCATCGACCGTCGTGTTCTGCGACGGCAAGTACTACACCTTCGGCACCGGGGCCGGAGGGCTGGTCTCCAGCGACGGCTGGACCTGGCACAGCGGCGGCGTCCGCCCCGGCGGCGGCGCCGCGCCCGACGTGCTCAAGCTCGGCGACCGCTACCTCGTCGTCTACGGCGCGACCGGCGGCGGCCTCGGTGGCGGCCACGACGGCCGCATCCTGACGATGTGGAACAAGACGCTCGATCCCGCCTCGCCCGAGTTCAAGTACTCCGAAGCGGTCGTCGTGGCCGCGAGTGACGGGCACGAGGATTGCGACGCGATCGACCCCTCGCTGCTCCTCGATCCCAACGACGGCCGCCTCTGGCTTTCCTACGGTACCTATTTCGGCTTCATCCGCCTCGTCGAACTCGATCCGAAGACCGGCAAGCGCGTGGAGGGCAACCAGGCCGTCGACATCGCGATCGACTGCGAGGCGACCTATCTGTTGTACCGCGACGGCTGGTACTACCTCCTCGGCACCCACGGCACGTGTTGCTCCGGTCCCAACTCGACCTACAACATTCGCGTCGGCCGTTCGCGGCGAGTGACCGGTCCGTACCTGGACAACATGGGTGTCGATATGCTGCGCGGTGGCGGCAAGCTGGTCGTCGCCGCCGGTGGCCGGTTCATCGGCCCCGGCCATTTCGGCCTGATGGATCTCGGCGATGGCGTGCAGAAGTTCTCCTGCCACTATGAGGCCGACCTCGATCGGAGCGGCCGCAGCGTGTTGGACATCCGCCCGCTCCTCTGGAAGGACGGCTGGCCCGTGGCCGGCGACAATTTCGCGGCCGGCACCTACGTGATCCAGTCCGAGCGCAGTGGTTACGCGCTGGAGCTTGCGGTCGACACCATTCCGATGCCGCATGTGCGGCATCGCCGCCCGGGCCCGCCTCCGGTCGGCACGCCTGGTGCGGGCACGCCCCTGCCTCCTCCTCCGGAGCCGGACACGCCGCCCGTGCCGGTGCCGCTACAGGAAGTGGCTACGGTGGCGAAGGACTGGCCTGCCGGGACGATCGAAGTTCGGCTGGGCGACTACATCATCCGCCCGCACCAGAAGTGGGCGATCACGCCCGTTGCGGATGGCGGTGGTTATCCCGGCTCGCCCTATTTCAAGATCACGATCGCCGGCACGGACCGCGCGCTGGCGGCCACGGAGGCGGCGGAGCTCACCACGGTGCCCGTGTTCACCGGCGCGCCCGAGCAGCTCTGGCGGATCGACCAGCTCGTCGACGGCACCTACCGGATCATGGTGAGGCAGGTTCCGGGCTCGGCGGACGCGTATGCGCTGACCGCGGTGGGCGCCAGCACGGTCACGCTCGCGAAGTTTGAACCGCAGGGCGACGTGGCGCGGTTCACGTTCCGCGCGCCCTGAGCTTCACCGCGGCCCGACTGATCTGAAGCGCAACAGTCGGGCCCGGTGGTTCAGCGGGAGGGCGGGAGCTGGAGCGGCTCCGCGATAGCCGAACTGGAAACGGAGGGGGCTCGGATCGCGCAGATTCCGCAACTCTGGATCTGTGCCGGGCCTGAACGCTTCGGGCCGGATGCTGTCGCGAGATCGCCGGAGTCTCGATCTGGCATGTCGGGACGAAAGCCTTGGCGGCTTTCGCTGCCGGAATGCCCTGGTGTGGGGACCGTCCCTATTTCGCGACCAGCTCGTAGTGCATGCTCTTGTCCTGCGGGGACACGGTGAAGGAGAGGACGGCGTTGCGGTAGCTTGCCTTCACCTTGCGGCCGCGGGTGCCGTCGGGCTTGAGGGCGAAGACCGTGCGCGGACCGGAGACGGCGAGCTCGACGGTGGCGGGCACCCGCTCGGCGATCGTGGGGCCGTGGCCCCAGTCGGTGCCGACGGAGTTGCGGCGCTCGTTCCACTTCATGCCCTGGTTCTCGGCCCGGGCCGCCAGGGTCACGAGCACGCGCTGCGAGGTGGCCAAGGAACGGCCGTCGAGCGCGATCGCGGCGACCGTGGCGAAGTCGCGGCCGAAGCGCGGGCAGGTCACATGGAGCGGGCCGGCGACGACGTTGGTGCCGCCGAGGAAGCCGGTGGCGACGGCGGCCTGCGGGGCCGAGGCGAGGAACACTTGTCCCTGCGGCGCCTTGATGACCCGGGCAGGCGGTGTGTCGGACGCTCCGCTACGCATCAGCGTCGCGTGGGCGGCGGTGGGGCGGTCGTTGACCTGGAGGCGGCAGTCGAGGAAGTCGAACGGCGCCTCGGGGTTGAGCTTGGCCCAGAGCATGTCGGCGTGCATGGCCTCGCCCCACACCGGATTGCCGGGGCGGAGCTCGGCGACGGCTCCGGCCGGGGCGACGAGCCCGAGGCGGAAGAGGCGCGTGGCGAAGGGCGCGAGCGACCATTTGGCGGGGTGGTTGATCTGGGCGAAGTAGCCGGTGATCCGGCCGTCGGGATGGCGGGCGCCGTAGGCGCCGAGGTCGAAGGGGTAGATGGCGTCCCAGTTCTGGCGGCACGCGAAGACCGCGAGCTCGGGGTACATCTCGCACACGTACTCGCTCGGCGCGCCGTGGTCGTATTCGCTCACCGAGAAGGGCTTTCCGGCGACGCGCAGGTAGGCGAGGTTGCCGAGCTCGCCGAACCGGCGCGGGCCGAAGACGGCGACCATGGGGGAGTTGGCGATGGTCCAGTTGGCGCGGTCCCAGCCCGAACCGGGGAAGATCGGGTGTTCCCAGTAGGTGTGGGTGTCGGCCATCTCCATCGACTGCTCGCGGTGGAACGCGGTGAGGCCGGTGAAGTTGATCTGCGAGCACACGAGCGGGGCCTGCACGTGCAGCTCGTCCCGGAGGTAGGCGCGCATCTCCTCCGCGAAGGCGCGCTCGGTGGCGGCGAGGAAGGCGATCCAATCGGCCCACTGGGGCGTGGTCGGTTCGCCCGGCAGGGGCACGGTGCGCTGCTCGAGCGACTGGCCGGGGCGCAGGCCGCCCTCGGCGGCGCCGGCGACCAGGCGGATGGCGCGGAACTCGAGGCGGCCGGTCTGCGCGGCGACGTTGAAGCTGAGCATCGCCGGCCCGCCGGCGGTGGAGTGCACGGGGAAGGCGAGCCGGATCGGCGTCCATTCCGTGGAGACATCGACCGACTGGAGCAGACCGAGGCTGCGCCATTCCTGGCCGGGCCGGGCGTGGTCGTCGGCGGAGAGCCCGAGGCCGAGGCGGGCCGGCGCGGAGGCGCGGACCTCGCAGGCGACGGTGTAGACGGTGTTGTCCTCGACGGGCAGGCCGTAGGTGGTGACCTGGACGTGCCAATCGGCGCCGCCGGTGCGGGCGACCTCGATGGCGAACCCGGTGGCGTCGGCGCCGGGGGTGAGGGTCGCTTCGCTGCCGGGCTGGACCCGCGGGTGCCAACGTGCGGTGGCGGGATCGACGAGGGAGCACGCGGCGGCGGGGGAAGTGGTGTTCCACGCGGCGGCGAGGGCGGCGGAGTCGGCGTAGCGGCCGGCGAGCCAGGTGTTCCACTTGGCCTGGAGGTCGGCGCGGAACGGCTCGGGGAGGCGGTCGAGCCCGCGGCCGAGGTCGCGGGTGAAGTAGCCGAGGGTCGAGTTCTCGTTGTTGATCTCGACCAGAGCGATGGCGGGATCGTCGACCGGGGCGAACCCGGTGTAGGGGTTCTTCGTCGTGAGGATTCGCCGCGCATAGTCCTTCTGGAGCTCGATCATGCGGCGGTCGAACATGTCGACGCGTTTCTGGAAATCGGGGAGCTGGGCGACGGAGTCTGGGAAGCCGTCGGCGGCGGCGAGGGTCTTCGAGACCTTCAGGTTGAGGTTGGAGTAGATGCCGTGCTTGGCGAGGACGGCGATGAGACGGTGGAGCTTGTCGAGTTGGGCGGGGTCGAGCTCGCGGTGCCGCCCGTTGTTGGGCCAGAGGCTGCCGCCGGTGCCGACGCCCCACTGGTTGTCGAGGTGGTGGAGGCGGGCGATGTTGACGCCCGCTTTGGCGAGGCGGCGCGCGAGGAGCTCGGCGTCGGCGGCGGAGGGGAAGGCGTCGTCGGAGGTGATGTTGACGCCGAAGAAACGCAGCGGGCGGCCGTCGGGGGTGACGAAGACGCCGTCCTTGACGGCGATGCGGGCAAGCGGGGCGGCGTTGAGGGCGGAGGTATCGAGCGCGGAGCCGGCGGCGGGTTCGACGACGGGCCACACGAACCAGCCCTCGGGCACGGCGGCGGCGAGGGGCAGGGCGAGGGCGGCGGCAAGCGAGGCGAGCGCGAGGGGGGCGCGGCGGAAGGGGAGGAGCGGATGCATCGGGGGGAAGAAGTGCAGCAGACGACACGAGAGTCGCATCGGCGCCAAGGCAGAAGGGCGGGGTGGGGCGCGGAGCGGGAAAGGAATGTGGAGGTGCGAGAACGAGAAAGGGGAACGAGGGGGCGGGGAGTGGCCGCACAGGTGGAGGCTGGTGACGACGCGGCCGCGGCTTCAGGAGCGAGACCCGTGGCGCCCTGGGAAGTGCCGCGTTTGGTCAATTCGGTCTCAATCTCCGGCGCGTTCGGGAACGCGGGTTGACCGACTGCGTTATCGTCGAGTGGATGCGGCTTCTCCAACCCCATGCACTTGCCTCGCCTGTCGTTCGGCGCGAGCCTCGCGCTCGCCCTCACCGCCCCATTGGCCGCCACGCTCGACTACTCCGGCCGCGGCGTCTCCTACCTCTGGGAACTCCAGCATCCCGAGATCTACGATCTCGCCTGGGATAGCGACGGCGACGGCGCCACGAACGGGCAGGAGGCGGTGGCGGGCACCGATCCGAAGAATGCCGCGAGTCGTTTCGCGGGCAAGGTCCACGCCGAAGCCGGCGGCGCGCTCGACCTGCGGTGGTTCGGTCAGGCGGGGAAGGAGTATCGCATCGAGACGAGCGCCGACCTGCGCACGTGGACCGCATTCTCCGGCCCGTTCATCGGCACCGGCGCCGAGATGAGCCAGGCCGTGCAGGCCGCCGGCCCCGCCCCGGACGCCCGCCGCTATTGGCGCGTGACGGTCCAGGATCGCGATGCAGACGGCGACGGCAGCACCGACTGGGAGGAGGCTCTGCTTGGCACCGATCCGCAGGTGGTCAACGCCTCCCCGATTCCGCCGGCGCGCGGCTACGATGCGGACCGGCCGGCCTTCGTCTTCGAGAACAACGGCATCTACAAGCAGGCGTGGCTCGGCGGCGCGTGGCCCGAGCAGTTGTTCTGGGAGGACGTGAGGATGTTCGAGCAACACCGCAGCGACGGGCTCGCCGATGTCGCCTCGATCGAGGCCAGGGGCCTCGTGCCGGCCATGGGCTGCGTGGCGTGGGGCTTCGATCTGCTCGTCGCCAACGGCGGCGACGGCAACGACTTCGCCGACTACAGCCAGCGCGACGGTTACAAGCAGTACGCCGCGTGGATGAACCCGCGCAAGGATGCCTACTTCGCCCTGAAGGCCGACGGCACCATCGGCTATCCGGATCAAGGCTACATCTCCTTCGGCATGCCGATGCTCCCGGAGGATCTCCCGGCGGGGTCGCCGCCGAAGACCTTCGGCGAATGGGCGGGCGAGCGGCTCGGGCGCTACGCGCTGCGCCACAACATCCGCGGCCTCTACGGCGCCGACGGCTTCATTGGGATCAACTACTTCACCGACTGGCACCCGCGGCTGCTCGACTCCTTCGCCGCCTGGGTCGGCCAACCCGTGCCCGGCGCCACGGTGCAGGAGCGGCACGACCACATCGTCCAGCATCTCTACCCGGAATACCTCGACTTCATCGCCCACAAGCAGGCGTCGTTCTACGCCGCCTTCGCCAACACGTTGCTCGCCGCCGGCAAGTCTCCCCTCGTCGGCGGGCAGGTGCCCAACGAGCCGTCCATGTCGCGATGGTTCGGCGACGATGCGCGCATCTGGCTCCAGCACATCGAGGGCAAGTACACGATGTTCAACGTCGAGACCCAGGCCGCCGGCGACCGCAACGTGCAGCCGCAATGGGCCTCCGCCATCGCCCTCGGGCACTGCGCCGCCTACGAGCCGGACGCCAACACCGGCGTGGTGCTCGACGCCGACAATCCCGAGTTCTGGAACCCGTGGAAGAACCAGGGTGGCACCGAGGAATTCGGCTGGCGACACCTCAAGCACAACTGGCTGAGCGCCGGTTGGGTGCACATCGCCGGGCGCGACGGTTCCGTGCGCCGTGCGACCAAGTGCATCACCCGCACCTATTGGGATGCCGGCGCGGTCGACGTGCCGCAACTGGCCGCGATCCTGGGCCACATCCCACGGCATCCGTTCGGCCCGGCGCTCTACTACTCGGCCAGCATCCAGCGGGAATACGAACGGCCCGCGCCGGCGGGCACCGAGCGGGGCTCCGTCAACTACACCGTCCGCTTCATGTTGCAGGATGCGCTCGGCGATCCGGCCGTGCGCTCGGATTTCGGCACCGGCCAGGGACTCAGCGTCGGCTATTGGGTGAGCGACGTCGTGGACCCGGCGACACTGCCGGCGGCCAACCGCCCCTCCGCGTGGCTGGTGTTCAAGGCGCACCTGTTGCCCGCCGCCGAGCGCGCGAAGCTCGAGGCTGTGGCGCCGGTGATCGATCCCGGTGTCGACATGGCGGCCGCGCTCGCCGCCGGACCGTTGCGCGCCCGTGGCGCCGGTTTGAGCTGTCTCGCCTTCGTCGACCAGAACGGCTCGGTGGTCGTGATGGTGTCGAACTGCAAGGCGACGGACACGACCGGCTTCCTTGATTTCACCCAGGTCGGCAACGGCACCTTCGCCTGTAACGGACTACTGGGTGCGCCCAGCGCCACGCTCACGATCGCCGCCAACCAGGGGTCGCTGCCGCTCACCGTCGCTGCGCGCGACACCCTCGTCTTCGAGATCCCGGGCCTGAAGTGGCTCGGGCACTGAGCTGACGGTCCGCCCGGCGGGACAGCCGGCGGGCGGACCATTGTGAATCCCGTCTCAAAGGTCGGTGACAACTTTCGCGAGGGTTGACCGCCCCGGCGGGCCGCCGAAGCTCGTTGCCTCCCCATGCACGCCCCACGCACCATCATCGGCGCGAGCCTTGCGCTTGCGGCCGGCTTGTTGCCGCTCGCGGCGATCGTCGATCGCGACGGCGACGGAGTGTCCGACGTGTGGGCGGCGCAGCATCCCCTCGTCGATGAGGCGGCAGCGGACGACGACGGCGACGGCTTCCTGAATCGCGACGAGGCGCTGGCCGGCACCGACGCGCTCGACTCGCTCGACCGCCCCGAGGCCGCGCTCCGGCCCAGTCCCGCCGGCGGGTTGCGGCTCCATTGGCGGGGTGTCGTGCACCGCCGCTACCGGATCGAGACCAGCACCGATCTGAGCGCCTGGACGGCCGCCAACGAATTCGTTTACAGCGGCGACGGCTCCGACATCAGCCACCTCGTGCACTCGGTGGGCAACACCGCGGACGTGCGCCGGAGCTGGCGGCTTGCGATCGAGCAGGCCGACAGCGATGGCGACGGTTTCGCGGACTGGGAGGAACGCGCGCTCGGGCGCGAACCGAAGGTCCCCGAGACGGTTCTCCCGCTGCCGGCCCCGCCCCCGCAGCCGGCCTGGTGGCTGGCGCGCCTGGAGGCCGTCGCCGCGCCCCAGCTCGGCGCGCTGCATTCGACCCCGGTGAAGATCCCCGGCCTGCGCGCGCAGGTGCTCGACGCGCAGGTCAACGACTGCAACCGCGTGTGGCGCAACGTGGCGCCGGGCTTCGCCAACGTCGTCTACGATGCGCAAGTTTCTGGAGACACGATCACCGCGCTGCTCGACCTCGGCGGCCTCGTCCAATCCGTCGACGGCGGCGCCTCCTGGCGGCATCTCACGTACGATCTGGCCGGATGCGGCACGCATCGGTTCTTCTTCTCCTTCGACCGCTCCCCCGCGAATCCGAGGGTGCTCGTGGTCGGCAGCCAGTACCTCTCCCGCTCGGAGGACGGCGGCCGCACCTGGACCGAGGTGTGCGACCCCGCGCTTCCGCCGGTCGCGCTGGCCGCGAAGGCCGGCACCGACGGCGCGAGCGAGCGCACGGTCTTCGGCAAGGTCCGCTTCAACGCCGACGGCTCCCGGGTCTTCGCCGCGCTCGGTGCCTTCGGGCACGACCGCAAGGAGCGCTACGGCTGGGAGGCGCAGATGGCCGCGCGCTTCGACTCGAAACGGCTCTACGTGGGCGACGCCACGGCGCGGAGCTTCCGCGAGATCCGGCTCGGTTCCGCCTTTGCCGGTGTCCGCTGCATCGCGCCGAGTCCGCGGAGCGCGGAGATTGTCTACGTGTCCTTCGGCGACGGTTCGCTCCATGTCACGCGCAACGCGACCGCGCCGGAACCGGTCTTCACGGCGCTGCCGGTCGAACCCGGGTATCAGGTGATCGATATCGCGCCCTCGCCGCATGTCGACGGCGACCTGCTGCTGACGCTCATGTCGAACGCGGATGTGACGGTGGGGAAACTGCTGCGCGTGACCGATGCGGGCGACGGGGTGCTCCCGGGTGCGGCGTTGGAGTTCAATGACGGTGCCGGCGGCCTGATCCCCTCGCACTCGCTGCTGATGGCGCGCTGGGATCCGCGCGATGCCAAGCGCGTGTTCGTGGGGCGGGGCGGGGTCGACTTCGTCGTCGTCTCGGACGACGGCATGAAGACCTTCCGGCGCGCGTTTCTTCCGGAGGCGTTGCGGCACGGGGAACCGGGGCACTACGCGCAGCCGCATTGGTTCGCGCTCGACGCCGCCTCGGACCGCGCGATCGCGTGGTCGACGATCGGCGCCTGGCGGAGCGAGGACCGGTTCTCCAGCTGGAAGGATCTGTGGATGAAGCGGGAGGACGGGTTCTTCGCCAACAAGGGCGTGGGTTTCGCGGAGTGCGTGGGCTCCTTCGGGGTGGGCGGCGACAACGTCTACCTGTCCACGACCGACCACGGCATTTTCCGCAGCGCCGGTGCGGACCGGACGCGTTGGCGTCGCGTGTCGCCCGACAACGGCACGGTGCTCGACGCGGAGAGCGGGTTCACCGGGAGACTCTACCTGCCGGTCGGCGTGTCGCCCGACGAGAGCTGGCTCTACACCATCGCCCGCGACGGCGAGGGACGGGAGCTGTATACGGAACCCCGTTGCAAGCTGTTGCGTTCGCGCGACCGCGGCGCCACCTGGACCGATGCGAGCGGGGCCGTCGCGCCCGACGGGTTGCTGCCCGCGGGGCACGAGTGGCGCCGGATCGGCGTGAGTCCGGACGGGCGCAGCCACTGGCTGCTCGCGAAAGAGGCGCTGTTTGTTTCGACCGACCATGGGGCCACTTTCGCCCGGGCGGTGCATTCGCTGCCCGCCGGCCGGACCGCGGTCTCCTACATCGATTACGCCTACGACGCCCCCCGCGGCCTGCTGTACGTGGCGACCAATGGCGGTCTCCTGCGCAGCCGCGACGGCGGGGCCACTTGGGAGCGGTTTGGCGAGCTCTACCTGCCCGGCATCGGGGTGACGGGGGCGGGCGATCTCGTGCTTGGCATCGGAAACGAGCTGGTGGTGATCCCGCCCGCGGTGGTGGAGTCGCTGGCCGCCGCCGGTCGTTTCCAATCGTACTACATCCGGGCCGCGGGCCATGTCCGGGCCACGATCGGGGACACGGTCGAGGAGGCGTCGTCGTCGCAGGCCATCTTCGAACGGATCGCGTGCCGCGGCGACACCGTGGTCGCGGCGGTGGGCGCGGGGGCGCGCACCGGGAACCGGGTTTGCGGGGCCGGGGTGCTTCTCTCCCGCGACGGCGGCCGGACCTTCCGCTGGGCGACCTACAACCTCCCGAGCGGCCGGGTGTTCTGCTCGGCCGTCACCGCGGACGAGATACTGCTGGGCTGCGCTGGCGGGGCGTTTCGCTGGAATCTGAAGGCGCTCGACGCGAATCCCGCGCCGGTGCGCGAGTGAGCGCGCGGCGGGCGGGAGGAGGCCTGGTCTCCGACCGGACGCAGTGCATTCGCGCTCGACGCTCGATCGCACGCCCACGGGACGCCCGGTGAGGTGGGCGTGAATTCCCTCTGAAAGCCGCGCGGGACGTTCCGCGGTGGTTGACCTCCCGGCGCGCCGCGTCTGGGGTCGGGGCGCATCCCCATGCACTCACCTCGCACCTTTCTCGGCGCGAGCCTCGCGCTGCTTGCCGCCGCCGCGCCGCTCTCTGCCATCATCGATCGCAACAACGACGGGCTGTCCGACGTGTGGGCAGCGCTGTACCGCCTGCCAGCCGGCGCGACGGCGGGCGCGGACTCCGACGGAGACGGCCAGACCAACGCCCAGGAGGCGCTCGCCGGCACGGATCCGCGCGACGCCGGGAGCCGTTTTGCCGTCTCTCCGCCTCAGACCGACGCCGCCGGAAACCTCGTGC
>JAEXPQ010000211.1 GCA_023446735.1 Verrucomicrobiota bacterium
TCGAGGAGGATCCGCGCCTCAAGAAGATGTGGGCCGGCTACGCCTTCGCCGCCGATTTCCGCGAGGAACGCGGCCACGCCTACATGCTCAGCGACCAGACCTTCACCGACCGCCAGAAGGTCGTGAAGCAGCCCGGCGCCTGCCTCAACTGCCATGCCTCCACCTACACCGCGTACAAGAAACACGGCGACGGCGACATCGTGAAGGGGTTCGAGAAGCTCTGCGCCATGCCCTATGCCGAGGCCGCCAAGGACGTCGCCCACCCCGTCGCCTGCATCGATTGCCACGACTCCCAGACGATGGCCCTGCGCATCACGCGCCCCTCGTTCATGGAGGGCATCCGCAACCTCAAGGCCGCCCAGGGCGTGAAGGACTACGACGTCAACCGCGACGCCACCCGCCAGGAGATGCGCAGCTACGTCTGCGCCCAGTGCCACGTGGAATACTACTTCAAGGGCCCCGAGAAGAAGCTCACGTTCCCCTGGCACAACGGCACCAAGGTCGAGCAGATCCTCGCCTACTACGACCAGGTCGGCTTCAAGGACTGGACCCACAAGGAAACCGGCGCCCCCACCCTCAAGGCCCAGCATCCTGAATTCGAACTCTGGAGCCAAGGCATCCACGCCCGCAGCGGCGTCGCCTGCGCCGACTGCCACATGCCCTACCAGCGCGAGGGCGCCCACAAGATCAGCAGTCACCACGTGCGCTCGCCGCTGCTCGACATCAACCGAGCCTGCCAGACCTGCCACAAGTGGTCCGAGGCCGAGCTGAAGGACCGCGTGGAGACGATCCAGACCCGCTTCTTCAACCTGCGCAACGTGGCGATCGACGCCCTCATGGACCTCATCGACGACCTCAAGCTCGCCAAGGAGGCCGGCGCCACCGACGAGCAACTCAAGGACGCCCGCGAGTTCCAGCGCAAGGCGCAGTTCTTCTTCGACTTCGTCGAGGCCGAGAACTCCACCGGGTTCCACGCCCCCGACGAGGCCGCCCGCGTGCTCGGCGAATCCATCGACTTCAGCCGGAAAGGCCAGAAGGCCGTCCGCGCCTACCTCCCGCGCCCGGCCGCACAGCCCACGGCCGCCGCGACGCCGTAAACACTCCCACGAGGCGGGCCACCACGCCCGCTGTTCTGCGCTACTCCCCCACGGGGCCGGTCGTTCGCGACCGGCCCTTTTTGTTGCCGCCGCCGGAGGCGGCTGGTGCGGGGTTTGGGGTTCAGAGTTCAGGGTTCAGGGTTCAGAGTTCAATGTTCGCTGTTCGACGTTCGAAGTTCGCCCTCCGCCCGCCCACCCGCACACTCCGCGCCCATGATCACAGCCATCGGCTTCGACGCCGACGACACACTCTGGCACAGCGAAACGGTCTTCGAGGACTACCATCGCCGCTTCCAGGCGCTGCTCGCGCGCTATCACGATTCAAAAACCGTCGAGCAGGCGCTCTACGCCACCGAGATGCGCAACCTCGACCTCTTCGGTTACGGCGTGAAGAGCTTCGCCCTTTCCGCGATCGAGACCGCCATCGACCTCACCAAGGGCCAAATCCCCGCCGAGGAACTCCGCGCGCTCATCCAGGGAGCCAGGGACATGCTCGACCACCCCATCGAGTTGCTCGACGGCGCAGCCGAAGCGTTCGCCACGCTCGCCGCCGATTACCGGCTGGTGGTCATCACCAAAGGCGACCTGCGCCACCAGGAGCGCAAATTTCACCGGTCCGGCCTCGCCGTCCACGTGCCGCACTGCGATGTCGTCTCCGAGAAGGACGAGCCGACGTACGCCCGCGTGCTCGCCCGCCACGGCATCGCGCCGGAGGAGTTCCTGATGGTCGGCAACTCGCTGCGGTCCGACATCCTGCCCATCCTCGCGCTCGGCGGCCACGGCGTGCACATCCCGTATCCGTTGATCTGGGCCCACGAGAACGTTTCCGCGCCGGTCGACAACCCGCGTTTCCACGCCCTCGCCAGCCTGCGGGAACTCCCCGCGCTGCTCGGCCGGCTGCGCGGGCAGAGCGCCGACTGAGCCCGTTCCGGCCGCCGCGACCGCGAAGAGCGCCGCCGGCGGCGCGGAACCAGGGACGGGCACGATGGTTAGGCGGGCGGGCTGAACGGGTGGGCGACGGTGCGTCGCCGATTGGTAGGCACCGCAGCCGTTCGCACCACACCGCACCACCGTTGGGTAGTTGCGCGGGAAGCGCGGAGGCTATGACCGGCTAGCTCGGACCTGAAACCGGGGCAGGTGTGGATGGCTCTGTTGCGGCAATGTCACCTGAGAGGTGAAACAGCAGGACTGTTGGCGGATGCATTCTTGGTTTTGATACTTGCACGCGATTCGCAGGCCGCGGCATCGTCGCCGTCCTCGGGCCGCAAACACCTTCCCTCCACGATGAACACGCTCTTCGCTTCTCTCGGCTTCTTCCTTCGGCAAGCGCCGGCCGGCGGGTCCCGCCTCCCGCGCCTTTGGAGCTGGGCCGCCGCCTTGGCGTGCACTCTGACGCTCACGCTCGGGGCGCGCGCGGAAACGGAAGGCGGGTTCACCTACACTGTCGATGGCGACTCCGCCACAATCACGGAGTACTGGGGGTCGAGCTGGAAGCTGACGATCCCGACGACGCTGGGCGGAAAGCGAGTAACGGCAATCGGGCCGAATGCGTTCATTCATAGCATTAGCTGGCTTGGGGCCTTGGCGATTCCGGAGGGCGTGACGACGATAGGAGCAAACGCCTTCGCGGGCTGCCAATGGTTGAAGGTCGTAACGCTTCCCGCCGGCCTCGCGACGGTCGGGGATCACGCCTTCGCGCATTGCTGGAAGCTGGAAGCCGCGATTTTCCTCGGAAACGCCCCGACTCTGGGCGAGGGAGTGTTCGTCAACACGCATGAAGGCTTCGCCATCCACTATCGAGGCAAGTCGCGGGGCTTCACCGCACCGCGGTGGAATGGCTATTCCTGCACGGCCGAGTACCCGCCGTTGATCGTGCAGCGGCCGCAGCGACACTGGGCTTACGAAGGCGGCACCGCCGAATTTCGAGTGCAGGTCTTCGGCTCTCCGCTTCCTTCGATCCAGTGGCAGCGTAACGGCAGCGACATCCCCGGGGCCACCGGCGCCACCCTGGCGCTCACCGATGTGCGCGCCGCGCAAACCGGCCGCTATCGTGCGGTGGCGATCAACTCGCAGGGAATCGCGGTGTCCGAACCCGAGGCGCTTTCCCTCGTCGGAGAAGGAAACCTCACCTACATCATCGATGGTGACTCGGCGGTGCTTTCGGGCGGGGTGGTCGACATCGCCAGTCTTGACCTGCCTCCTTTGCGATCGATCCCAACCTTCCTCGGCGGGCGCCCAATCACAGGGATCGAACCATTTGCCTTCACGTATCTCGGGGTCCTGACGGGATCGCTCCGGCTCCCGGAACGCTTGGTAACCATCGGCGAGTCCGCGTTCGAGGGATGCAATCTCGAAGGTCGGTTGATCATCCCCGAAGGCGTAACCGTGATCGCGCGAAACGCCTTCCGCGGTTGCCGCCAGTTCCGCGGCGATCTGACGATCCCAAGCAGCGTCGCAACCATCGGCGACGGCGCCTTCGAATACTGCTTCTCGCTTGGCGGCGATCTTACGATCACAGGCAGCACTGCGACGATCGGGACGAGAGCCTTCGCGGGTGGGCTGCCCTTGAGATCCGCCTATTTCCTCGGCAATGCGCCGACCTCGTTCGGCGCGGAGGTCTTCGCCGGCGCCGACGCCGACTTCGCGATCTACTACCGCAGCGGAGCTTCCGGTTTCACGACGCCGCGTTGGCAGGGCTACCGATGCTACGAGGCTACGGTGCCGTCGATCGCGTTGCAGCCGGTAGCCCAGAGTGTGGTCGAACGCGCTACGGCGACGTTCACGGTCAAGACCGCCGGCGGTCCGCCGCCGGCTATCCGCTGGCAGAAGGACGGCGTCGACATCCCGGGCGCCACCGGCCCGACGCTGACGCTGGCCCGCGTGCGGGCCGAGCAAGCCGGCCACTACCGCGCCGTGGCCTCCAACGCCCTCGGCACCGCCGAGAGCGCCAGCGCGCCGCTCACCGTGAACCCGACTCCCGTCCCGGTGATCGACAAACAGTCCGGCGACATCAGGGGATTCGAAACCCAAGCCGTGTCGCTCTCGGTGACCGCGGTCGGCACCACTCATTACCAGTGGTATCGCAACGGCCGACCCGTCGCCAACGGCACCGAGCCCGTCCTCAAGCTGCCTCGGCTGCAGCCGAGCGATGCCGGCATCTACGACTGCGTTTTGGAGGGCAAGCAGGGCAACACGCTTTCGGCGCCGATGATCGTCGGTCTCGAGCCAATGCTCTGGGCTTCTGTATACGGAGTGCTGAATCCGCCCGTGGCGCCAATCGACCCCGTGCGCGAAGTGCTGCCCCAAGTCATCGGCGACATTGCGACGAAGCCCGAATGGCAGAATGTCCGCACCGCCGCTGGCCAGACCATTGACCAGTTCCTGCTCACCGGCCGCGCGGGCACCATCACCGCCGAGCCGGACCAGATCTCCCGGCTGTCGTTCGTCGACCTGAACGACACCCTCGTGCAGGTCGAGTTGTCCGGCCAAGGCGCTGTCACGGTCGCGCTGGACGAAAGCACCGCAAGCGGTCCGGCGGAACCGCGGCTCTACCGGGCGACCGACGTGCGGTACATGAAAGGCCACGCCACCATCGTCTTGGTCGGCGCGGACGAGACGACCCACTGCACGGTCTACTCGGTGGGCACAGCCAACAACCCCGCCGTCGCCCGTCTCGATGTCGCCTACCGCGGCTGGGCGGAGATCGCCGCGGTCGGAGTCCTCTCGTGGGACGGCAAGCTCGGCGGACTCCACCTCGGCAACACGGCCTTCAATGCGGCCTACGGCTACACCGGGCTCTACGCACCGTCGGTCACCAGTGTGAACGGCCCGGTGGTCGTTCATGGCATCAACGCCGCCGGCTCCGCGTTGCCGTATCTATACTTTGCGCCCAAGGGCACGGTGCAGGTCGCGATCGCCGGGAGCTCGCTCCAGCAGGACAGCGGCGACCCGATCGCCACCGCTGGGTTGGCCGAAGTGAAGATGATCGCCGGGCAGGACTCGTGCGGACGCGCCGCACCGGCGCAGTCGATCCGGGCTCAACTGCTCGATCCGGACGGCACCGACATCACGCGGACCGTCGTCGTCGGGCCGTAGGCCGCATTTGTCACACTCCCGATGAAGGCGGAAGCGGGGCGCTGTAGCGGAAGTCGCCAGAGTTCCGATCGCTCTCGGCGGGTCAAAAGCCTTGGCGGCTTTCGCTACGTGTGAACGATCCGGATTCGCTGGGTCAAACCTGCCCCGACTTGGGCCAGTTCGCCGCGGCCCATTTCGCGGCGTCGAAACCGACCAGGCCGAAGTCCGGCCCGAGCACGAAGGGACGCTTCACCAGCCGGCCGTTGCCGGCGAGCAAGGCCAGCGCCGCCGCCTCTTCGAGCGTCGGCAGCTTCGTCGCCAGATTCTGCGCGCGATACTCGAGCCCGGAGGTGTTGAACAACCGCCGCAGGTTGCCCTGCTGGAACGCGAGCATCCGGCGCAGTTCGGCGAGCGTCGGCGGCGTGTCCACGATCGGCCGCTCGACGTGGGCCACGCCGCGGGCCGCCAGCCACTGCAACGCGTCCCGACAGGTGCTGCACCGCGCGTAGACATAGACCACCGGCAGATCGGATTCCATGCGGACGGCTTACCCCAAGTTCGTCAGTCCAGGAAACGACTTTTCGCGTTATCAACGAGTTGTGTGATTCAACTCGCGATTTTCGGCACTACATCGCTGATGGAGCGGGTGCCTTTGGGCAGGCGTAGGCCCAGATG
>JAEXPQ010000212.1 GCA_023446735.1 Verrucomicrobiota bacterium
CCCACGCCGTCAATGTCGGCGGCCCCGCCCCCCTGCCGGGGGCGGCGCGCGCCGCCGGCGTGGCGCGCTTCGTCTACACGAGTTCGCCGAGCGCCGTCTACGCGGGCGGCGATCTGCGCGGGGTCGACGAGTCCGCGCCGCTGTGCACCGCGGCGCCCTGCGCGTACCCGACTTCCAAAGCCGCCGCGGAGCGCCTCGTGGCCGCCGCCAACACGCCGGCCTTCCGCACGGTCGCCCTACGTCCGCACCTCGTGTGGGGGCCGGGGGACCATCACCTCGTGCCGCGCGTCGTCGCCCTCGCCCGCGCGGGACGGCTGCGCATCGTCGGCCGCGGCGACAACCGCGTCGACCTCACCCACATCGACAACGTGGTCGACGCCCACCTGGTCGCCGAGCGCGCCCTCGCCGCCCCGGCCGCGCCCGCCGCCGGCCGCGCGTACTTCATCACCAACGGCGAACCGGTCGCGCTCTGGCCGTGGATCAACGACCTGCTGCTCCGCCTCGGCGCGATGCCGATTCGCCGCCGCGTCCCGCTGCCCGCGGCCGTCGCGGTCGGCGCCGTGGGCGAAGCGTTGTGGACCCTCCTGCCGCTGCGCGGCGAGCCGCCGATGACGCGCTTCGCCGCCAAGGAGCTCGCCACCGACCACTGGTTCTCGATCGAGGCCGCCCGCCGCGACCTCGGCTACGAGCCGCGGGTATCGATGGCCGCCGGCCTCACGGCCTACCTCGCCCACCTGCGCGGCGAGCCGGCGGCGTGACGAATCATTGGGCGCCGAGACAGCGTGGGGGCTCGCGCTCCGGAAGGCGCGCGCGAGCACGCTGACCGGTTCGCCCCGCGGCGCGGGCGCTGGCGGCGCGTGGACTTGCCGCAGCCACCGAGCACAAAGCGCCCGCCGAAAGACTCGCACCGTGCGGCACAACCTGCTCGGCTCGCGGTCTTCCTTCCGCTCGCGATGAAACGTCTCCTTTCGCTCCTGCTCGCCCTCGCCACGCTCCTCGCTCCGCTCACCGCGACCGCCGCCGGCGGCGCCGAAACGATGTCGGAGCGCGAGCTCAAGCGGATCCTCCAGCGCCAGCGCACGGTCCTCGCCGCCGCGCAGGAGGCCGGCGAGAACCTCGACCGCTCGAACACCGAGCTCCAGCTCAGCGAGGTCGTGCGCGACTACGAGGCGTTGTTGCGCCGCGACCCGAAGTTCGTCCCGGCGTTCGTGGCCTACGGCCTGTTCCTGAGCACCACCGGCCACGCCAGGCGTTCCTACGACATCTTCAAACGGGCCGAGGCGATCGAGCCCGAGCTGGCGGTGGTGAAGAATCAACTCGGCAACTACCACGCGGAAGCGGGCGAGTACGAGAAGGCCGCCGCCTACTACGAGGGCGCTCTCAAGCTCGAGCCGAAGGAGCCCCTCTACCACTACCAGTTCGGCACGCTGCTCTTCGAGTACCGCGAGTTCTTCGTCGACTCCAAGGTCTACACCCGCGAGGCGCTGCTGCACCGCAGCGCCGAGGCGTTCGCCCGCGCGACCGAGCTCGCGCCGGACAACATCGCCTACGCCTACCGCCACGCCGAGAGCTTCTACGATCTGCCCGACCCCGATTGGACCGCCGCTCTCGCCGCCTGGCAGGCGTTGGCGCAGCGCGCCAAGGCCGGCGTCGAGCTCCAGACGACCCAGCTCCACCAGGCCAACATCCTCGCCCAGCTCGGCCGTGCCGGCGAAGCCCGCGCGCTCCTCGACCAGATCACCGAGGCCCCGCTCCAGGCCAACAAGCAGAAGTTGATTGAACAGCTCGGCGGAACTCCCGACAAAGCGCCCTGATGGATCTCCGCGACGGCCTCCTCTTCTTCCTCATCCTCGTCAGCAGCCTCTGCATCCACGAGTGGGCGCACGCATGGGTGGCCGACAAGCTCGGCGACCCCACCCCGCACAACGAGGGCCGCGTCACGCTCAACCCCGCCGCGCACATCGACCTCGTCGGCACGATTCTCTTCCCGCTGTTCTGCATCTTTGCATCAACCAGCGGGTTTTTCCTCGGTTGGGCCCGACCAGTCTCGGTCAACGCAAGCTACTTCAAGCATCCCGGCCGGGATGACACGCTGGTAACACTCGCCGGGCCTTTGTCCAACTTCGCGCTCACACTCCTAGCGGCAATCGTCGGCGCACTGACGGTTCGGTTTTTCCCTCAGACTGTAGAGCTCGCTGGCCGCATGATCGAGGTCAACGCGTGGCTGTTCGTCTTCAACATGCTTCCGATCCCGCCGCTCGATGGCGGCCGCATCCTTCGCTATTTCGTGGGCATGTCCTGGGAGACTTTCGCCATGATCTCTCGCTGGAGTATGTTCGTACTGCTCGGCGTCCTCTTTTTCTCGGACCGGATAAAGATTCTGTTCGCGATCGCGATTGGGATCGCCGCCACTCCGGCCGAGATCTTGTTCAAGTTGCTCACTTGAGGCGCGCCGCATTCTCGAAATGTGATCGTCGGGTTTCTGATCGGCCGCGCCGCTTGCGCCGTCGCCGAAGGCCCGCACGTTGCCGGCCCTCTGCGATGAATACCATCACTACCGATCAACTCGTCTCCGCCCTCAACTGGCGCTACGCCACCAAGGTCTTCGACCCCGCGCGGAAGATCTCCCCCGCCACGTGGGCCGCGCTGGAGGACGCACTGGTCCTCGCGCCCTCGTCCTTCGGCCTGCAACCGTGGCGCTTCCTCGTCGTCCGCGACCCCGCGCTGCGCGCCAAACTCCGCCCGCATTCCTGGGACCAATCGCAGGTGACTGACGCTTCGCACTTCGTCGTCTTCCTCGCGCGCACCGAGATCACCGCCGCAGACATCTCCCGCTTCCTGGATCGCACCGCCGAGGTCCGCGGCCAACCGGTGAGCGCCCTCGCCGGCTACCGCCAGGTCATGGAGGGGTCCCTGCTCAACGAGACGCGGAAACCGCATCTGCACGACTGGGCGGCACGCCAAGCCTACATCGCGATGGGGCAGCTCATGACCGCCGCCGCCGTGCTCGGCATCGACACCTGCCCGATGGAGGGCCTCGATCCGGCGAAGTACGACGAACTGCTCGGCGTCCGGAAAGATGGGTACGCCACCATCGCCGCGGTCGCCCTCGGCTACCGCGCCGCCGCCGACAAGTACGCCACCCTGCCCAAGGTCCGCTACCCGAAGGCCGAGGTCGTGAAAACGGCCTGAGCCGTGCGGACGAGGGACGAGCGCCAAACGGTCGGTGAGCGGATCCAGTGCGCTGGTTTGCCCGGCGCCTCGCTGGGCAACTCCGGCTCTCGACGCTCGTCGTCTCGACCCTCGACTGGCTGATTACGGCCGAGCCAAAAAGGAAACGCGGGCCGGATCGCTCCGGGCCCGCGTTTCAATCCGTTCAACGCCTTACTCGGCGGACGCGCCGGCGAGGGAGAGCGTCAGGTCGATCCGTTCGGAGACCTTGTCGGCATATTGGCCGGGCTGGATGCCGAAGTCGGAACGCGCGATCGAGAACTGCGCGCGCACCACGAGCAGATCGCCCTTGAGGTCGGGCTTGTTGAGCCGCGCCCCGAGCTTGCCGGGCAGGTGGGTGAGCGAGACCGGCACGGTGATTTCCTTGCTCACGCCCTTGAGCGTCAGCACGCCGGTCAGCTCCGCGCGGACAACGCCGCCGGTGGTCGTGACGTTCCGCAGGGCCTTGGCATCGAACGTGATCTCCGGATGCGCGGCCACATCGAGCCAGGTGGCCCCGCGGAGGTGGTCGAGCATCATGGAGTTGCCCACCGTGAGCGAAGCGGCGGCGAGCACGATCCGGCCCGTGGTCGCCTCGGGCGCGGCGGGGTCGAACACGACCGTGCCGCCGATTCCCGTGCCCTGCCCCGAGATGGATTCGAGCGGCGCATCGAGTTGGAACTGCACGTTGTTCACGCCCTTCGGGTCCTTGAAGTCGTAGGTCTTGGGCGCGGCCCAGGCTACCGAAGCGCCAAGGGCGAGGAAGAGTGCGGTCGTACGGTGGAGGGAGGTCATGGTGTCTGTTCTGGTGGTAGTTTCCTGCGGAAAATCAACGTGGCGGCGAAACCGGCGCCGCCCAGCAGCAGCCCGAGCAGCGGCGTCTCCACGCCCGGCACGAAACGCTCCTGCCACTCGACCACGCTCAATCCCGTGATCTCGTCGACGCGCTCCACACCCACCCGGGTCTGCCACCAGCCCAGCCGCGCGCCGGTGACGATCCACCAGGAGCAGGCGGCGAAGATCAGCGCGGAGCAGAGGAGGCGAAGGAGGCAGCGCATGGCGGCGGTGGTTGGTCGGCGGCACGAAACGAGCACTTATCTTGATGTCAAGTTATCGGCCTGAAGGCCCGCTCGAACGGTTCGACTGAAGGAGTGAAATTCGCCAAGATTCGCTCTCGACGCCGCCGGGAACGATTGGAATGCTCCGCCCCCTCGGCGGCCGAATCCCCAACCTCTCGGCCCCACAACTTCCGCATGAAAGTCCGCACCCTACTTCTTGCCCTCGCCGCCTCCTGCGGCACCTTCGGAACCTCCGCTTTCGCCCAGGAAATCGCCGGCGAGATCGGCACCTCCTCCGCCCTGCTCCAAGCCCATATCACCCCGGAGATGCGCCGCGCGGCCGGCATCTCGGACAAGATCGAGGGCTGGGCGCGCTTCGAGGTCGCCGACAACAAGGACTTCACCCGCCCCGTCGTCAGCGAATGGATCAAGATCGATCCCGCCGCCGACAACGTGATCAAGTACATGTTTGGTCGTAACTCCGTGGAGTCGCTCCGGGGCGGCAAGACCTACTACTGGCGCTACAAGTTCGGCCCCAACCCGGCGCAGGTCACCACCTGCCCCGCCCCGAAGGCGGGCACGCCCTACGAGCCCTTCACCTTCCAGACCGCCTCCGGCGCCATCGCCTCCCGGCCGATGCGCCTCGCGGTCGTCCAGGGCATCGACGTCGCCTCGCCCAAGCTCGACCTCGCGATCGACAACCTCGTCGCCGCCAAGCCCGACTACGTCGTCTTCGCCGGCAACAGCGTCGCCTACGACGCCCCCGGCGCCGTCGCCACGACCGCCGAGGCCATGCGCGCCAAGTGGCACACGCTCCTCACCAACCCGAAGGTCCGCGCGCTCCTCGCCCAGACCGGCACCTACTGGCTCAAGAACGACCGCGACTTCCGCTTCGCCGGTGCCGACTACACCGCCGGCAAGGAGCCCAGCGCCGAGCTCGGCACCGACCTCTTCCGCGAGCAGGTTCCCGTGACCGATCCGCGCGATCCGGCCAGCCTCACCTTCCGCTCCGTGCAGGCCACCCGCGATCTCGCGCTCTGGATGCTCGAAGTGCGCGACTACCGCAGCCCCAACTCCGCCGCCGACGGCAAGGACAAGTCGCTCTGGGGCCCGTCGCAAGCCGAGTGGATGCAGCGCAACGTGCGCAGCTCGACCTCGCCCTTCCGCCTCGTCATCCAGCCGACGGCGATCGTCGGCCCCGATGCGGCGCCGGACTCCCATGTCACCGCGTTCCGCCACGAGCGCCAGGCGTTCCTCGACGACGTGAAGGCGAACAAGCTCTCCGAGAAGGGTCTGCTCGTCATCGTGGGTGGCAATTCCCAATACCACTCGACCTCCGCCGAGGGGCTCGAGGAGATCTCGGTGGGCTCGCTCACCACCCCCGCCGCGCCGGCCCAGGCTGGCGCCGGGATCACCCAGAACTTCAAGCAAAGCCAGCCGGCGCCCGGCTTCGCCCTGATCGACGTCACCCCCGGTGCCGCCGGCGCCCCGACCCAGCTCACGATCTCGCTCGTCAACGCCGAGACCGGCGCCGTGGCCTACAAGACGACGAAGACCGCTGTCGTCACCAAGAAGTAAACGCGCCTCCGCTTCCTCTCCGCCGCGCCGGCCTCCGGCGCGGCTTTTTTTGCGCCCGGCTCCGGCGAACCGTAGCGCGCCTTCGGGCCGCGGAGCCCCACCGAGCGGGAGAGGCCACGCCGGCCGACGGCGCCACCGAAAGCGAGCGCACCATCGCGCGAGCCCCCCAAAACAACTCCATGGGGCAACGTCCGTGTGCCCAACTGCCGCGCTCCGAAGCGCGTCAGCGGAGCGCGAAGAAGGCCCGCAGACGCCCCAGGATGCCGCTGCGCACCTGCTCCGGCGAACTGGGCGTCCCCGTCTTGGCAAGCTGGGCGTTGGCGAGCTGGCGCTGCGCCAGCAATTCGCTCAACAGCTCCAGGACCGCCGGGTTCGAGCGGACGAAAACGCCAAAGACATTCTTGCCGATCTCGACCGCCACCACCTCCTCCTCTGCCACGACCGTCGCGGTGCGCGGGTCGCCGGTCAGCAACGACATCTCGCCCACGCACGCGCCCGCCCCCAGTTTCGCCACGCTGCGCGCCGGCTGCCCGTCATGGGCGATGCGCACATCGACCGTCCCGCGCACCAGGACGAACATCGAGTCGCCCGCCGCGCCCTGGACGAGCAGATGCTCGTGCGGGGCGAACTGCACCACGGGACTGGCCTGCACCAACGCGCCGCACTGCTCGGCGGTGAGACACCCGAAGATCTTGTGCGCCCGGAGCATCTCGGCGGCCGCCTGCCGGGTCGGCGCGCTGGTGTCCACCGGCACGGCCTTGTGCATCACCGTCTGCGGATAGGGGATCTCGATGCCCGCCCGTCGCACGGCGTACCAGCAGTGCGACCGCACGTCGCTCATCACCCGGCTCATCAGCCCGTGGTCGCGAATCCAGAATTTGATCTCATAGACGATCGCCGAATCCGCGAAGTCCTTGAGGTACACGACCGGCGCCCGCTCGCGCAGCACCCCGGGCACGGAGGCCGTCGCCGTCAGCAGGACTTCCATCGCCTTGGCCGGCGGCACGTCGTAATGCAACCCGATCGTGATCCGCAGCGCATGCTCCGAGGTCGGCAGCTCGAAGTTGTAGATCGTCTGGTTCAACAGCGTGCCGTTATCCATCTCGATCTGCACCTCGTCGGTCGTCACGAGCCGGGTCGAACGCCACGAGATCTCGATCACCTTGGCGTGCACGCCGTCGATCAGCAGCCAGTCGCCGGTCTTGAACGGCTTCTCGAAGTAGAGCGCGATGCCGGCGAACATGTTCTTCAGCTGGTCCTGCATACCGAGACCGAGCACCAGCGCCGCCACGCCCGAACCCGCGAGCAGACCCGGCACCTGCACTTGGTAGACGAACTGCATCGCCGCCAGCACCGCGGCGACGCCGACGACCACACCCGTCAGGTCGATCAGCACCCGCGGCGCCTCGATCCGGCGCCCGGCCTGGTCGTAGCGGATCCAGCACACCCGGTTGAGCAACGTCACGAGCGGGAACGCCGCCAAGACGAGCGTCGCCGCCGTCAGGTGCGGGAGCGCCGTCGCCCGCCACGGGACGGCGCCCGGCAGCAGGAGCGCCCCCACCAGCAGGCCGACGGCCGCCGCGAAGCCATGGTAGAGCCAGGTGAAGGACAGGCCCCGCACGCGGCGCAGCAGGTGCGCCACCACCACGAGGACAACATAGACGGCCACCGCCGCGAGGGCGGCCTGGAGAGAGGCAGGGTCGGTCATGGGAGATTCGGCACGGACGCTCCGGAAAAACGGGTTCGCGCGGCCATCACGCCCGGAACCCCGCCCATCCGCAAGCCTTGGGTCGCGGTGGACCGGGATCCCGCGTTCGCTCCCCTCGGCAGACAACGGGCGTCATTGCCGCACTGGGCTGCAACCGCCGGCTCGCCGCGGCCATCGCGGAAAAGCCCCTGCGTCGATCGCCCCCATAAAGCGAACCGGCCAGCTCCTCGCGGAGCCGGCCGGTCGAAGCTCGAAACAGGTGCCGCCGCACGGGAGCGGCGGCGCGGGCTCAGCCCTTGCCCTTCTTCTTCTCGCCGCCGGGGATCTTCTTCAGGCGGTCGCTGGTCTTCGGATGCGTGTTGAAGGTCTCCTTGGCGTGCGCGGTGTTGGCGTCGACCTTGTTCAAGGCGATGCGCAGCCCGTTCGGGTCATAGCCGCAAGTCTTCGCCAGTTCGTAGGCGCTGCGATCAGCCTCGTACTCGCGATCCGAGCCATAGCCGTTGGTGAGGATTCCCGCCACGGCCTTCGCGACCGCCTCCTCGAGCATCTTGGCCGCATCGGACAAGCCGGTCTGGCTTCCAACCTGGTCGCCCGCCGTCTCGGCCACCAAGCCGAGCGCCGCCCCGGTCCCCTGTTTGCCGGCGATGATCTTCGCCGCATGCCGCAGATCGACGTGGGCGATCTCGTGGGCGAGCACCCCGGCGAGTTCGTCATCGTTGGTCAGCAACTTGTAGAGTCCCTTCGTGATGAACACGCGGCCGTTCGGCGCGGAGAACGCGTTCACGGCCTCGGAGGCCAGCACGCCGAACCGCCATTCGAGGCTGTCGCGCTTCGCGTAGGTGGCCAGGGTTTTGCCGACGAGGTTCACACGCTGCGTCGCCACTTTGTCCCTCCAGATCCCGCCGTACCGCGCCACGATCTCGACCGAAACGGAGTCCCCGATGTCGATCTCTTCCTCCAGCGTCAGGCCGGTGGCCCCCTTCGTCAGTTGGTCGCGCTTCTCCTTGTCGGTCGCCAGCTTCTCGCCGACTCCCTTCGCCAAGTCGCCAAAATCGAACGCGAAGCCCGTCGAGAGAACGCCGAGCATCAGCGCTCCGATGAATAGTCGCAGCGTTTTCATTCCTGATACTCCCCTTTCTTGTTCTCCTTCATGTAGGCGGTGACGATCGCCGGGCGCACCTTGCGGGCCTCGGCCTCGACCCAGTCGACGTCCTTGCCGGCCTCCACTTTTCCGTGCCGCGCCGCATACTGCTCGGCCTCGGGTGAGAGCGGCCGCGCCGCCGCCGCCGTGGTCGATTCGGAAGCGTCGACCGTGCCGACACCGGCGAGCTTCTCGGCGTCGGGCTTTTTCTCGGCCGTGAGGCCGGCGAAGACCCAGCCGGAACCACGCGCGCCTGTGACATTGAGCCACGTGCCGCGCACCTCGGTGATCTTGAGCGCTTCGGCGAAACCGGCGCTGGCCGCGGACGCCGCGAGCGGCTTCGGCTCGGCGAGCAACTTCAGTTCGGCGCGTTTGGAGTAGACCGTGCCGCCCGCCTTCGGCTCCGCCACGGCGGCGGTGGTCAGTGCGCCGACGACCGCCGCAAGGGCGAGCAGGCGCAGGGGTGAGTTGGAGTTCATTTGGAATGCAGTTCGAGAATGGGTTCCCAGTCGGCCGAGGGGGGATTCGCAACCAACCGCCCGGCCTCTTCCCCGTAACGCGTGGCAAGAAAATCCCCGGGGCGCAACGCCGCAGCGGCGACAAAGGCCCGCTGCGCTTCCACGAAACGCCCCGCGCAGAACGCCGCGTAGCCCTCGCCGTAGGCGGCAAGGAAGCGCCGCGCCGCCTCGTCGACCGTCGCCGGCTCGCCGAGCAGCTCATGCACCTCCACGGCCTGCTTCTTGCCCTTCACCTTCAACCGCGCCACCGGCCGGGTGACGAGTGCCGCGCCCACCAGCTCCGCCGTGCGGGGCCCGATCAGGATCGCGGTGTGGAACTCCTTGTTCGCACCCTCCAGCCGCGACGCGAGATTCACCGGATCACCGAGCACGGTGTAGTTGCGCTTCTTGGTCGAACCCACGTTGCCCACGATCACGTCGCCGGTGTTCACGCCGATGCGCATCCCCAGCCGCGTGCCGCGTTCGCGCTCGATCCGCACGTTGAGCGCCTCCAGCCGGCGCATGGACTCCAGCGCCGCCCGGCAGGCGGACACCGCGTGGTTCTCCACCGGCTCCGGGCTGCCGAACACGCCCATGATCGCATCGCCGATGTACTTGTCCACGTAGCAGCCATGGCGCAGCACGCCCTCGGTGAGATCCTCCAGCACGGAGTTGATCAGCGGCACCAGCTCCTCCGCCGGCATCGACTCCGAAAGGGTCGTGAAGTTGGCCAGGTCGGCGAAGAACACCGTGAGCTCGCGCTTCTCGCCGCCGAGCTTCAGCGCATCCGGATTCTGGACCAGCTGTTTCACCACCGCCGGGGAGACATAGCTGCCGAACCAGCCCTGGATCTCCTTCTTGCGCGCCCGCTCCAGCAGGAAACTCTGCACCGCCGCCGCGCCGAAGCCCGCCGCCGCGCCGGCCACCGGCAGCATCGGCGCGAACCACACGTTGCCCAGAAACGCCCCGACGCTTCCGCCCAGCGCAAGCGCCGCCCC
>JAEXPQ010000239.1 GCA_023446735.1 Verrucomicrobiota bacterium
CCGTTGCACCGGGGCGAGCGCGGCCCAGCGCGCGAGCAGGCGGCGGGTGCCCGCGGCGGTGTCAGGCTCGACGAGGGCGGCGCCGGCGGCGTCGACCTCGCGCCAGATGTTGACCTGGTCGGAGATCAGCGCCGGCGTGCCGCAGGCGAGCGCCTCGGCCACGGCGATGCCGAAGTTCTCCTGGTGCGAGGGCAGCACGAACGCCTCGGCGGTGCGGAACGCGCCCCACTTCGCCTCGCCCTCCAGCATGCCGGGCCAGAGGACGGCGCCGGCTGCCGGCGTGTTCGACGCGCGGTTACGGAGCGCGGCGAGGTAGGCCGGGTCGGCGCAGGGGCCGGCGACGACCAGCGCGGGCGGGGGCGGTCCCGCGGGGGCGGTGGCGACTAGTGCGGCGTAGGCGTCGAGCAGCAGGTCGACGCCCTTCTTTTCGTGGATGCGGCTCAGGAAGAGCAGGAACGGCCGCTCGCCGAGTTCCGGGCAGCGGGCCAGGAAGGCGGCGAGCTGCGCGGGCGAGGCCGGCGGCGGGGCCGCGCAGCCGTAGTTCACCACCACCTCGCGGCAGCGCCACGGGCGGAAGGCGGTGCGGGCGAGACGGCGCTCCTCCTCGCAGGTGAAGAGCACGCCGGCGGCGTGGCGGAGAACGTGATACTCGGCGAGCCACCAATAGAGCTGCTTCTTGAGGTGCTTGACCGGGTAGGTGCGGTTGAACCATGGGTCGAGCATCCCGTGGGGATAGACGAAATACGGCACGCCGGCCCGCCGCGCCTCGCGGGAGAGCGCGTGGCCGTGGTACTGCCACATGCCGTGGACCACGGCGGCGTCGAACCGCGGCAGCTCGCGGCGCAGCCACGCGCGGAGCGCGGGGGTGTAGCCGTTGCTGCGCGGGCTCGGGCCGACGGCGTGGCAGAGCGCCTCGGGGCAGCGGTGCGCTCGGGCGGGATCGTCCACCGTCACGATCTCCGTGGCCACACCGCGGGCGGCGAGCACGGGCGTGACGGAGCGCACGCCCGCTCCCGGGCCGCCGCCGGCGGGATCGAGCGAGTGCAGGGCGCGGAGCAGGCGGATGGGGCCGGCTGAGCTCATCGAGGGAATCTCCCGGCCGGGATGTCGGCGTGAGAGCGGGTGGTGAGCCGGAGCGGTGCGGACGCAAGGTCCGACCGTACGCGCACGCGGCGGGAACGGCGGTGGGAGCGGAGCGCTTGCGGTAGGGGCGGCGCTTGTCGCCGGACCGGAAGGGTGTTGTCGCAGATAGACGGTGATACCTGGAGGTTCACGCCGGGTGGGACGGGCGTGCTCATGCGTGGGAGGCCCGTTCGTAGAGCTCGAGGTAGCCGTCGATCATCGCGGCGGTGGAGAAACGGCGGGCGTTCTCGAATCCGGCGGTGTTGTCCGCCGGCGGGTTCGAGAGGGTCGCGGCGATCCGGGCGGCGGCGCCGTCGGGATCGGCCGGGTCGAAGTAGGTGGCGGCCTCTCCGGCGACCTCGGTCATCGGTGCGCGATCGGAGGTGAAGACGCGGCAGCCGCAGGCCTGCGCCTCGATGAGCGGCCAGCCGAAACCCTCCTCCCACGAGGGAAACACCAGACCGTCGGCGAGCGAGTAGAGCGCCTCGAGGGCGTCGGCGGAGACGTTCGGCGCGGACACGAGCGCCGGCTCGAGCCCGAGTTGGGCGGCGAGGGCGGAGTCGGCGGGGCCGAGCGGTTTGCCGACCATGACGAGGCGGCCGGTGTAGCCGTGGCGCGCGCGCAGCGCGTGGAAGATCCGGAGCAGACCGGGGCGGTTCTTGTACCATTGGCCGCCGCCGACATTGAGGAGGAAGCATTCGTCCGGCGCGAGCGGGGCAGCCTCGCCGAGGCCGGCGGCGCGGCTCCAGGCGACGGCGGGCTCGACGCGGTGAAAGGCGTGGTTGAGGCCGTTGGGGACCACGGCCACACGTGCGGCGGAGGCGGTGGAGAGCCGGAGCAGATCGCGTCGTGTCTTCCAGGACACGCAGGCGGTGAGTGGCGAGCGCCCGAGGTGGCGCAGGATCCAACGCTGGTAGCGGCGGCCGGCGCGACCGACCGGTTGCTGCGGGATCTCGCCGAGCGCGGCGCGGATCTGGAGGAGGTCGTGGCAGGTGACCACCACGCGGGCCGGCAGGTGGGGCAGGTAGACGGCGTTGGCGTGGTCGACGATGTGGAAGACCGCGTCGGGGTTCTCGTGCGCGACCCGGCGCAGCGTCCGCGGGAAAAGCGCGAACTTGTCGAGATAACCGAGGAGCTTCGGCCAGCCGGCGTAGCGGTAGGGGCGGGCGAGCCGGGCGAAACGCGGCGCGGGGGCGACGATCCGGAAGCTGCGGCCGCGGGCGGCCAGTTCCTGTTCGAGCAATCGCGCGAAACGCAGCATGCTTTGCTGCGCGTCGGGCGCGAAGTTGGCGACGAGGATGACGGGGCGGGCGGTCATCGGGTGGCGGTGGCCCGGCGCGGTCCGGACGCGAGGTCCGACCCTACGCGCAAGCGTGGGTTGCGACGGTGGCAGCGGGGGGAACGGCGGGGCGCTCTCATCGGGTCGACGTTTCGTTCTCTTCCGGCGATTCGTCGTCCGCGGCGGGATCTGTCTCGTCCTCCTCCGGTGTCTCCTCGTCCGCGGTTTCCTCTTCGGTGTCCGGCGTGTCGTGACAAGAGGCGAGGCAGAGGCCGGCGCCGAGGATGGCGAAGCCGAGGATGGTGGGGGGCGCCCACTGGCCGAAGACGATCGCGGTGGCGCAGGCGGAGAGCAGGAGGAGCGGCAGCGGGTCGCGCCCGCGGAACAGACTGGCGAGGGCGCGTTTCAACAACGAGAGCGCGAGGGCGAAACGCAGGCCAAGGAAGGCCAGGGCGAGCGGCAGGCCGAGCTCGAGGAGACATTTGGCCCATTCGTTTTCGGCGAGCATGAAGCCCAGGCGCCCGGTGGAGAGGCGGGCGGCGACGTTCGAACCCATGCCGATGCCGGAGCCGAAGAGCGACGTGGAGGAGGCGACCGCGGCGAGGTAGTCCCAGCCGCCGAAGAGTCGGTCGAGGATGCCGCCCACATCCACGCCTTCGCCCTCGGGTCCGGCCGCCGTCTCCCAACGGGAGAGGAAGGCTTCGCGCCCCTCGTCGAAGACGGGCAGGTAGCTCGCGGCGCCGAGCACGAGCGCGCTGATGACGACGATGCGCAGCAGGCCGGCCCCCATCCGTTTGGTGAGCGCGAGGCAGGGCAGGAACAGGACGGCGACGAAGCCCGTGGCGAGCGCGGCGGTGCGGCTGATCGAGATGGGCATCGCGACGAGGATCGCGACGCCGGAGGCCACGAGCAGCGGCATCCAGAGGCGGCGTTTCGCGATCACCTCGTGGCAGAGGAACGCCATCGCGAGCGGGAAGAATAGCTGCGGGCCGGTGATGAACGCGAAGAAGCCCGGCGGGCGAATGTGTCCGAGCGCACCATACAGTTGTCCCATGCCCTCGTCGTCGAGTCCCACCCCCTTGTTGATCCAGCTGCGGGGCGGCGAGTAGAACTGCGCCACCATCAGCAGCGTCATGGGGATCGCGAACAGCAGGATGGCCTTGCCGAGGTTCTCGACGTCGCGGCGGGTGAACGTGGCGGCGATCACCCAGACGAGCGGCAGATGCAGGTAGTTCGTGCGCAGGCCGTAGAGCGTGATCAGGAGGTTGTCCTGTCCCGCGAGCAGCGAGCCGACCAGGGAGGCGGCGGCCAGGATGCCGATGGTCACGACCCAGCCGTTGAGCGGCAGCCGGCCTTGGGCGAGCGCGAGCACGTAGATCAGGACGACCACTGGATCGCGCACGATCAGCAGCTGGTCGGAGAGGAACGGGAGCGCCCATTTGCGCAGCGCCCCCTCGAGCAGGAGTAGCGCGACGTAGAGCCAGATGAGCGACTTGAGGACGTTCTCGGGTTTCACGTGCGGGAAGGGTTGGAGCGGTCGGCGAGGCGGGACCGCACGATCCGGGCCAGTTCGTGCTCGTAGGCGTCCCAGGTGAACTGGGCGGCCTTGGCGCGCGCGGCCGCGCCCATCGTGGCGAGCCGTTCGCGGTCGCGGTGCAACGTGTCGAGCCGCGCGGCGATCGCGGCGGCGTCGCGAATCGGCACGATGAAGCCGTCGATGCCGTCGGCGATGAGGTCCGGTCCGGCGGTGTGCGGGGTGGTGATGACCGGCACACCCTGCGCCATGGCCTCGAGAATCACGAGGCCGAAGCCTTCGAAGAGCGACGGGAACACGAGCACATCGCTGCGACGCATGCGGTCGAGGATCCCGGCATGCGGTAGCGACGCGATCCAATGGTGGGCGCCGAGCGCGCGCTCGAGCGCGATGCAGGGCTCGGCGGGCTTGGTCCCCACGACGGTCAGCTCGATCGAGCGACCGGCGAGCCGCGCGGCGGCGAAGAGGTAGGAGAGACCCTTGCGTTGGCCGAGCGAACCCACGTAGAGCACGCGCAGCGGTTGCCCCGCCGGGGCGTACGGGGAGCGCGGGGCGGCCGGATCGCCGGCCGGGGCGCCGTAGGGGATCACGTGGACGGGCGCGGTGAAGCCGGAGTGGTCGGCGAGCGTGGTCCGGGTGAACGAGGTCGCGGCGAAGACGACATCGGCCAGGCGCAGTTCCTCGTCCTTGCGGTCTGTCTTCGCGGCGCTGTCGCGGTTGCCGACGATTGTGGCGGCCCACTCGGGCTCGCGCTCTGCCTCCTCGGTCAGGATACGGCGGGCGGCGCGCCAGTAGCCGATCGGCTGGTCGTAGAAGGTGGCGAGCCCGCGCGCGCGGGCGGTCGCGAACGCGAAGGCGCCGCCGTCCTCGTAGGCGTACACGCCGGCCAGGTCGCCGCGGGCGAGGCGGCGCGCGCAGGCGCGGTCGAGATCGCGGTACACGGCGTCTATGCAGCAGGGACCGGTCTCGTGGCGGGGGAGGCGGCCGGCGAAGCC
>JAEXPQ010000278.1 GCA_023446735.1 Verrucomicrobiota bacterium
CGCCGGGGCGGTGCGGCCGGCGCGGCGAGCGGCGCGGCCCATGCGCCCGGCGAGGCCGGTGCCCGTGGCGGCGCTCCCGCCCGGACGGCGAACGAGGAGGACATGGCGCGCGCGATCGACCTCGACGTGTTCGCCATCGAGATCGGCTACGGGCTCCTGCCGTTGGCCGACGAGAAGCAAGGCGGCGATCTGCTCCAGCGCATCACCGGTCTGCGGCGTTCGGTCTCGCGGGAGAAGGGTGTCATGGTCCCGCCGATCTCGGTGCGCGACAATCTCGAGCTCGATGCCAACGACTACCGCTTCCTCCTGCGGGGCAAGCCGGTCGCCCGCGGTCAGGTCATGCCCGGACGCTGGCTGGCGATGAACGTCAACGGCAGCGGCGTGCGCCTGAAGGGCATCCCGACGCGCGAGCCCGTCTTCGGCCTCGAGGCGAGCTGGATCGGCAACGACGAGAAGACCACCGCCGAGGTCAACGGCTTCACCGTGGTCGATCCGTCGTCGGTGCTCATCACCCACCTTTCGGAGACGCTGAAGAACAACATCTGGCTCATCCTGGGCCGCCAGGACGTGCAGGCGCTCGTCGAGCACGTGAAGGAGAAGCATCCGGCGCTCGTGACCGAGCTGATCCCGGATCTCGCCAACCTCGGCCTGATCCAGCGCGTCCTCCAGAACCTCCTGCGCGAGAGCGTGAACATCCTCAATCTGCCGATCATCCTCGAGGGGATCGCCGATTACGCCTCCGTGACCAAGAACGCCGACGAGCTCGCCGAACTGGTGCGGCGGCGGCTGGGACTGTATTTCGTCTCCGAGTTCGAGGCCGAGCCCGGCAAGCTCAAGGCGCTCACCCTCGATCCGCGCCTCGAACAGTGGCTCGCGGGGCGCGTGCAGCGCACTCCGACGGAGACCGGCCTGGCCCTCGACCCCGGCACCGCCCAGCACCTCCTCGAGGAGCTGACCCGACGGACGGGCGAGATGGCGCAGTCGGGGCTGCCCCCGGTGCTGGTCGTCGGCGCGGAGACTCGCCTTGCGATCAAGCGCTTCTTCGAGTCGTCGTTGCCGCGGTTGGCGGTGCTGTCGTTCCAGGAGCTGCCGGCCTCGACCGAGGTCGAGAATGTCGGGCTGATTCCGATGCCGCCGCACATGGCGCGCATGGAGCCGTTGCGCACCGGCCCGGCCCCGCAACAACCGATGCCGATGGCGGCGTAGTCCGGAGTTCTCCCGCGTGGCGAGCCGCCGAGGCGCTTCGGAAGCGCGGCGGTTTCGCGGGAGCGAGGGCGGCGCATGGACCGGCTGAGCGGACTCGCGCTCCCGAAAGCGCGGGCACGCACGCCGACCTGCCGTTCCGCCTGCGACCCGGCGCGGTTGCTCGTGGATTGGCGGCGCTCGCGCTCGCGACTCAGCCAACGATGCAATTGCCGCCAATCGACGAGCGATTCGGCCTGCAACGGCGAACCCGTAGGGCAGCGTGCTTGTACGCGCTTCCCCGCCTGTTCGCGACACCTCGAGCGCGTGCAAGCGCGCTGGCTACGCGGCAATTGAACCGTTGGCTCAGTGGAGCAGGCGCGTGGTCATTGCGTAGACGATGAGCGCGAGCAGGATCAGCCCGAGGCCGAAGAAGAGGAATCCGAACGTGCGGGCGATCGGTCGGCGTGCCTCCCAGTCGTCCTTCACCCGGTGCTCCTCGAGGCGGTTCTCGGCCACGAGGCGGTCGAACCAGCGTTTGCGCTCGTGGAGGAGTTCGCTCTTCGAGATGCGGCCGGAGAAGATCACCGTGTCCATCGGGAACTTCTCGAGACGGAAGTGCGTATTGAAGAAGTGGAACGTGAAGATGAAGCCCGCGGCGAGCAGCGCCTCGTCGGAGTGGACGACGTGGGCGATGTTGATGATCCAGCCGGGCAGGAACTTCGTGAAGAAGGCGGGGAACCAGAGGATGAGGCCCGAGACGCCGATGGCGAAGACGCCCCAGAACACGGCGAAGTAGTCGAAGCGTTCCCAGTAGGTCCAGCGGTCGAACTGCGGGCGTTCGCCCTTGCCGAAGAACCAGCGGTTGTGGGCGACGAAGTCGCGCCAGTCCTGGAGGGAGGGCACCATCGAGTCGGGGCCGAAGACGGCGGCGAGCAGCCGGCGCGGGGCCAGCCGGCCGGTCGCGGGATCGCGGAGCGCGCCGCGGCGCCGCCAGACCACGCCGACCAGGGAGCACAGGTGCAGGGCGAAATAGGCGAAGGTCACGATCGCGCCGAAGTGGTGGAGCGAGCGGGCGACCTCGGCGCCGCCGAGCAGGCCGAAGATCGCCTTGGCCCAGTCGGTGTAGTAGAACTTCAACGGCATCCCGGTCACGACGAGCAGCAGGAAGCTGGTGACCACCATGAGGTGGAGGAAGCGCTCGAACGGCGTGAAGCGAGTGAACCATTCGTCGTCCTTCTGGATCTCGACCTTGGCCTCGCGGAACTGCTTCGAGTCGTGGAGATACAGGTACACCGAGCGGACGAGCCAGAAGAGGGTGTGGACGCCGAAGAAGGCGAACGTGCCCACCAGCAGCGTCGTCATGAAAAGGAAAACCTTGTGCAGCGCGGGGTAGTTCTCGTGGTCGAGCGGATTGGCGTGCGGGCGGTATTCGGTGAAGGCCTTGTTCACGCCCTGGTGGCAGCGGCTGCAGGTCTCGACGATGTGGCGTTCGGAGAGGCGCGAGGCGGGGTCGCTCACGGGCCGCACGTCGTGGTGCCCGTGGCAATCGTAGCAGGCGGCGACATCGGGGGCCTGGTTCGGGCGGCCGAGCGCCATCGCCTTGCCGTGGTAGGTGTCGCGGTAGTGGACGAGGCGGTCCTGGTGGCACTGGCCGCAGCGTTGGTCGCTGCCCGCCTTAAAGTGCGCGTTGACGGGGTTCTCGATGTCGTGGGCCGTGTGGCAGTCGGAGCAGACCGGGCCGCGTTTGTCGCCCGTGGCCAGGAGCTGGCCGTGGACGCTGGCGTTGTAGATCTCCTCGACGCCGACGTGGCATTTGCCGCAGGTCTTGGCGATGTTGAGGTGGTTGGTGTGCGAGGTCTTGTCGACGGAGCGGCGGATGTCGTGGACGCCGTGACAGTCGTTGCAGGAGGGCGCGACGATCAGGCCCATCTGGAGGAGGGCCCGGCCGTGGATGCTCTCCATGTAGTGGCCGGCGGCCTCGGGGTGGGGGATCTTGTACTCGGCGGCGATGCTGGAGTTGCTGTGGCACTTCGCGCAGGTGCGCGGCAGGTTGAACTTGAAGACCGGGCTGGCGAGCGACGCGACGGGGACGATGTCGTGCGCGCCATGGCAGTCGGTGCAGGTCGCGGCGGCGGAGGCGCCCATCTGGTGGCTGACGCCGTGGATGCTGCTGGCGTATTCCTTGGCCGTGGCCTCGTGGCAGGACGCGCATTGGGCGGGCTGCAACTTGTCCGGGTGCGGGATGTCCTCGATGTCCGCGTGGCACTCGACGCACGCGAGCTTGCGGTGGACGGAGCCGCCGAAGAGGCCGGTGGCGACGGCGGGGGCGAGTCCCGCTTTCGGAGCCGGGGCCGGGCCGGAGGGCACGGCATCGTGGCAGTCGAAACACTCCTGGTTCTCGAACTTTGGCGGCGCGGCAAGCGCGGTGCCGGTGAGGAGCAGCACGAGTGCGGCGATGCGGAAACGGGGGGGCAACGACCGAGCGGGGGCGACGCTGGGCATGCCCCCGAAGGTGCAGATTGGCGCGCGAAGCGCAAACGGCTTTCTGGTGCACCGGCCCGCATCACCGCTTCTGGAGAGCCGGACGCCGCCGAGCGCGCGCCCCGGTGCGGGAGGATGGGACTTCGGCGGAGTTCACTTCTGCATCCGGCCGCGTTCTCGGCGGGGCGCCCGCCGAATCCGGGACGGTGGCGGAGCGAGGGGGAGCAGGAGCGTGAAATGCCCGTTTGACGGGGGCCGTTGCGAGCCTACGGTTCCCCTGCACCCTGCAGTGTTCGTGTTGTTCATTCCCACGCTCTCGGCCCTATGTTTCTCCTTCGGGAGCCGGTACCGGTGACAGATGTCAGGCCGTCCATCGGAAGGCAGATGTCGTCGGGAGGCGCCCACTTGAACTTAAAATGGACTAGAGCCATTTGAATTCACGGCACAGGCGGGGTGCACTATTTTCCGTCTCGGGCCGTCCGCGCCAGAAACTCCATCGCCCCCCTAGACGGCAACCGCCGCAATCTGGTATAACCCCGTTATGGACGCCGAGAACCTGATTCCTGAAATCGCCCGTTTCGCCATCTTCGAAGGCGCGCTGCCGAGCACGCGACCGGAGGACCTCCTCCATCTCGCCGGCAAGGTACGGGCGGCGAACGCAGGGCGGGGCATCGACCTCGGCGTCGAGAAATTCCTCTGGGTGCACGAGAAGGAGGCGCTGCGCATGTTCGGGCCGAACCCGGCCGGCGCGGCCACCGCGATCCGCTCGCTCGTGTTCAACTACCTGCTCGCCGACCTCGGCTCGATTCCGCCCGAGGCGCTCGCCACCGAGCTCGCCACGATGGAGATCAAGCCCGACACGAAGCTGGATGTGGCGGCGCTCTTCAAGAAGGTCGCGAAACCGGCGAAGCCGGAGAAGCCCGAGAAGGGCGCGAAGGACAAGGGCGCGCGCTGAGCGGCGCTTCGATTGCCGTCCTGGTCGGTGTTCGCCCCCGCACACTGGCCGAGGGACCAATTGGTCGACTTCGTCCTCATCTCCGGATGGTGGACACGAGGGAGGACGTTGGGTGGTGCGTGTCTTCAGGCCGCCGTCCGTGATGCACCGCCCATAACGCAGTTTGCCGCTTTCGGACCGGCCAAGGCGGGATGAATCCCGCGACACGGACTGTCCGTTCCGGAGGGGGCCGCCGGAGCGCGTTGGTCCACGGCGCACACCGCGCGGGAGGAGCCTCCTCATCCCGGGAGCGTCTACACGGTCTGGACGGGTCGTCGCGGCCGTTTCGGGTGGCCAAGCGTATTCGTGCGACTATACCAGTGGCGCAGCGTCTTCCGCCATGAAACCTACCCTGTTGTTCCGGCTGTTTCTTCCGTTGGCCTTGATCGCGAGCGGCGTTGCCAATGCCCGCGCCGAATCCGCCCCGAGCCTGATCGTCTTCGACGCCTCGGGCTCCATGAAGGAGCGGATCGGCGGCGAGGCGAAGATCGACATCGCCAAGCGCGCGGTGACCGAACTGGTCGCGACGTTGCCTGACGAGACCCAACTCGGGCTCGTCGTCTACAGCCACCGCCAGCCGCAGGACTGCGACGACATCGAGCTGCTCATCCCGCCCGCCAAGCTGGACCGCAAGGCCTTCATGGCGGTCGTTGCCGGGATCAAGCCCAAGGGCCGCACGCCGCTCGCGGGCGCGATCGAGTTCGCGGCCACGAAGCTCGAATACAACAAGCGGCCCGCCAGCATCATTCTCGTCACCGACGGGCTCGAGACGTGCGGCAAGGACCCCTGTGCGGTCGCCGCGAAGCTGAAGGCGGCCGGCGTGGCGTTCGTCGTGCACGCCGTGGCGTTCGATCTCTCGTCGCGCGACGCCAAGGCGATCGCCTGCATCGCGCACGCCACCGGCGGCCGGTTCCTGCAGGCGAAGGACGCGGCCTCGTTGAAGGATGCGCTCGCGGTCGTGGCCGCGGAGGCCGTGGCCGCTCCGGCGGTGCCGAAGCCGCCGAAACCGGCTGAGCCGCCGGCGACGAAGACGCCGCCGCCCCCGCCCGCGGTCACGCTCAAGGCCGCCGAGCAGGTCGATGCCGGCGCCGCCGTGTCCGTGCTCTGGACTGGTCCCGACGCCTCCGGCGATTTCATCACGATCGTGCCGAAGGGCGCGACCGACGACGAGGATGGCAACCTCGCCTACACCCGGAGCGGCTCCCCGCTCCCGCTCAACGCTCCGGTCGATGCCGGCGACGCCGAGATCCGCTATGTCTCCGGGCGCGACCATGCGGTGCTGGCCCGGCGCGCGCTGCGGGTGCTGCCGGTCGAGATCAAGCTTGAGGCGCCGACCGAGGTGGTGGCCGGAAGCGAGGTGAAGGTGACGTGGAAAGGACCGGCCTATGCCGGCGACTACCTCGTGATCGTCCCGCTCGACGCGGCCGCGGAGTTCGAGGCCAACCCGGCCGGTGTCTACCAGGTTCCCTCGGTGCTGGTGACAGCGCCGATGCAGACGGGCCCGGCCGAGGTCCGGCTGCACAGCGGGCAGAATCGCAAGATCCTGGGGCGCTGCGCGATCAAGGTGGTCGAGGCGGCGGTCACGCTCGAGGCTCCGGCCGAGGTGGTGGCCGGGAGCATGGTGCGGGTCGTCTGGAAAGGGCCGAACAATCTGAACGATCACCTTTGCAT
The DNA here is from genome assembly GCA_023446735.1 of Verrucomicrobiota bacterium. Lineage (GTDB taxonomy): Bacteria > Verrucomicrobiota > Verrucomicrobiia > Opitutales > Opitutaceae > CAJCBL01. The sequence goes on from JAEXPQ010000278.1 coordinate 6,332, forward strand.
CGTGCCGCGGGATCACGCCGGCAGCGCGCCGGAGGGCTTTGTTTCCACCGCAGCCGGTTCGCCGGTCGACGTGCAGGCGCCGGTAACCGTGGGCGACTGCGAGGTGCGCTACGTGAGCGGCCAGGCGGGCAAGGTGCTGGCGCGGCGCCCGCTGCGCACCATCGCCGCGGTGGCGACGGTCTCGGCCCCCGCGCAGGTGATGGCCGGCTCCGCCGTATCCGTGAGCTGGACCGGTCCCAACAATCCGAACGACTATCTCATCCTGCTGCCTCGGGCGGCCGCCGCCGGCGAGTACTCCGAGGCCTATTCGTCGAGCTCGACGCTGGCCGGCTCGCCGGTCGAGCTGCGGGCCCGCGTGGAGGCGGGACCGGCCGAGATCCGGTATATGGATGGCACTGACGGCCACGTGGTCGCCCGGCGGGCGATCGAGGTGCTCGAGGCGCGGGCGACGTTGCGCGCGCCGGGCAACGCGCCGGCGGGGGCGACGGTGACCGTGTCGTGGACCGGCCCCGACGGAGAGAACGATTTCTTGACCATCGTTCCGGCCGGTTCGTCCGACGACACGGTGGGCGTGCGGGCGTGGTCCATGGGCGGTTCCCCGCTTGAGATCGAAACCCCGGCGGAGGCGGGGCGGTACGAAGTGCGCTACGTCCTGTCCCGTACCGGCGCGGTTCTCGCTCGCGTGCCGCTGGAAATCGTCAAGTGAGGTGCCGCGGCGCCCGCCCGCGGGGC
>JAEXPQ010000330.1 GCA_023446735.1 Verrucomicrobiota bacterium
GTGAAGACCGCCGGCATCTCGGATGCCTTCAAGGCCAACTGCGGCCCCGGCTTCGTGTTCGAGGGCCCGGTGGTGATCTTCGAGAGCCAGGACGACGCCTGTGCCGGCATTCTCGCCGGGAAGGTGAAGGCCGGGGACATCGTGATCATCCGCAACGAAGGCCCGCGCGGCGGACCCGGCATGCAGGAGATGCTCTCGCCCACGAGCTACATCGTCGGCATGGGCCTCGGCGACAAGGTCGCGCTCATCACCGACGGCCGTTTCAGCGGCGGCACCGCTGGCGCCTGCATCGGCCACGTTTCGCCCGAGGCCGCCGAGGGCGGCCCGATCGGCCTCCTCAAGGAAGGCGACCGCCTGCGCATCGACTTCCCCGGCCGCCGGATCGACATCCTCGTCGACAAGGCCGAGCTCGCCGAGCGCCGCACCACCTGGCAGCCCGTGCAGCGCGAGCTCACCGGCTGGCTCGCCCGCTACCGCAAGCTCGTCGCCAACGCCAGCAAGGGCGGCGTGCTCTCGTAGGTCGTCCCTTCAGGGCGACCCGATCGGCGCTGCGCTCGCACCAGTTGCGAACAAAGCGCCGGCCTGGTCGTGCTGAAGCAGCGACCCACGCGCAGGCGCTCCTGACCGAGCACCTGCTTGCAGTGCATTCCCGCAGAGCCACACTTCCTCCCGCCCATGCCGAACCTCTTCATCATCGCGGGGCCGAATGGCGCGGGGAAGACGACCTACGCGCGGCGTTTCCTGAACGAGGAGCTGCGCATCGGCGAGTTCCTCAATGCCGATCTGATCGCCGCCGGCCTCTCGCCCTTCGCGCCGGACAAAGCGGCGTTCGAGGCCGGCCGCCTCATGCTCAAGCGCCTGCGCGACCTCGCCGCACGCCGCGTAGATTTCTCCTTCGAGACCACGCTTTCCGGCCGCGCCTACGCTCCGCTCCTGCGCGAGATGCGCGCCGCCGGCTACCGCATCCGGCTCGATTTCCTCTGGATCCCCACGCTCGACCTCACGCGTGATCGCGTGAAGCAGCGCGTGGCGAAAGGCGGCCACGATATTCCCGAGGACGTCCAACAGCGCCGCTTCCATCTTGGCGTGCGCAACCTCGCCGAACTGTACCGGCCGCTGGTGAACCACTGGCGCCTGTACGAAAACACCGGCAAGGAACCACATCTGGTCGCGGAGGAAGAGGACGGGCTCTTCTCAGTCGAGGATGCACCGCTTCTTGCCCGGATCGAGTGGAGCGCTAGCGTTTCGTTCATGCCTGAGGGAAAACAGTCCACGGTCGAAGAGGCCTTCCACATGACACCGGACGAGGAGACCCGCGCTTCCATGCGCGCGATGCGGAAGGCCTTCGCCGATGCCGTGCTGGAGAACCTCCGTTTCGGCTTGCCGGTCGTGCAGTACATCGACGGCAAGGTCGTGCACGTGCCCGCCGAGGAACTCGCGCCGCTCGCGCGCCGGATCCTCGCCGCCAACGGCGAACCGCTCCCCGAGGACATCGCCGCCGGGCAGAAGTTTTGAGGGCGTGGAGTAGCCGGGGAGGTCGTACCGTAGGCGGTCTCTTCGTTGCCACCTTGGATCGTTCGCACGTCGCATCGCGTTTGTAGATCCTGTTTGGCGGGTTGGTTGTGGGGAAAAACGAGCCGCCCCCGGTGGACCGGGGGCGGCATGGAGACACAAAGAAGCGACGTGACGGGGCTCGCTCAGCTCTTCTCGACCGGCGCGGCCGGGGCGCTCGGTGCCGCAGGAGCAGCGGGGGCGGCGGCCGGGTTGCAGTGGATCTTCTTGAGGTGGTCGATGCCGTACTTCTCGCCGATGGCGGCGATGCGGGTCGGGTCGATGTTGCCCACGATGTTCACGAAGACGGCGTCGTCGTTCTTGCTGAGCACGGTGATGGTAAGGCCCTCGATGGTGGAGGTGCGACCGAGCTTCACGAAGATGGCCACGTCGTCGCCGTTGTCCTGGACGTTGACGGCGCGGTGCCAGCCTTGGGCGGCGAGGTCGGCGCGGATCTTGCCGACGCGTTCGGTGAGGTCGGCGCGGTTCTTCTCGTCCATGCCGAGGACGTTCACGCGGATCTGCTTGAGGTCCTTGATGAGCGCAGCGGCGTCGGCGTCCTGGCATTTCGCGATCGTGGCGGCGAAGTTGAGGAGCGGCTCGGGGAGGTTGATCTCGACGTTCTTGGTGCTGGAGGCGCCCGAGAGGGCCGGGCCGAAGTCGACGAGGCCCGGCTCGGCGGCGCTGGCGAGGGTGGAGGAAAGGGCGAGGCCGGCGGCGCAGACCGCGGCGAGGAGGGTGGAGCGGAGGACGGATTTCATGGTGCTGGTTTTCGGAGGGAGGCCGGCGGAAACGAAGGCCGGCGTTGTCCCCAGCACACATCGGCGGACGGAAAGTTGCAGAAAGATCGGGGCGCCGGCGGGTGGGAGCGAGTTTCAGGGCCCTGAGTACTTCACACGCACCCGCATGAAGCGGCGATCGGTGTCCGAACTGGGCAGGATGTCTTTCACGGTGATCCGGGCCGGCACCGCGGGCGGGACGATCGCAATCTCCTGCCAATTGACGAGGTCGCTGCTGGCTTCGACGTGGTAGCTGAGATCCAGGGCGAAGGTCTTCCGCGTGAACTCGATGGCGGCATAGGGCACGCCGTTTTCTGTGACAACGGTAGGATTGATGCTGTCGCCGCGGCCCGCGCCGCGCGGGATGTTAAAGGCGTAGTGGAAGAGGTTGAGGACGCCGTCGCTCTCGGGGTCTTCATCGGGGAATTTTCTCCAGTCGTCCGCTAGGCCGTTGGCAGCCGCCCATTCGTAGTACTCGATTTGTGCCTCACTTGTGATGATGAGATCGGCCCCTGTGCTGAGGACGGCGCCGTAGGTGTTGAACACTTCGGCGTGGTAGCGGCCGGAGTCGGTCAACTTGGCTGTTGAGATGCTCAACGTGGGTGTATCGGAGTCTACGAGATAGCGACCGTCTTTGTACCAGCGGTAATGCAAGTCGGTGCCGCTGGCTTGGACTTGTAGCACAGTGTTCGTACCCGGAAGAAAGTGGGCACCGATGGGGTCCCGAGTAATGCAGGGCTCCGGGGCGGTGCCGGGCTTCAGCCGAACCAGTCCGGTCTGGACGAGTCCACAACGGCCGGCTGACGCACCAGCACACAGCAAGCGACCGAGGTCGTCGAATTGGGTCGTGGCGACGGGTGAGGACCCAAGATTTGGGACGTGAAACGATGTGTCGCGTGTGTGATTGCTTCGCAGCCGCACAATCGAATCGTAGACACCCCAATAGCCAGTTGAGAACTGACCAGAAAGAACAACCCGGTTGTCTGGCATCCAAGTTACAGAATTGGCGACACCGTAACCGATCTCTGCGGGAGATGGCGCCTGCTTAAGCTTGCCATTCGCGTCTAGGCGGGCGGTGCAGACGGCACTATACATGCCCCAGTAGCTGAATTCGCCGCCGGCCAGCAGGTCCCCATCGGGGAGGGGCGAAATGGTACGAACGCCGCCGTTGAAGTCTGATCCCTCGCCAAATGTTGGATCAATCGTTCCGTCAGGGAGTAGGCGGCGGAATGAAGGTGAAGGGTAACTGTAGCTGCCGGGCGATCCTTTTACGGCGAGAATGCGGCTATCGTTAAGTACCACGATGGAGGAGACAATACGCGCGCCGCCTGTCGTTGGAAACGGATCTGCCGGTGCGATGAAGGACGGGTCCGCGGCTCCGTTGGCTTCGAAGCGATTGAGCCAACCATCGCCTCCGGCAAGAATCTTGCCATTCGGCTGAAGTGTGAGCGCGGAGGGAGAATTGAACCGCCGGCCGTCGTCGGCGTCGAAGGAAGGGTCCGGGCTGCCATCGGCGAGCAGCCGATCCAACGCGATGCCACTGGCCTTGTGTGCGAGGACAATTCGCCCGTCGCCCTGCTGCGCGATGGCGGCAGCAGGCCCACCAGATGACGGAGGGTTGAAGGAGGGATCGACGGTTCCGGATGGCAGTAGCCGGGCGAGGGAGTTGCGTGGAAGGCCTCCAACCCGGGAGAAATCGCCGCCGACAAGCCAGCCGCCCGAGGGAAGCGGGAGCATGTGAGTGACTTTCGTTGCAGGTTTGAAGAACGCTAGGTCTGCCGCTCGCCGAAGTGCCCCATCGGTATTGTAGAGGCGGACGCCTCCTTCGTGTTCACCCACCACCACGATCCGGCTACTTGCGGGAAGGATGGTGATGGCGTTCTCGTTCTGATCCGTGACTGGATAGCGGGGCGCAACAAAGTCGGGGTCGATCGCCCCGCCGGGAAGCAGCCGGATCAGGGTGCGGTTCCAGGGATCGTAGATCAGGGCTCGGTCCAAGGCGTCGATCGCGATGCGCGCTGGATCGTATTCACTCACATGCACCAAGGACCTATTGTAGGCCTCATCCTTGCTACCGTCTTCGTTGAGACGTACGACCGAAGCCCCTCCGGTCACCACGACGAGCACAACGCCCCTTGTTTGCGCACAGAATGCATAGATGGTTCCCAAGTTGTGGGGTGGCGTGAATGTGGTGTCGTGGGAGCCGTCTGGCGAAGCACGGACCAGCGGTCCAACCCACCAGTTGGGCTGGAAGAGGAGGCGGTCGTTGGCGTCGGTCGCGAAGTGCCCATAAAACGGATCTGCGAAGGCTTTGAATTCAGGATCGAGTTCACCTGTCGGGGTGAGGCGGACAAGGCGTACGCCTTCGGAGCGCCCGTCGAAGCTAGAGTTACTGTAGACGACGATCTTCCCCGTGGACTGGAGGCCGAGACAGGTAACTTCGCTTTCGAAACCGCGGTTGTTGCCGAAGGTGCGGTCGAGCGAGCCATCGGTGTTCAAGCGGGCGATGCCGCCGCGCTGCACGTTGTTCACGAAACGAAACGCGCCGCCGATGAGGACTTTGCCGTCGGGCTGTACCGCGATCGTGAGCACCTTGCCGTCGACTTGGGGAGCGAATCCGGAATCGATGGTTCCGTCGGCGTCGAAACGCGCGAGGTTCCAGCGGCGGGCGCCGTCGATGGTGGAGAACTCACCACCGACGTAGAAGCCGCCGGTGAGGGTGTCGGCCGCAGTCACCGCAGCGCTTGCACCGGTCGTTTCGATCAGCGGCAGGAACGAGTCGTCGAGGCAGAACTGGTCGGCGTATTGCGTGGGCGTGGTGATCAGGCGCCCGGCCTGCGAAGTGGTCGACTCGCCGTCGGCGGTGACGACCACGTCGTAGAAACCGGCGTCGGCCATCGTGACGGCGTTGAGGGTCAACGACGCGCCGGTGCCGTTGGTGACCGGGGTGCCGAGGCGGCGCCACTGATAGGAAAGCGTACCGGTCGCCGTGGCGGCTACCGAGAATGTCGCGCTGGTGCCGCTGGTTGCGACCACGGTGGCGGGCTGCTGGGTGATGATGGGCGGCGTGGCGAAGCCCGCGGCGCTCGAAGCGAGGAGGGCGCACACGAGTGTGCGCCGGAGGCGTGGGAACTGGAGTGGCATCACGAAGAGAGTTTGCGGTCGGCGGCGCTAGGGGCCTGCTGGTGGCAAGCGCGGAGCCGGCCCTTCCCCTGCGCCTCGATGGGCGAACAAGGCAAGCTGCGGTGGGGCACGTGGCGAGGGGAATCGGCGATACGCCGATGCGTGGCCTACTCGGGCGGGCGTCTTGCGGCCGGTCCGGCGGCCAGCTTCGCCCGCACGGTGCGGCGGTCGAGGTCGAGGCGGCGGGCGGTCTCCTCGATGTTCTGCGTGCGGGCGAATACGCTGCAGCAGTAGTGGGCGAGGAGCTGCTCGGCGGTCCACGAGCCGGAGGCGAAGATCGTGTCCCAGTCGGGCGCGGAGCCGCGGGCGCCGGCGGTGGCGCGCGGGCGGTATTCGCGGCGGAGGAGGATGTTGCGGACGCATTGCTCCAGCTCGCGGAAGTTGCCGGGCCAGGCGTAGGCGGCGCCGAGCTTGCGTTGAATCCAGGAAATGACTTCGTCCGCCACGGCGGGCGCCTCGGTCTCGCCCACGAGCCGGCGCGCGATTACGCCGACGAGCAGCGCGAGGTCGCCGGGCGAATCGACGAGCTGCTCGCGCAGGGCGGGCGCCGCGATCTGGTCGCCGCAGAGCCGGAAGAAGAAGTCCTCGCGGAAACGGCCGGCGCGGATCTCGGCCTCGAGGTCGCGGTTGGTGGCGGCGACGACGCGGCCGGCGAAGCGGCGCGGCTCGCTCTCGCCGAGGCGCTGGAAGCCGCGCGACTGGAGCACGCGGAGGAGTTTCACCTGGATCGCGGCGTCGACCTCGCCGATCTCGTCGAGGAAGACCGTGCCCTCGGCCGGGCAGAGCTCGAGCCAGCCGGCGCGGTCGGCCAGCGCGCCGGTGAAGGCGCCGCGGCGGTGTCCGAAGAGTTCGGATTCGACAAGGGTCGGCGAGAGCGCGGCGATGTTGAGCGGGAAGAAGAGTTGCGACGGTTGGCCGGCGAAGAGGCCGCGGCGGACGTCGAAGGGCAGGTGGCGCGAGAGCGCGAGCGCCTGGGCGACGAGTTCCTTGCCGGTGCCGGACTCGCCGGTGACGAGCGTGGTGATCTCGCCCATCCGCGCGTAGAGGCAGCGCCGGTAGCGGCGCATGTCGTGCGTGAAAACCGATTGCCAGATCGCCGCGCGCAACTGCGCCATCGGGCGCGAGGCGCCGACCAGCGAGCGGTGGATGTGCACGAACGCTCGGCGGACTTGGAAGAAGAAGGCGAAGAGCGCCTCCGGCGGGCATTCGTCGAGCAGCGTCACGCCCGGGCGGCGCAGGAGGCGCTCCACTTCGGCGGCGAACTCGCGGTAGTAGGGCGCGCGGTAGGCGGCGGTGCTTTCGGCGGAGGCGATGGTTTCGTCGAAGCGCGTGCAATAGCGGTGGAAAACCGCGAAGAGCACGAGGTCGGCGAAACGCTCGGCGTCGGTGGCGGCATGGCGCCCGCCGATCGCCGGCGCGTTGGCGGCGATGCGTTCGACGAGGGCGTCGCCGCGGCGGCGGATGAGCGCGAGGTTGGGCTGGGGGCTCGATCCTGCGCCCTCGGTCACCGGCTGCAGATTCCAGTCCGACCCCTCGCGCACGAAGTCGGCCGCGAGCGCGTCGCGTTCCGCCTCGATGCGCTCGGGCAGGAAGGGGTTGGCGTAGATCAGGCGCGAAACCGAATCCGCAAACCCCGTTTCGGCAGCGGAGAATAGGCTCATGCGTACGGCTGTAATTAACTGGCATTCAATGCTAGGTGGCCAACATAAAATGTCTCAGATGTTTTATCTCACGGCCGTGAGTTAATACGGAAACGATTCATAGTGAGCAACTTTTGGCTAGCCAGTGTTCATTGGCATGTGCTGAGCAAAGGCTGGAGGCGTTCACCACATGCACACCATGAAAACCCTCCGCTCGCTGTGTTCTACCGCCGCCGGGCTTCTGTTGGGAGCCGCCGTTGCGATGGCTTCCGGCACGCTCATCCCCATCGGTGCACCCCAGGCACCGATCCAGATTCGCGACCACCATGTCGACATCGTGATCAACAACGGCTTCGCCCGCACCGAGGTCACCCAGACTTTCTTCAACCCCAACGCCAAGGATCTGGAGGCGATCTACGCCTTCCCGGTGCCGAAGAGCGCCAGCCTCTCCGAGATGACCATCTGGGCCGGCGAGAAGGAGATCCACGGCGAGGTTCTCCCGAAACAGCAGGCCCAGCAGGTCTACGAGGAGGAAAAGGCGGCCGGCAACGACACCGGCCTCGCCACCAAGAACACCTACCAGACCTTCGAATTCCGCGTCTCGCCTGTCCGCGCGAATGCCGAGACGCGCGTGCGCTTCGTCTACTACCAGCCGCTCTCGATCGACACCGGTGTCGGGCGCTACCTCTACCCGCTTGAGGACGGCGGCACCGACGACGCCGGCGCCTCGTTTTGGACGCAGAACAAGCAGGTCGAGGGCAACCTCTCGATCGCGCTCGAGCTGAAGAGCGCCGCGCCCATCGCCGATGTGCGCGTGCCGGGCTTCGAGACCGCGGCCGCAATTGAGAAACTCGCCGACGGCCACTACCGCGTGAAGCTCGATCGCACCGCCGCGAAGCTCGAGCGCGACTTCCTCTTCTACTATCGCCTGCAGGACGGCCTGCCCGGCCGCATCGAGGTCATCCCGTATCGCGCCGCCGGCGACAAGCCGGGCACGTTCATGATGGTCGTCACCCCCGGCGTCGACCTCGCCCCGCTCACCAACGGCGCCGACTACGTCTACGTGCTCGACGTCTCCGGCAGCATGCAGGGCAAGATCGCCACGCTCGCCCGCGGCGTGGGCAAGGCGCTCGGCGAGATGAAGCCGCAGGACCGCTTCCGCATCGTCACCTTCAACGACTCCGCCCGCGAGGTCGTGCCCTGGACCGCCGCCTCGCCCGACTCCGTGCAGCGCGCGCTCGCCACCGTGCAGGGCCTCGCCGCCTCCGGCAGCACCAACCTCTACGACGGTCTCCAGCTCGGTCTCCAACAAACGGACGCCGATCGCGCCACCTCGCTCGTGCTCGTGACCGACGGCGTGACCAACACTGGCGTCGTCGACCCGAAGGAGTTCGCGAAGCTCCTCCGCCAGCAGGACATCCGCGTCTTCGGTTTCCTCATGGGCAACAGCGCCAACTGGCCGCTCCTGCGCGTCGCCGCCGAGGCGAGCGGCGGTTTCTACACCGGCGTCTCCAACGACGACGACATTCTCGGCCAGATCCTGCTCGCGAAGTCGAAGATCTGCTTCGAGGCCATGCACGACGCGCAGCTCAAGATCACCGGCGTGAAGGTCACCGAGACCACCGGCGACTACCCCGGCAAGCTCTACCGCGGCCAGCAGCTCGTCGTCTTCGGCCGCTACGAGCAGGCCGGCCCGGCGAAGGTCGAGCTCCGCGCCCGCATCACCGGCGAGGACAAGACCTACGCGACCACCTTCAACTTCCCCGAGACCGACACCGAGAATCCCGAGATCGAGCGCCTCTGGGCCCTGAGCCTGTGCGAGCAGATCGAGACCGGTCGCGACCGCGGCGACCTCGTCGCCGCCGAAGCCGATGCCGCGATCCGCGACCTCGGTACCTCGTACCAGATCGTCAACGACCAGACCGCGATGGTCGTGCTCGACGACGCCTCTTTCGCCAAGCGAGGCATCGACCGCCGCAACCAGCAGCGCGTCGCCACCGAGCGCCAGGCGCAGGCCGTGCGCGCCGCGCAGCCCGCCCGCGACGCCCAGGTCGACAAGGCGCAGCCCGCCTTCTCGCGCCCGGCGCATTCGATCGGTGGTGGCGGCAGTGGCGGTGGCGCCCTTGACCGCAGCACCGTCGTCGTCCTTGCGCTCACGTTGCTCACCGCCGTCGTCCTCGTGCGCGTGGCCGAACGCAAACGCCGCGAACGCGAGGAATCCTGAGCACTTCCGTACCAAACCTCGACTGATCCAACTCCATGAAAACTCCCACTGCCTCTCTTCTGTTCTGCTTGTGCGCGCTGGCCCTCGGCGCATCCCGCTCCCTCGCTGCGCCGGAATCGGTTGCCGCGGCCGACTCCCGTATCGGGGTCTATGACTCCCGCTCCATCGCCGTCGCCTACGCGGGTTCGCCGGTGCATGAACAGCGGCTCGCCACCGCCACCGCCGAGCGCCGCAAGGCGCGCGCGGCGGGCGATGCCGTCACCGTTTCCCGGATCGAGGCGGAGGGTGAGGCGCAACAGAAGCACCTGCATCGCCAGGCCTTCGGCAAGGAGCCGGTCGACGACATCTTTGCGCAGATTCCCGCCGAGGTGGCCGCGGTCCGGACGGCCAAGGACGTCGCCCTGCTCGTCTCAAAATGGGATGAGGCCGCGCTCGCAGCCCAACGCGGGCGGGAGACGGTTGATGTCACCGAAGCGTTGGTCGACGCTCTGCATCCGAACGAACGGCAGCGCCAGCGCGCGCTCGAGATCTGGGCCCAGCCGCCCGCCAAGAATTAAGCCGGTCGCTCGCGCCACGCGACGGCCGGCGGTGAACCGCGGCCCCGGGGGGGTGCCGTCCGCCCC
>JAEXPQ010000029.1 GCA_023446735.1 Verrucomicrobiota bacterium
GCGCGGCGCAGACCGCGCGCGCCGGAATCCGACGCGGGCGCCGCGGGCTCCGCCCCGACCTCGTGGCGGGGCGCTTCGCCGACGACACGCGCCTCGCCGCCGCCGGCGAGCAACTGCGCCAGAGCGGCGGCCGAAGGCGGGCGTTCTCCCGGATTCCGCGCCAGACAGCTCGCGATCGCGGCCTCCACCGAGTCCGGTATCCGGCGACTTGCCTCCCCGCGCCCCAGGAGCACGTGGTTGACCAAGGGCGCCGCGCCCACGCGCCCGATCCGTTCGCCGCCCTCGGGAAAGGGGAATTGCCCCGTCAGCAACTCGAACAAGGTGACGCCAACACTGAAAACATCGTCCCCGACTGTCGCCGTCCCCCCCGCCAACTGCTGGGGACTCGCATAGGGCGAAGGAGCGAGACCGGTGCCAGCCGCGAATCGCCGGGTGGTGGCCCAATCCAGCGGCGCCGCCTGCCCGAAATCGGCGACACGCAACGACCCGTCGCTCCCGACGATGAGATTGGCCGGCCTCAGGTCCCGATGCACGATCCGCCCCACCTCATGTGCGTACTCAAGTGCCGAGCACAGCTGGGCCGCCCAGGGGGCCAGCGTCTCCCACTCCAGCATCGCGGCGGGGTGCCGGCGGCGCACCTCGTCGAGGGTCTCGCCGGGAACGTACTGCATGATGATGGCCGCCTCCCGGTCATCGGCGATGAAGTCGTGGATCCGCACGATGTGCGGGTGGGTTAGCGCCAACGCTCGCCGGGTCTCGTTCCGCAGTTCGTCGAGGACCGACTCCTCCCCGGCGATCTCGCCGGGGAACAGCTTCACCGCCACCGAGAGCCCCAGGCGTCGGTCCGTCGCGAGCCAGACCGTGGCGTAACGCCCCCGCCCGACCACACGCTGCAGCTCGTATCGGGAGAACAATATGCGCCCTGCCTGGCCGGGAGCCGCATTCTTGGTGGAGTCCGAATCGGGGGAAGATGCGTTCATGGAGATGGCGTCGGCCCGTCCTCTCGTGCGTTGTCGGCGCGGCACCCCAACGCCGCTCGCCCGGTCGAGCCCACCGGCGCACAGGCCACCCGAAAACCGATGTCCACGCGGCTTTCGTCGCAGTTCGTCCGCACGAGGGTCCTGAACTCTTCGGCATTGCCGGTGCGAAAATCGCCGCCGCGGATCCCCCCGCGCCGCCCGGCCACTCGCTCCTGCACGTTGCCGCCGAGGTCGAAGAAGCCGTTGCGATTGGCCACGCCGGCGCCCACCGGTGCGGGCCCGACGAAGCCGTCGTCGTATCTCGGCACGACGACACTCAAGGAGTTCGGGCCGATTCGTGCCGACTCGTCGGCGAGGTTCTCGCCGGCGTCCGCCGGCGGCCATGCGTCGCCCCAGGGATAGGCCGCCGGTCCGGCCGCGGCCGTCCACTCCTCGTCAGTAGGCAACCGATACTCTTGGTTCGCCCCCAGCCGGCCCGCCGCACGCTCCCGAGCCGTCAACCACGCGCAGAACGCGCGCGCATCCCCCTCCGAGACCCACCCGACCGGATGGTTACGCCCCAACGGATATCCCGTCCGGCACCAGGAAAGCGGCAGCGACTCCCAGTCCCTCATCGGGGCCGCCGACAGCCCTTCGGTTTCGTGGCCGGTCGCGGCCACAAACGCCGCGAAATCGCGCACCCGCGTCTCCCAGATCGAGAGCAGAACCGCCATTCCGGGAACCGGTGCGAACCGCATCCCCAGATCCTCAATTTGCCACGGACGCTGCAGCTCGGGAAATCCGCGCTGGACCGACGAGATGTCGGCCCCGCGCCCGCGCGGCTCCGTCGCAACCAGCCGCTCGGCCCACTGCCGCACCCGCAGCGCCGGCGGCACGGGCTTCGGCGCCGCGGCCTTTCGTGACGTCCGCGAAACCTGGTAGATATGGCCCATGATCGCGGTGCCCGCACAGATCGCCGCCAGAGCCAACAGGCCGAGCATGGGCCCGGTGGGCCATCCCGCATTCCGCCACGGCCAGTCCCAGCCCCCCCAACCCGACTGTTCCGGCGTGGCCGCGGCTTCTGAACGCGGCTGCGACGGCCGTCGGGCGACAGTCCCGCGCTCGACCAATCTCCGCAGTTCCGCTACAGATTCCGGGCGGTCCTCCCGCTCAGGGGCCAGGCAGGCGCCGATCGCGGTCGCCCACCTCGCGGCCACCACCGAGGACTCGCCAGCCTCCTCGAGGCACCGGCGCAGCCGGAGGATGCGCGCCTCCGCCGGCTCGGCTTCCGCGTTCGGCTGCAGCCCGCCCACGAGTTCCGCGGTGATCGCACCGAGGCTGTACAGGTCGTCGTCCACGGTGGGCCGTTCGCCCCCCCGGCACTGCGGACTCGCATACCGCCGCGCCCGCTCCGGCACCGAGTCCCCCGCGAGAATCATAGCCTCGGATACTCCGGCGACGATCCCGAAGCCTGCGATCCGCGCCCGATTGACCGACGAGACAAACACCTGGTCCGGGGCCAAGGCCCGGTGGAGCACACCGCCCTCGCCATGCGCGTGTTCGAGCGCGCCGCACAGATCCTGCCAGATCGCCGCCAACGCCGCGCGATCGAGCGGGCCGGGCGGGCGACACCCGAGCGGGCTTCCTGCCGCCGGCTCGGTCACGATCGCGGCCAGACCGGGCCCCATGACCAGATCGTGCACCCGCACGAGGCCGGGATGACGCAACCGCACCACCCGTCGCACCTCGCGTTTCACCAGTTCGAGCGCTCCGGCGTGCCAGACGACCGACTCGGGGAGAAACCACAACTGCACCGGGTAGCCAAGGCGGAGGTCGTCCGCCTGCCAGGTCGCGCGATCGGCCTCAGCCCATGGCACCGGCGACCGAACCACATAGCGTCCGCCTAGAACGATTCCTTCCTCCGGGAACCGAAGTTCGTCCGCCTTCGCCGGAACACCTGCATCCGCGCTCATGGCCGCCCCTCCTTCGGATGCGCCGAAGCATCGAAGCTCGCGGTACCCACGACGCACACCACCCGGAACCCGACCTCGACGTGCCGCGTGCTCTCCGCGGCGAACGGCACCCCCAGTTGGTGCACGACGAAAGCGTTCCGCTCCGCGGACAGGTACGAACCGCCGCGGATCCCGTCCCGGCGATCACCCACCCGCTCCGCCGCATTACCGGAGAGATCGAAAAGCCCCTGGCCGTTCGCGCGGAAACGCCCGGTCGGCGCCGTGCCGGCATGACCGTCCCTGTAATCGGCCATCGTGCGCCCGGGCGGCAGCGCGAAAGGCGCGCGGACCGTGGTGAGGTCGGCGAAGTTGCCCGCACCAGGCGGCGGCGGCCACTGGGAGCCCCACTCGAACACGTCGATTCCCGCCGCCTGATCCCACTCCGCATCGGTCGGCAGGCGGTAGGACTGACCGGGCTCGAGCCGCCCGGCCGCCCGCTCCCGCGACGTGAGCCAACGACAGAACGCCTCGGCGTCGCCTTGGTCGACGCCCACCACCGGATGGTCCGGTTCCTGCGCAAACCCGGGCGACTGCCACGTGTCGCCATGGCGCCCCAATTTTCCATTACGATACGACCACATGTCGACCGTCGCGTCGTGCCCGGTCTCCTCGACGAACGCCGCGAAGTCGCGCACCCGGACCTCTCGGATTCCGAACAGTACCGCCGTTCCGGCGACAGGGGCGAACTCCAAGCCGAGATCCGGGATGCTCCAGCGCAGTCCCGGTGACGGACCGAGAACCGGCTTCGGGACGGCAACCGCCACCGCCGCGCTCGGACCGGCCGGAGCCGGCCCGGTCTGCCACCACACTCCCGCCAGCACCGCCGCTACGCCCGCCGCCACGGCGCCGGCGAGGACCATCGGGCGCCGCCACGCGGCCACGCCCGGCC
>JAEXPQ010000033.1 GCA_023446735.1 Verrucomicrobiota bacterium
TGCCGGGCGTGCGGGTGGGGGCCGGGGCGACGGTGGGGGCCGGGGCGACGGTCCTGCGCGACGTGCCGGCCGGGGCGACCGTGTACGGCGCGCCGGCCCGGTTCCTGGGCGGCGAAGGCAAGGAGGCGGGCCATGGCTGAAACCCAAAAGTGGTGGCGCCGCTGGTCGTTGCTCGGGCCGCTGGCCGTGCTCGCCGTGGCGGCGGCCCTGCAGGGCGTGTCGGTCTTTCGCGAGGTTGCGCAACCGCGCGGCCCCCACCTCGAGGCGGCGTTGCCGACCGGCGTGCCCGGCTGGCGCGTGCGCAACCTGCCGCTCGGCCAGAACGAGTCGGTGCGGAGCGCGGTGGAGAAGACGCTCAACTACGACGATGTGGTGTATCGCGAATACGCCAAGGGCGGCGTGGTGGCCGGGGTGTACGCGGCGTATTGGGGCCCGGGCAAGATGCCGACGCGCCTGGTCGCGTCGCACACCCCGGACCGTTGCTGGACGGAGAACGGCTGGACGTGCCTCGAGATGAAGTTTCGTCAGCAGCTTCCGGTGACGGACCGGCCCTGGCAACCGGCGGAGTGGCGCCGGTTCCAACCGCCGGACGGGGGTGCGCCCGTGTACGTCTACTACTGGCATCTGGTCGAGGGGCGGGTGCTCGACCAGGGCGCGCGCTTCAATGCGGTGCCGCATCCGCTGCACTGGTGGCGGGACGCGGTGCAGCAGGCGCTGCGCGGCAGCCGCGAGCAGTATTTCATCCGCGTGACCGCGAACGTGCCGTTCGAACGTTTCTGGTCGGATCCGGCTTTCGCGGAGGTCCTGCGCGGCCTGCAGGGCCTCGGTCTGGCGGCTGTTCCGGCGAACGAGTGAGAACCCTCCCCATGAGCGAACGGCCCCGCCTTCATCTTTCGCCGCCGGACATCGGCGCCGACGAACAGCGCTTCGTGGCCGAGGCGTTCGCCACCAACTGGGTGGCGCCGGCCGGCCCGCATCTGGCGGCGTTCGAGCGCGAGATGTGCGCCGCCAGCGGCGCCGGTGCGGCGGTTGCGGTGAGCTCCGGCACGGCCGCGCTGCACTTGGCGCTGCGCGTGCTCGGCGTGCGCGCGGGCGACGAGGTCCTCTGTTCGACGTTCACGTTCGTGGGCTCGGCCAACCCCATCGTCTACGAGGGGGCGAAGCCGGTCTTCATCGACGCGGAGCGCGACACTTGGAACATGGACCCGGACCTGCTCGCGGCGACGCTCGACGAGCGCGCCCGGCGGGGCCGGTTGCCGCGCGCCATCATCGTGGCGGACATCTACGGCCTGTGCGCGAACTGGGATCCGCTCCTTGCGGCGGCGCGGCGCCACGGCGTGCCGGTGATCGAGGATGCGGCGGAGGCGGTCGGCGCGACCTATGGCGGGCGCTGGGCCGGGACCTTCGGGACCATCGGCGTGTACTCGTTCAATGGGAACAAGATCCTGACCACGAGCGGTGGCGGGATGGTGGTCTCGGCGGACCGGGCGTTGGTCGATCATGCCCACAAACTCGCGACGCAGGCCCGCGAGCCCGCCGCGCACTACGAGCACGTGGAACTCGGCTACAACTACCGCCTCAGCAACGTGCTGGCCGGGATCGGCCGCGGGCAGCTATGCGGGCTGGCCGGGCGGATCGAGCGGCGGCGCGCGTTGTATGAACGTTATCGCGCGGCGCTGGCGGATCTTCCCGGCGTCGAGTTCCGGCCCGAACCGGCGGTGGGGCGCGGCACGCGCTGGCTGACCTGCCTGCTGGTCGACCCGCAGGCCGGCGGCGTATCCCGCGACGCGGTGCTGGCGGCGCTCGAGGCGGACAACATCGAGGCCCGGCCGTTGTGGAAGCCCCTGCATTGCCAGCCGCTGTATCGCGAAGCCGAACGGGTCGGTGGCGCGGTCGCCGAGGATCTGTTCGCGCGGGGGTTGTGTTTGCCGTCGGGATCGTCCATGACCGAGGAGGAACTACAGAGGGTTGTTCGCATCGTTCGCCGGGCCTTCGGCCGCGGTTGAGGACCCTTTTCCTCCGCTCCCACACCACCATGGCTGTACCGATTCCCAATACTGGACACGCGACGGTCTCCGCGCTCGCGCGAGCGCGGATGGACCGTTCGATGCGTGGGCTGGTGGAGTTGATCGACAAGCACATCGGAAGTCGGCGCCTGGTGCGCTTCGGTGCGCTGCTCGTGATCTACTCGCTCGAACTCGCGACCGCGTTCTGGATGGCGTACGAGCTGCGGTGGGATTTCGTGGTACCGGATGATTTCGCGCTCCAGCGCCTCGAGCTGTTGGCGGTCGTGGTGCTCTGCAAGCTGCTGCTGCTGCAATCGTTCGGGCAGTTCCGCTCGATGCTGAGCTACTTCGGCCTGGCGGACTTCAGCGGCGTCGTGCTCGCGATGAGCTCGAGTTCGCTGATGATGCTTGGCCTCTGGGCGATGGCGGCGCCGGGCGCGTCGCCGCCGCGAGGCGTGATCCTGATGGACTTCGTCCTGAGCGTGGCGCTGCTCTCGGCGTTCCGGCTGTTCCTGCGCGTGCTGCGAACCTGGACCGCGGTCGGGGTGTTGCGCCCGGCCTTGGCGGAACGGCGAATCGCGATCGTGGGCGCGGGCGACGTGGGCGAGGCGCTGGCGAAGGAGCTGTTGTCGCGCCGGGGCGGGGGATTGCGCCCGGTCTTCTTCCTCGACGACGATCCGGCCAAGATCGGTCGTAGTATTCACGGTCTGCCGGTGCACGGGCCGCTGGCGAAACTGCTCGAGATCGCGCCCGAGGTGCAGTTGCAGGAACTCGTGGTCGCGATGCCTTCGGCCGGACCGAAACTGATTCGCGAGATCGTGGAGCTGGGGCGGCGTGTGGGCGTGCCGACGCAAATCGTCCCCTCCGCCACCCAGTTGGCGACCGGACAGGTGAAGGTCGACCGGACCCGCCCGGTGGCGATCGAGGATCTGCTCGGCCGCGATCCGGTGGCGCTCGATAGTGCCGGGATCGGCCGGCTGTTGGAGGATCGGGTCGTCCTCGTCACGGGAGCGGGCGGCAGCATCGGCAGCGAGTTGTGCCGTCAGATCCTGGCCAAGGGCCCGCGCCTGCTCGTGATGGTGGAGCAGACGGAGATCGCGCTTTTCGAGATCGAAAACGAGCTGCTGGCGACCCCGGCCGCGCGGAGTGTGCTGCCGCTGATCGCCGACATCACCGACGCGCATTCGATGCGCGCGATCCTGGCGAAGCACCGGCCGCAGATCATCTTCCACGCGGCCGCGCACAAGCATGTGCCTCTGATGGAGCGCCAGCCTGCCGAGGCGATCAAGAACAACACCTTCGGCACCGCGCAGCTCGCGCGGCTGGCCAGCGAGCACGGGGTGGAGCGTTTCGTGCTCATCTCGACCGACAAGGCCATCAACCCGACCAGCGTGATGGGATGCAGCAAGCGCCTGGCGGAGAAAGCCCTGCAGGCACGCCAGCGGGCGGTGGGCAACAAGACGCGTTTTCTCGCGGTGCGTTTCGGCAACGTCCTCGGCTCCTCCGGCAGCGTGATCCCCACCTTCCGGCGGCAGATCGCGCAGGGCGGGCCCGTGACCGTCACCCACGCCGAGATGACCCGCTACTTCATGACCATTCCCGAGGCGGTCGGCCTGGTGCTCCAGACCGCGACGCTCGGTACCGGCGGCGAGATCTTCATCCTCGATATGGGCAAGCCCGTGAAGATCCTCGACATGGCCCGGCAGATGATCGAGCTCAGCGGCTTCAAGCCGGATGTGGACATCGAGATCCGTGTCACGGGGCTGCGCCCCGGCGAGAAACTCTACGAGGAGTTGCGCCACAGCGAGGAGACCCACGAGACGACTGAGCACCCCCGGGTTTTCAAGCTCAAGACGGCACCCGATGCGGTCGCGGAGCAGGATGACGGCTGGTTGGCGGCGTTGCGGGTGGTGGCCGATTCGGGCAACGCCGCCGAAGTGCGGGCCGCGATGAAGCGCCTCGTGCCGGAGTACACTCCCTACGAGGAGTGAGCGGGGCGGGCGGGGTCCGGCGGCGGCCGATTCCACCTCTGCGGCGGTTCGGCCGGCGCAAATGCTCGCGGGAAACGCGACGGGGCAGGGCTTTACCCTTTGGTCACGCCGGAAGGGACCGATTGAAGTCCGCGCCGAAACCGTTTCCCTCGGAGCCTCGTCGCTCCGTCCCACACATGAGCGTTCGCCCCCACCATCTGCTCCTCGCCGCCGCCTGGTTGCTGCCGGCCTGTCTCCGCGTCGCCGCGGAGGAGGCGGTGGCGCCCCGGTCGGATTCGGCTGTGGTGGCGGCGGCACCCGCGGCTGATCCGCGGGTGCTGCTGGGCGTGCTGCCCAACGGCCTGCGCTACGCGGTGCGCCCGCAGGCCGTGCCCCCGGGCCGCGTGTCGTTGTTTCTTTATGTCGACTCCGGCAGCCGGTACGAGACCGACCGCGAGCTCGGCTATGCCCACTTCGTGGAGCACCTGGCCTTCGCGGGGGCGCGGGACTTCCCGGGCGACTCCGCGATCCGCACGCTTCAGCGCTTCGGCCTCGGCTTCGGCTCGGAGGTCAACGCCGCCACGGGCCGCAACTACACCGTCTACGAGATCCGCAACGTGCCGATCGCCGATCCGGCCGCGCTGACGACCGCTTTGCGCGTGCTCCGCAACTACGCGGACGGCCTGCTCTTCGCCCCCGACGCGGTGGAACGCGAGCGCGGCGTGATCCTCGCCGAGGGCAATGTGCGCGCCGGGCGGATCGCCTACTGGTGGGGGCGGGAGCTGGAGTTTCTGCCGCCGCATCCGAACGAGCTCAGCGACAACGAACTGGCCGGCCTCTTCGCGGGCACGGCGCTGGCGCGTCCGCAGATCGGCACGCCGCGGTCCATCAAGCGCGCCACGCCGGCGGGGCTCCGGGCCTTCTACGACCGCTGGTATCGGCCGGAGCGGATGCTGCTGGCCGTCGCCGGCGAGCTCGAGCCCCATGCGATCGCGGCGAGCATCCACGCGGAGCTGGGCGGGGTCGTGGCGCGCGGGCCGGCCGGCGCCCCGGTCGTGCCGGTCGCCGCGCC
>JAEXPQ010000049.1 GCA_023446735.1 Verrucomicrobiota bacterium
CCGGCGCCAGGGTGACGGGGCCGTGGAGTCCCTTCCGATCGTGCACCTCCACCCCGAAGTTCACCCGGCCCATCGCCTCGACGAGGAAGTCGAGCGTCGCCTCCTGCGCGCGGGGGGGCAGCACCACACGATAGCCGCCGGACCGGCGGTCCATGAATCCGATACGGCGGCCATCGAGAAAGACCTGGCCGACATCATGCACAGCCGCGACCGCCAGCGTCGCCTCGGGGCCGGCCGGCACAGTGGTCCGGTAGAGCACGCAGCCGTGCGCCTGATCGAGCTGCTCCAGCGTGCGGGGCTCGGTCGCGGTCACCGCGGCCGGCAGGTTCGCGAACACCGGCGCCCACTCCGCCGCCGCGACCGGCGCGATGGCGATCACCGGATTGCGCGGCGGCGGCTCCGGCAGCGTTTCGCCGGGCAGAAGATGCTGCGCCATCAGCGCGCGGGTGAGGTCGAACTTCGGCGTGGTCCACCCGGCCTCGCTGATCGGCGCGTCGTAGTCGTAGCTCGACGTATCCGGCTTGAAGGGGCGATCGGCGCCGGTGCCGAACCCGAAGGTCGTTCCGCCGTGGGCCATGTAGATGCTGAACGAGGCGCCCATCTCAAGCATGGAGCCCAAGTCCGCGAGATAGCGCTCGGTGTTGCCGAGATGGTGCGGCGCGCCCCACGTGTCGAACCAGCCGGGGTAGAACTCGCCGCACATCAGGGGACCTGTGGGCAGGAGCTCGCGCAAGGCCGCGAAAGCGCCGCGCGGGTCGGAGCCGAAATTGACCACCGGGAAAAGATCGGCGCGGTAGCCGTCCTTGAGGTGGTCCTTCGGGTTGCACGCGAACAGGGGCACCTCGAAACCGGCGCCGAGGAGCGCCGTCCGCAGCTCGCCCATGTACTCCGGGTCCTTGCCGAAAAACCCGTACTCGTTCTCGACCTGCACCATCAGGATCGGCCCGCCGCGCGACACCTGCAGCGGCGCCAGGACGCGGCCGACCTCGTTCAGGTAACGTCGGGTCGCCTCGAGGAACCGCGGATCGCGCGTGCGCAGCCGGATATCGTCGTGCTTCAGCAACCACCACGGCAGCCCGCCCATCTCCCACTCCGCGCAGGCGTAGGGTCCAGGCCGGAGGATGACCCAGAGGCCTTCCTCCTGGGCGACACGGCAGAACTGGGCGGCATCCGCCGCGCCCGCCCAGTTGAACTCGCCCGGCCGCGGCTCGTGCAGGTTCCAGAAGAGGTAGGCGCAGACGGTGTTGAGCCCCATCGCTTTCACCAGGCGCAACCGGTGCCGCCAATACTCCGGCGGCACCCGCGGCGCGTGGACTTCGCCGCAACGGATCTGCAACGGTTGCCCGTCGAGCAGGAACTCGTGTTCGCCGATCTCGAAACGATGCGGTGCGGCCGATTCACCCGCCGGGAGGGCGGCCGGCGCGAGCAGCAACGCGAGCAACGGAGCGGCGATCTTGCCGAGGGAGAACCGGCGGACTGGGGGCTTCACGGGGGTGTATTTTCGAGGTGGGGCTGCGTCGGCAGCACGTGCCGGCGAAGAGGCAGAGGGGAACGGAGGGCGCGGTGGCGCCATCCCGGGTTGTTGCGATCGCCAGCTTAGCAGCGGCGGCCCCTGTTTCCCATCGCCCGAACGGGTGATAATCGCGGGCGCCCGCTACTTCAGGTGGACGATGCCGTGGCGGATCGCCTCGACGGCGGCCCCGGTCCGGTCGCGCACCCGCAACTTCGTGAAGAGCGTCTTGAGGTGCGACTTCACGGTGTCCTCGCTGATGCAGAGGCTGGCGGCGATCTCCTTGTTGCTGCGCCCCTTGATCAACGCCTCCAGCACATCGCGTTCGCGCTCGGTCAGTTGCTGGCGCAGCGACCGTTCGGTCAACCGCTCCGCGACCGAACGCGGGAGCGACGCGTCGCCCTCGAACACCGCGCGGACGGTGCTGGCGATTTCCTCGATCGGCATGTCCTTGAGCAGATACGATTTCGCTCCCGACTGCAGCGCGCGGTGGATGTCCTCGTCGGTGTCGTAGGTCGAGAGCACGATCACGCGTGCGGCGGGATGCTTGCTGCGAATCGCGAGAATCGCCTCCACGCCGCCGATCCCGGGCATGCGCAGGTCCATCAACACCACGTCCGGCAGCACGTCGTCGTACACCTCGATCGCCTCCTCGCCGTCGGCGGCCTCGGCGATCACGTCCATTCCCGCCTGGCTCTTGATCAGGGCCACCAGGCCCATGCGCATCGGCGGGTGGTCGTCGACCACCAGCACCCGGATCTTGGTCTCAGGTTCGTGTTTTCCCATGCGCAACGTGGCGGCTTCAGGTTCGGAATTCATCGTGAGGAGCGGCACGGGCGGAGCAAGCCCCGCCGAAAGGTCCGCCCTCCATCATAGCGAGTCGCGGCGGCGCCGGCCCCTACCCATTTGGGGGATTCGTTTGGCCTTTCCCCGAACGCAGGGCGCGCTCATACGCAGCGTGCGACCATCGTTCCCGGCCGCCCCTGCCATGCAAACGCCCCTTTTGTCACGCCCGAGGAGCTCTCCGGCCGCTCCCGCCCGCCTCCGCCGCGCGCTACCCACCGCCCTCCTGGTCCTATGCTGCGCCATCGCCGCAGTCGCCGCCGAACCGCGGCTCGTCCGTGTCCACCCCGAGGACACGCCCGCGACGTTCGAGGGCTGGGGCACCTCGCTGTGCTGGTTCGCCAACGCCGTCGGGCGCTGGCCGGAGCCGCACCGCAACGCGATCGCGGACGCGCTCTTCTCCCCCTCCGGGCTCGGGCTGACCTTCGTGCGCTACAACATCGGCGGCGGCGAGCACCCCGAGCACCGCCACATGCCGTGGTTTCGGCAGATGGAAGGCTTCGCCCCGCGGCCCGACGAGTGGAACTGGGACGCGGATCCGGGTCAGCGCTGGATGCTGGCCGCGGCGCTCCGCCGCGGCGCCAATCGCGTGGAAGCCTTCTCGAACGCCCCGCCCTATTGGATGACGCTGAGCGGCTGCGTTTCCGGCGGAGCCGATCCGAACCAGGACAACCTCGATCCACGCCACGAGGCGGCGTTCGTCGATTATCAGGCGACCGTCGTCCTGCGCTTCCAAACCGAATGGGGCGTGCGGTTCGACACGATCGACCCGATGAACGAACCCTACACCGACTACTGGCGCGCCCACGGGAAACAGGAAGGGTGCCACTTCGAGCGCGCCACCCAGGCTCGCCTGATCCAGGCCCTGCGCGCCACGCTCGACCAACGCGGCCTGCAACACGTCGGCATCGGCGCGGCCGACGAAACGAACTACTCTCGCGCGATCGACACCTGGAACGCCTACGATGCGGCGACCCGCGCCTGCGTCGCCGTCATCAACGCCCACGCCTACGACTCCGCCCGCCGGTCCGAACTGCGAACCCTCGCCCGCGACTCCGCCCGGCCTCTCGTCATGTCCGAGGTCGACGGCAACGGCGGCGCCCCGCACCACCACGGCGACATCCGCCCCGCCCTCGTCCTCGCCGGCCAGATCGTCGCCGATCTGCGCGACCTGCGCCCCCGGCAATGGACCTTCTGGCAGGCCGTCGAGGACGAAGCCGGCATGGTCGACGCCAACGCCAACTGGGGACTGATCCACGCGGACCTCCTGGGCGACACCCACTCGTGGGTCGCGACGAAGAAGTTCCACGCGATGGCGCAGTTCACGAAGTTCATCCGACCGGGCGCCACGTGGACGGCCTGCGACGATCCCGACACGTTGGCGATGGTCGACCGAGCCCGCGGTACTCTGGTCGTCGTCGTGCGCAACCCGCGCGCCACCGAGGAGTCGGTGGTCTACGATCTGTATCCGATAGTTGGGGCCGGCGCGCCCGCAACCGGTTGTCGCACCTCGGCGACCGAAGACGCCGCCCCGCTGCCGGCCACGACGCTCGCGCCGGACGGACAACTCGCGGTGCTGCTACCCGCCGAGTCGATCACGACCTTTGTCGTGCCCCTGCGCCCGGCCAACCCGCGCGAGTGAGCCGCGGCCGGCGCGCCGGTCAGACCGAAACCGCCACCGTCACCCGCGTGCCCTGCCCGGGCGCGCTCCGGAGCTCCGCCGAGCCGCCGAGCAGCGCGGCCCGTTCGCGGATGCCGACCAGCCCGAAGCTGCGCCGGTCCGGCGCGGGCGGCGCGCCGTCCACGAATCCGATACCGTCGTCCTCCACCGTGATCCGGACGAGCCGTCCCTCGAACTCCATGGCGACATCGATCCGGTTCGGCTTGGCATGTTTGCAGGCGTTGGTGATCGCCTCCTGGCCGATGCGCAGGAGGTTGTTCTCGACCACCGGCGGGAGGCGACGCCGGTTGCCCTCGACGCGGAAGGAAGGAGCCACGCCGGTCCCCTCGGTCATCCGCTTGAGAATGCCTTCCAGGGCCTCCGCGAGATCGCAGCGTTCCAGGACCTGCGAACGCATGTTCCAGATCGAGTCGCGCGCGTCGGCGAGAGCCGCGCGGGCGAGCCGGTGCGCGGCGGCGATGTGGTCCAGGGCGGGCGCGCCGATGCCGGCAGCCTGCGTCCGCGCCAGCTCGAGCTGGACGGCGATGGCCCCAAGGTTCTGGGAGAGCGTGTCATGGATCTCCCGCGCCACGCGGTTCCGCTCGCTGAGGATCGCGGTGAACTCCGTCTCGGCCATCGCGCGGCGATGCTCCTGCTCCTTCAACCGGCGACGGGCGGCCAGCATGACGACCGCGACCCAGCCCACGGCGAGGGCGAGAAACGCGGAGAGGATCCAGACCGCCCGCTTCCCGTTCCACCACGGTGGCGAGCGGAGCACCGCAAGATCGGCCGGCGTGCGCAACAGGAGCTCGAACGAGCGCGGCTCCCAGAGGCCGCCCAACGGGCCGGCCTCGTCCGTATTGACCGAGCAAACTCCGGCCACACGCACGAGGCTGTCCGGCAACCAGTCGCCCAGCACCGGCGAGCCTTCCGCCAGCGGCATCTCCGCCCGCACCGTGACCTGCCGCCATTCGAGCGTCAGCGCGATGCTGTCGGGGAAACGCCGGACCTCGGCGAGGCGCGCCTCAAGCTGCACGAGGTCGGCGTCGTGTCGCAGCGCGCTCGAAAGATCGTCCAAGGGGCGCGGCAGGGGCGGATCGCCGGCGGACCGTTTGCGGAACGCCGCATCCTCCAGCGCGGCGCTGTACCCGCGGCGGGCCGGGAAACCGACCACATCCACCTCGTCGCCGGGCCGCAGGGTCTCGCGCTGGGCCGTCTCGACGCGCAGGCTGCGGTCGCCGTCGCGCACCCACAGCACGTTGCCGGGGCGATGGTGCACCACGATCCCGCGCACGTGGACACGGTGGCCGTGCTTGCCGGTGAGCTGGTCGAAGCGGAGCAGGCTCGCGACCGGACGCGGTTGGCCACCGAAGGGCTTCTCAGGCGGCGGGCGCTCCACCGTCAATCCGACCCCGCGCGGCACCTGGACGAACGGCCGCACGAACTGGCGGTGATTGTTGTGGAGATTGAAACAAAGGCCGCGCAGGCGGACCTCCGCATCCACATAGTCTTCGGCCGGGTAGTCGCCCTCGAGCTCGACCACCACACGCGCACTACCGGCCGCCAGCTTCATCTTGACGGTGCGGCCCGTGGCCGGGGCGAGCCCTTTCGCCGGCGGCTCGTAGCGCGTGCCAGGGGGCGGCGGGCCGAGGTCGGTCGACGCCTTCGGCTCGACACTGCGCACGACTCCCGTGATCTCGACCCACTTCGCATCCATCTGGCCGGCGTGGAGATCGTCGAGCGTGACCGGCATCGGGGCGGGAATCTCGGCCCGCCCGACTTTGCGAATCCCGTGGGCCACGACATACGGAGCGAAGCCTCCCGGATCGGTCACCCCCTCGATCTCGAGCAGATCGCCCCGCCCCAGATCCGCCACGAGCCCCGCCGGGCCCTGGACGTAGATGCCCTCGGTCGCATCCTGGACGACGAACGCGATGCCCTTCGGGTCGGCCTCGCCCATGAAGACCCCGCGCAGGCGCACCGGCGCACCGCGCGCGGCCTCCACCGAGAGCGCCCGCACCTGGGCCGCCGAGGTCAGCACCGTGCTTGAGTCTCCATCACTTCCCGGCGCCCGGGCGGAGCCCAGCGCGAGGACCGCAGCGAGCCACCAGACCGGAGGCACGCGGAGCCGAGGGGAGAAGAAAGCGCACATGGCAGAGGGAGACCGAGGCGAACATGAGGCGGGCCGGAATTGTGACAAGCCCCCGGAAAGGCGAAACGGACGCCCACCCGAAGGCGTGCGTCCGTTTCATTCGATCCCCGCAGACCCAGGGCACCGGCGACGATGCCCCCCAAAAGAATCCTTTCCGCGGAGCCGGAACGGGATCGAGTAGTTCCGGCCTTGCGCGGTCCACGAGGCGAGGCGCCCACCTCGGGCGCCCCGCTCGCGCCACGCCCTCAGAAGCTGAAGGTATTGCGCAGCGTCCAGGTCGTGTCGGCAGGCAAGCGCACCTGGGCGATCGTGCCGTCGGGATTGGCCTGGATCGGAATCATGCTCTTCTCGGCGAAGAGATTGCTCACGTTGAGCTGGATCGACCAGTTGATCCGTTCGGTGAGGCGGCGCTCGTAGGAGATCCACAGGTCGTAGTTGGTCTCGGAGGGCCCCTTGATCGGCTTGCTCAGGTCGATGACCCAGGCGTTGGCGTTGGAGTCGAACTTCGGGAAGTAGCCGATCGTCGACCGGTCCTGCCAGCGCACTGCGCCGCCGACGCCGACGTTCTTGAGCGGGCCGCGGGTGAACGTGTAGTTCGTCACGAAGTTCCAATGCCACTTGCGCAGCTCGTTGACCGCCTGCTCCGCGGTGGCCTTGGCCTGGTAGTAGGGATTGTAGACGGAGTCGTTGAAGACCACGCCCAACCGCCCGCCCGTGCCAAGGGTGTCGCCCGGCGTCTGCGGGATGTCGTAGTAGCCCTTGAAGTTCCAGTAGTTGGTGGCGGGCATGTCGCCGACGTCGTAGCCGCCGTCGAAGTAG
The DNA here is from genome assembly GCA_023446735.1 of Verrucomicrobiota bacterium. Classification (GTDB taxonomy): domain Bacteria; phylum Verrucomicrobiota; class Verrucomicrobiia; order Opitutales; family Opitutaceae; genus CAJCBL01. The sequence goes on from JAEXPQ010000049.1 coordinate 6,985, forward strand.
AAGGCCTTGTTGGCCTCGATGAAGGCGTCCCAGGACGAGAGGACGTTGGAGCGCACGGCCTCGGCCTTCGAGGCGTTGAACGTCAGGCGCCAGTTCGGGAGCGGGTTGGCGGTGAGCTCGAACTCGACGCCCTTGGACTCGAGATCGTTGAGGTTGCGGAGGTTCGACGGCCGGGTCCAGGCATCGATCTCCCAGAAGCCGCCCCACGAGGCCGTGTAGTTACGGGTGAATGTCATGGCGTTCCAGAACTCCTGGTCGACCGGGCGGGACCACTCGGCATCGGAGCGGGCCTTGTACCACTCGGTGCGGTAGGCGACCTCGTCCACGGTGAGCGGCGGGGCGACGTACGCGAGGCCGGTGTCGGGATTGATCGCCCCCTCGGCAACGTAGGTCGCGGACCCGGGCACCGCCGAAGCGCGGATACGGAGCGGTTGCTTCAGGATGTTCGGATCGCTCTGCCAGTTGGCGGGCAGCGGCGTGTTCGCGACCGCCTTGTCGTAGTTGTCGCCGAACATCCAGCGGTTGACGAGCCATTCGGGGGTCGGCTGGACGCGCTTGGTCGGGTCGGCGTTGGCCCACGAGCCGACTTCCCACATCATCCCGTCCATCGAGCGGCCGAGGTTGGCCTTGGCCCAGCCGAAGTCGGGCTGCGGGCCCGAATAGGGCGTGTTGTGCTGGATCGTCTTGTACTTCGTGACGCGGAAGGAAACCCGGTCGTCGAAGGCCGAGAGGATTACGCTCAAGTCCTTCGTCTCGCCGGAGGGCAGCGCCTCCTGCTTGTTGTAGATGCTGACGGCCACATCCGACGGACGGAAGCTGCTCGAGTCGTTGTAGAGGAGCGTGATGTCCATGCCCTTCGGCATCGGGGCCTTGAACATCTCCATGAGCTCCTTGCCGTGCAGGGCGATGCTCCAGCTGCGGCGCTGCTGCTTCGCGCGCAGCGGCGTCACGTTGGCGTAGGTCCACGCCTCGCTGTAGGGCAGGACGAAGTTGTAGGTCGTGTCGCGAGCCGGCGATGACGGCTTGTTCCAACGGGTGTAGCTGTCCTCGCGCCAGCCGAAAGTCGGCACGATCACATTGTTCAGCATCTTGCCCTGCCAGACGAAGACCTTGGACTGCGTGTCGTCGTAGCCCTGCCCGGCGCCGTCGTAGAGCCGTTCGAGGCTGTCCTCGGCGCTCAGGAGCGAGAAGCTCCCGGACTTCCAGGTGCCCTGGTCGTCGTGCCAGACCTTCTGGGTCATCGTGGGAGCCTGGTGGGTGCGGACGCCGGTCACGCCGGTGATGGCGTCCATCGAGGCGGTGTTCAGGATGCTGTCGCCGAGATAGTGGATACCGCGCCAGGTCGCGTAGGCCGGGTTCGCGCTGGTCCGGCCGTCGACCACGGCCAGGTACTCCGGCTGCCAGCGGTAGAGCGCGTAGGACCGGTCGAAGTTCTCGAAGTGCTGCGAGGCGCGCACGCCGGTGAAGGTGTGCTCGCCGAGCACCTGGGCGATCCAGCTGCCGTTCCGGAAGAAGTCCGTGGCTTTCAGGACGCCGAAGACGGTGGCGCGCCAGTTCTCGCGGTCCTTCTCGTAGATGCCGCCGCGACCCTCGCCGATGGTGAACGGACGGCCGTAGTTCGGGTTCGGGATCGAGCTGCCGCGCAGGGTCTTGTTCACATCGACCGAGATCATGTTCATGCCCCACAGCCCCTCCATGAGGTTGGTGTAGCCGGAGCTGTAGTGCTGCTTGTCGAACGCCAGGTTCACGCCCAGGCGGCCGTCGAGGTAGGACTGGGTGAACGCGAGGTTGATGTTCCGGAAGTTGTTAAATTCGCTCTTGTTCGGCCCGATGATGTTCTGGTTGCGCATCAGGTCGGCGAGCGGTCCGTCCACGATCATCTGGACCGGCCACATGCCGTTGCCGAAGCCGCGGAAGGTCTTGCCGGTGCTCTGCTCGTAGGCGGCGAGGATCGGGGCGAGCGTCGCGTTGTCGGCATAGTAGGCCTTCGAGTTCTTCGGGTTGGAAGCATGCCCGACCCAGTTGGGGTTGATCAGACCGACCCAGCTGCCCCAGCCGCCGCCGTTCACGTTGTGGTTGCCGCGCAGGAGCATGGCGTCGACCGAGCCGGTCATGCCCACCGCGCCGCTGCCGGCGTCGTTGAAGAAGGAGACGGGGTGGTTGTCCCAGAGCTGTCCGCCGATCGTCTGCGAGGCGTAGAGATCCTCCACGAAGCCCGGCGCGGTCCAGTATTCATCGTTCGGAATCGCGAGCCGGTTCGCGCCGCCGAACCAGCTCGAGAGAAAATCGGAGGGCGTGCCGGCCACCGGCCGGTTGGCGTTGATGTTGCCCCACTCCGCCTTGGCGTCGACCTGCGTGTAGATGCCGCGCGAGAGACGCGGCTGCCAGCGCAACGCGGCGTAGAGGCGTTTGTCGCGGTTGTAGGTGAAGTCCTGCCGGAAACGCGCGTCGTCGTCCAGGCCGACCACGCGCACGCCGAGCTGGCCCGGGATGAGCGTCTGGTCGACGTCGACCATTCGCCGGAACGAGCCGTAGCTCCCGAGCTGGACCTCGCCGACGTAGGCGCTCTTGCCGACGTTCGGGACCTTGAGCGTGTTGTTGATCAAGCCGGCCGGGCTGCCCAGGCCGAACAGGACCGCGTTCGGGCCGCGGCTGATGTCCGCGCGGGACATGTTGTACCAATCCATCGGGATATCCGACGGGAAGTACTCGCGGGTCAGGTCGGCGTCATTCAAACCGCGGATACGCGTGGAGCGGTGCGGTTCGGTGAGCATCTTCCGCGCATAGCCGTTGTTCCAGGCGTCGCCGCCGTAGAAATTGCCGTTCGTGCCGGCCACCTCGGTGTTGGTGGTGTAGACGAGGAGCTTCTGGAGATTCGTCGCGCCGATGTCCTTGGCGAACTCCGAGGTGACGACCTGCACGGACGCCGCGATGTCGCGCAGTTCGGTGTTGAGGCGTGAGCCAGCGAGCGACGAGGTCGCCGCATAGCCCTTGTCCCGTTCGGCCTGGACCTCGAAGGGCGAGAGGACGATCAGCTCCTCCTTCTCCTTCTCGTTTTCGGGCGTTTCGGCGGCCTCCTGGGCCGGCAGAGGCGATGCGCCGGTGGCAACCAGCGCGGCTACGGCGAACATTCCGGGAATCCTGCGGGGATTGCGGACGGACGATCTCGGGCGAGGGGTTTTCGGGCTTCGTCGGGGTGACATAGGGAGTACGGGGGTTGGCGATGGTCGGGAGGCCGGCCGAACCGGAGGGGTCTTGCCCACCGGGCCCTTCGGGGTGGGCGGGAAGCGTGTCGTTATTCCGGACCGGCTTGTCGGCAGGAAGCGATAGGTTCTGGGGTTGCGGGCGGGCAGCGGACGGACTGAGGGAACGCCGCCGATTCTAGACCACGCGCGGCGGGACTCGCTATCACCTGTTCGGGTGAAACAAATTCACCACGCGCCCCTCGGCGGCGCTCAGGAACGCGACGCGGCGCCCTCGGTGAGCACACTCTTCAGCAGCGCATTCAGCTCCGGCGCGGAGAACGGCTTCGCGAGAAAACCCGCCACGCCGGACTGGCGCAGCCGCTGCACGATCTCGGCATCGCTGTAGCCGCTCATCACGATCACCTTCGCGTCGGGCCGGAGGCGCCGGAGTTCGTGGAAGGTCGCCTCGCCCCCCAGCCGCGGCATGGTGAGATCCAGCAGCACACAACGAAGAGTATCGGCGTGGTCCCGGAAACGGTCGATCGCCTGGAGCCCATCCTCCGCCTGGATCACCCGGAACCCCCAACTGGCGAGCATGCGGTCGCCGGTCTTGCGGACCGCTTCCTCGTCGTCGACGAGCAGGACCGAGCCGCTGCCCCGCCACGTCGAGACCTCGGGGGCGGGGGGGGGGGGGCCCCCCCCCCCCCCACCCCGCCCGGCC
>JAEXPQ010000055.1 GCA_023446735.1 Verrucomicrobiota bacterium
CGCGCCGCCGCGGTTGGGGGGTTTGCCCCCAACCCGCCGCGGACGTTTCGGAGAAACGTCCCTACCCCGCGCGCATACGGCCGCGCGGCGGCGGCAACGGCGGCCGCGCCCGTCCGATGCCGTCCACGCGCTCGGCCCGGATCTCCAAACGTGCGCTCGGCGGCCGCGGCAGCACCACCACAGGCAGCGCGAGAAACACGATCACGGGTTTAGATTCATCCTTCGGCACCGCCGTCGCCTCGCGCTGCTGCGCGCGCGCCTTGTCGACGGCGTGGCAGAGGTGGCACATGCGCTCGCGCTTGAAGGTCGACACGAACGCCTCGCCCACACTCTCCGTACGCGCGAACCGGAAGCCCATCGTCGTCCACGCGTAGAGTTGCAGCGCGTCGAGGTGCACGCCGGTGGCGAGCAGCCAGGCGACGAGCAGGCCGAGATGCGCGAGCCGGAGCTGCAGGGAGCGACGCGTTGAGCGGACGGGACGCACGGGTGAGCGAGGCGAGCTGGGCGGAAAATCCGGCGCGAAGCAAGCGCCCGCCGGCAGCGACGCCGGCCCGGTTGCACACTTGCTCCGCCCGGCGATCGGTGGGCAACATCGCCCGCTTGTCCACCACGTCGCCAGTCCCGCCCGCCACCGCGCACCAACACCGCGGCCTCGCGCCGCTGCTGGCGGCCCTCGCGGCGATCGGCCCCTTCGCGACCGACACCTACCTGCCGTCATTCCGCGAGATCGGGCACCAGTTCGGCGCTGCACCGGTGGTGGTGCAGCAGACGCTCACCGCGTACATGGTGCCGTTCGCCGCGATGACGCTCTGGCATGGCGCGATCTCCGACGCCCTCGGCCGGCGCCGCGTCACCCTCGCGCTGCTCGCCGGCTTCGCGCTGGCCTCGGTCGGCTGCATGCTCTCGTGGAGCATCGGTTCGCTCATCTTCTTCCGTGCCCTGCAAGGCATGACAGCCGGCGCCGGCATGATCATCGGCCGCGCCATCGTGCGCGACGTGGTCGACGGCACTGAGGCGCGCCGCCTGATGAGCCGCATCGCCGTAATGTTCGCCATCGCCCCCGCGCTCGGGCCGATCGTGGGCGGCTGGTTGCACGTGTGGTTTGGTTGGCGGTCGGTGTTCGCCTTCATCGCGCTCTTCGCCGCCACACTCTGGTTGTGGTGCTGGCGCCGCCTGCCCGAGACGTTGCCCCCGCCGCGCCGCCAGTCGCTCCACGCCGGATCGCTGCTGCGCGGCTATTGGGCCGCGCTGCGCTCGGCGCGCTTCGTCGCGCTGGTGCTCTCCGTCACGATGAACTTCTCCGCGGTGTTCATCTACATCGTCTCCGCACCGGCGTTTCTGCTCGGGTTGCTGCACGTCGAGGAGACCGAGTTCTACTGGCTCTTCGGCCCGGTCACCGCCGGCATGCTCTGCGGCACGTGGCTCTCGGGACGCCTCGCCGGCCGCCTGAGCAACCGCGCCACCGTCGCGCTCGCGTACGGGTTCATGGCCGTGGCCGCGTTGGGCAACTTCGCCTTCCACGCGCTCCACGTCCCCGCGCTGCCGTGGAGCATCCTGCCGCTCGTGCTCTACGTGCTCGGCAGCGCGCTCGCCATGCCGTGCCTCACGATCATGGCGCTCGACCTCTTCCCAGCGCGGCGCGGGCTTGCCTCGTCCTGCCAGGGCTTCGTGCAGAGCGCCGGCAACGCCCTCGTCACCGCCCTCCTCGCGCCCGTGCTCTGGCACTCCGGCCTCTCGCTCGCCGGCGGCATGCTCACGCTCCTCGCCTGCGGCGCGGTGCCCTTCGGCTTCTTCCTCTGGCTGCAACGCCACCCGGCCATGCCGCCCACGACGCACTCCTCCGCGACGGGCTGATCGGCTCGCGTTTCCTTGGCGGGGCAATGCGTCCTCCGGGATTTCAACTGGCCTCCGCCGGTGGCGCACCGCACAAAGGCGGTCTACCATCCCCGCCGTGAGTTCCTCCCCCGCCACGCTCGAAGAAAAGTATCGGCGCCTGCTCGAGGTGATCGCCGCGCACGGCCGCGTCGCGGTCGCGTTCTCCGGCGGCGTCGACAGCAGCTTCCTCTGCCGCGCCGCACGCGACGCCGTGGGCGACGCCGCCATCGCGATCACCGTCACCGGTCCGATGATGCCGAGCGACGACCTCGCCACCGCCAGGCAGATCGCCGCGCTCACCGGCATCCGCCACTTCTTCATCGACGACCCCGAGCTCGACGAGCCCGTCGCCGCGAACCCGGTCAACCGTTGCTACCACTGCAAAAAGATCGAGTTCGCCCGCATCGCCGAGGTCGCGCGCCAGCACGGCGTAGCGACCGTCCTCGACGGCTCCAACCTCGACGACGAGGGCGACTACCGCCCCGGCCTCACCGCGCTCTCCGAGCTGAAGGTCACCAGCCCGCTGCGCGTCGCCGGCCTGCGCAAGGCCGACATCCGCGAACTTTCCCGCGAGCTCGGCCTGCCCACCTGGGACAAACCCGCCGCCGCCTGCCTCGGCTCGCGCGTGCCCTACGGCGAACGCATCACGCTCGAGAAACTCCGCGCCATCGACCGCGCCGAGCAGACGCTCCGCGCCCACGGGTTCCGCCAGTGCCGCGTGCGCCACCACGGCGACATCGCGCGCCTCGAAGTTGCTCCCGCCGAGCGTAGCCGTTTCTTCGATCCCGTGCTCCTCGACACCGTCTCGCGCGAGATCAAGGCCGCCGGCTTCCGCTACGTCTGCCTCGAGCTCGAAGGCTACCAGATGGGCAGCCTCAACCGCGCCTTACCCGCCGGCACCAGCGCACCAGCCCCCGCGCCGCATGCCTGAGTCCGGCCATGCCCTCCTTCGTAGCTGGACGGCGCAGCCGTTCAGCCCAAGCGACACCGAGCTGCTGAACGACTTTGTCGTCCAGCTACTCCGTACCCGCCATGCCTGAAGCGACCGAACGCATCCTCTACTACGACTGCTCCGCCGGCATCTCCGGCGACATGCACCTCGGCGCGATGGTCGACCTCGGCGTGCCGCCCGAGCATCTCGAAACCGAGCTGCGAAAACTCGGCCTGTCCGGCTGGCGCCTGCGTTTCACCCGCGATTCCCGCAAAGGCATCGGCGGCACCCGCGCCGACGTGCTGCTCGACGAGGCGGCGCCGTCGTCCGAGTTCAAACCGGTGCCGAAACTGCAGGCCGCCGTCGCGCCCGGCCACGAGCCGCACGAACACCGCAACCACCGCGACATCGTCGCGCTGATCGAGCGCAGCGCGCTCCCGGCCGGCACCAAGCGCCGCGCGCTCGCGATCTTCGCCCGCCTCGCCGACGCCGAGGCGAAGATCCACGGCGTGCCGGTCGCCGAAGTCGGTTTCCACGAGGTGGGCGCGATCGACTCCATCGTCGACATCGTCGCCGCGGCGATCGCGCTCGAGTGGCTGAAGCCCGACCGCGTCCTCGTCTCCACCATCGAGCTCGGCGGCGGTTTTGTGAAATGCGCCCACGGCCGCCTCGCCGTGCCCGCGCCCGCCACCGCCGATCTGCTCCGTGGCGCGCCCACGCGGCTCGGCACCGTGCCGTTCGAGGCGACCACACCCACCGGCGCCGCGATCCTCGTCGCCAGCGCTGACGGCTTCACCGACAAGACCACGTTCGCCGTGGAGCGCATCGGCTACGGCATCGGCCACAAGGACGGCCCGATCCCGAACATTCTCCGCGTCTTCCTCGGCACCGCTGCTGTAGCCGACCGCGGCGAGGCCGGCCCCTCCGCCCTCGCCTCCGTGCCGCGCGAGACCGCCGTCGTCCTCGAGTGCAACCTCGACGACATGACCGGCGAAACCGCCGGCTACGTCCTCGAAAAGCTCCTCACCGCCGGCGCCTCCGACGCGTGGCTCACGCCGATCGTCATGAAGAAATCGCGCCCGGCGCTGACGCTCGCCGTGCTCTGCCCGCCGGAGAAGGAATCCGCGCTCGCCGAGCTCATCCTGCGCGAAACGACCACCTTCGGCCTGCGTCGCCGCGAAGTCGGCAAGCTCGCCCTCGAACGCCGCTTCGAGGAAGTCGTCACCACCCTCGGCCCGGTGCGAGTGAAGATCGCGCTGCTCGACGGCCGCCCGCTGAAGTCGAAGCCCGAGCACGACGACCTCCGCCGCCTCGCCGAGACCCACAACCTTCCGTTGCGCGAAGTTGAGCGTCGCGTCCTAGCCGAACTCACCCAACGCACCCCAGCCCCATGAACCGCGAAGCCCTCGCCCAGATCCTCGAACGTTACCGCACCGGCGCCACCGACCTCGCCGCTGCGCTGGCCGAGCTGAAGGACTTCCCGTCGGCGGACCTCGGTTACGCGCTCATCGACAACCACCGCGCCCTACGCACCGGCCACCCCGAGGTGATCTACTGCGCCGGCAAGACCCCCGCGCAGGTCCGCGGCATCCTCGAGCGCATGCTCACGGGGCCCAACGCCATTCTCGCCACCCGCGCCGAACCCGCGCATTGGGAGGCCGCCCGTGACCTCTCGCCCGCGCTCGTGCACGATCCCGTGTCGCGCACCATCGTGCGCCGCCCCGCCGCGCCCGCCACGCCGCCGAAGACCTTCATCGTCATCGTCGCCGCCGGCACCTCCGATCTGCCCGTCGCCGAGGAGGCCGCGGTCACCGCCGAGGTCTTCGGCAACCGCGTGGAGCGGGTCTACGACGTCGGCGTCGCCGGCCTGCACCGCCTGCTCGGCCGGCTGGAGAAGATCCGCGACGCCCGCGCCATCGTGGCCGTCGCCGGCATGGAAGGCGCGCTGCCCAGCGTGCTCGGCGGCCTCGTCGACAAGCCCATCATCGCCGTGCCCACGAGCGTCGGCTACGGCGCGAGCCTCGGCGGCATCGCCGCATTGCTCGCCATGCTCAACAGCTGCGCCCCCGGCGTGACGGTCGTGAACATCGACAACGGTTTCGGCGCCGGCTACGCCGCCAGCACGATCAACCGGCTGTAGCTCCCTGGGATCTCAGCCGAGGCTTCCCGTAGAGTTCCCACAGCAGAGCCGAATAGCACGATTCGGCTCCGGGACATCCCCGCACCCAGTATTGCGAGTGCGCGAGGAATCCGCCGAACAAGAGCACCTCGACCAGCCGGATCCTGGTGCGACCGGCGTGGTCATAGACCAGATTCCGATCGGGCAGTCGCCCTTTCGGGGCCGGCGCGACCGTCTCCTGCCCTGAGCCCGGATCTGCGCAGTTGATCCCTCGTGACGGACGCACATCCACCCCAGGCTCATTCGCAAAGTTGGACCCCAGCAGATCCACCGGCGAGAAGACATTGATCCACGGCATCCGTGCCGCCGATTCCGAGATGAACCGCTGCTCGAAATATGCGGGCCAAAACGCGCGCACGAGATCGAAGGGGCAGCCGATCGTGGTGAACGAGGAGACGGCCGCGGCCCGCGGCATCAGTTCGCCGTTGCTGGGGAACAGCACATCGAGGGCCACTACCCCGCCCAACGAGTAGCCGATCACATCCACCTGGTTCGGGGCGCACTCGCTCTCGCAGATATGTTCCAGCAGATCGTTGAACTGCCCGACGCATGCAGCGCGACCGTAACCAGAATCGAAATAGCGGCTAAACCGCGTGAACATCTCCACCCGCTTGGCCAACCATGCCCGCACCCCTCCGAAGCTCAGCCCGGCCACCCCTGCCAGCATCGCCAAGGTCGCCGCGCCATGCAGCAGCACCTTGTTCCCCCGCCATGAGACGGGAATCAAACTGGTGATCTGCTGCCCCATCCAGGACCAGGCCTCCTCCATGCCAGACTCGGCACCAAGCACAGACCCGCCTGCGCTCGACACCGCCCAGTACACGACCCCGATGAACAACAGGGCCGCGTAGGCCAGAATCACGGCCAAGGCCCCGCCTCCGTACACGAGCGAAATCTTCTCCCGCCAACCCAGGCTCCTGGCCCGCCACAGCGCCGACATCAAGAAGAGCCATCCCCACTTCAGCGTCAGGCTGCCTACGGACCAGAATTGGCTCAGCAGGTTGTCACTCCCACTGGCTCCGGCAAGCAGAGTGTCATAATTGAAACGATAGATCCGGTGGGTAACGGCCGCCTCCCGTCCGGGCACCGTACGCACAATCTCGCGCACATCGGCATACGCCGGGGTTCCGGTGTTTCCGTAGGGTTCAGCCGGCGCCGCGCGGCTCTCATAGCTCGCCGCGACCTGCCCGTCCTGATGATCGAGAAGTCGGGCAAATCGCTGGGCGAACTCCACCAGTTCCGAATCATCCGCCGAAGTGGAGGCCACATCGGGAACATACACCACCATGGTCGGCTTGCCGGGCGGCACATTGACCGGAGCGGACACAGCCGGATCACTCTCAACCGTAGTCGTCATAGCAGGCGAAGAGACGTTGGGTGGGGGGCTGAGGTGAAAAGGGAACACAATGGGACCGTTTGATCAAATCTGCGTCCACGCAGCCCCCCCCACCCATCGCCAAACCATCCCGGCGCCCGCCCCCGCACTCCAAGCTTGCCTCGCCCGCCCACGCCCTAGCCTTGCTTCCCTTTTCTCCGCGGGTCCTCCGTCGTCGGTCGTCCGCCCAATTCTCTCCTCGCTACGCGCTTCCCGCTCCTCGCTACTTTCCTCCGTCCATGGCCGCCTCGAACTACACCGAGTCCTCGATCAAGACCCTCTCCTCCACCGAACACATCCGGCTTCGCCCCGGAATGTACATCGGCCGGCTGGGCAACGGCGCGCACGCCGAGGACGGCATCTACGTCCTCCTCAAGGAGACCATCGACAACTCCATCGACGAATTCACGATGGGCTTCGGCAAGAAGATCGAGATCGAGCTCACCGAACGCACCGTGCGCGTGCGCGACTACGGCCGCGGCATCCCGCTGGGCAAACTCCTCGAGTGCGTCTCCGTCATCAACACCGGCGCGAAGTACGACTCCGCCGCGTTCCAGAAATCCGTCGGCTTGAACGGCGTGGGCCAGAAGGCCGTCAACGCCCTCGCGCTCACCTACCGCGCCCAGGCCGTGCGCGACGGCCAGACCAAGATCGTCGAGTTCGAGCAGGGCAAACTGAAGAAGGACCACAAGCCCGCCAAGACCGACGAGCGCAACGGCACCATCATCGAGTTCACGCCCGACCCCGCGCTCTTCGGCGCCGACTACCACTTCCGCGCCGAGTTCATCGAGGACCTCCTCTGGAAGTACGCCTTCCTCAACCGCGGACTCACCCTCACCCTCAACGGCAAGCCCTTCAAATCCGAGAACGGCCTCGAGGACCTCCTCAAGAAGAACCTCAGCGGCGAGACGCTCTACCCGATCGCCCACTTCGACGGCGACGACATCGAGATCGCGATGACCCACGGCGCCCACTACGGCGAAGAGTACTTCTCCTTCGTCAACGGCCAGCACACCACCATGGGCGGCACCCACCTCGCCGCCTTCCGCGAGGCCGTCGTCGAGACCGTGCGCATGTTCTTCAAGAAGGACTTCGACGCCGCCGACATCCGCCAGTCTATCTTCGCCGCCATCGCCGTGCGCGTCGTCGAGCCCGTCTTCGAGTCGCAGACCAAGACCAAGCTCGGCTCGACCGACGTCGGCCCCGACGGCCCCTCGATCAAGCAGTTCATCGGGCAGTTCGTGCAGCACCAGCTCGACGCCTGGCTGCACAAGAACCCCGAGGCCGCCAACGCCATCCTCGCCAAGATCCAGGCCAGCGAACGCGAGCGCAAGGAGCTCGCCGGCATCCGCTCCCTCGCCCGCGAGCGCGCCAAGAAGGCCTCGCTCCACAACAAGAAGCTGCG
>JAEXPQ010000140.1 GCA_023446735.1 Verrucomicrobiota bacterium
CGTGCGCCACGATCGCCTTGTCCGGGAAACGATCGCGGTACTCGCGCACCTGCCGGTACACCATCGCCGCGGTGGTCGGCGGCGGCGTGTCGCCGCCGGCCTTGCCCCACTTCGCGGAGTTGATCTCACGGAACGCCAGGTTGATCCCCGCCTCCGGCGCCCAGAGCTCGCCGTCGGGTCGGTACTGCCAGTAGCGCTGGTCGATCACCGCGATCTGCGCCGCGCGCACCGGATCGGCGAGGATGGCGTCGGTCACGTTCTTGCCGGTTGTGAGCGCGAGGCGCAGACGCCGCCCGTGCTCCCGCTCCCACTCGGCGACCGTATCCTGGAAAAACTGCTGGAACGCCAACGGCCCCGCGTACTGGAACGCGAGCCCGTGGATCACGTTCGGCTGGTCGCCGAGCTGGTCGAGGCTGTGCCGGATGAACGCGCGGTGCAGCGCGCGGAGCGCGGGATTCGCGGCGTCGTAGAACTCGTTCGCCACGTGGATCGCGCCCTTCTCGTCGAGCGGCGGCGGCTCGGGCAACGGCGTGCCGTTGATGTTGTTGGACGGCCGCCACGGGAAATCCATCCAGTGCGCACCGGTCTCGAGCACGTTGTGCGTGTTGTAGAGGTTGTGGTACAGCACCAGCCCGCGTTCGCCGCACAGGCGCGCGAACTCGCGCAGCCGGGCGAAATACCACGGGTTGAACTTCGTGAGGTCGTACTTGCTCAGCCCGTCCGACGCCACGCCCTGCCCGCTGCGCGCCCACGGCATCTCATAAAATGGCGCCCAGCAGTTCGCGTCCGTGCGGTCGACGCGCGTGTGGTCGTCGCGCCGCCGGTCGTACCACAGCCCCGGCCAATGCTGAAAGAACGGCGTGCCGCGCTCGCGCATCCAGTCGGCCAACTGCGGCAGCTCCTCGGTGAGCCCCGGCCCGCTGCGCCCTGGCACGAACCGCGTCGGGCTGCGCCCATAGTTCGCCGCGATCTCGGGATTTATCCGCCCCTTCCACCACGCGGTGTTCACCGCCCCGCCCCAGACCACGCGCCCGTCGATGACAAACCGGCCGTGGCGGATCTCGAGGGCGGGGGCTTGCACCGTCGCCTTTGGCGCCGACACAGGAAATCGACTCGAGAGGGCCGCCGGAAACTGAGGAAGACCGCTGACCTCGAGCACGATGCCTTCCCTCGTGTAGGAGTTGTTGGGCACGCCCCGCAAAACCCATTCAGGCGCCTTCTCCCGCCCATGATCGCTGGTCTCCCGAATAACTGGAGCCATCGCAGGGCCATCGAGCTTCGCGGGCTCCTCCCAGCAAAGTGCGACAGCGTTCGCCGCCGTCCATCCGCCACCCTGCGCGCCTTGATCGTTCCGAGATAGGTCGAGCGCTGTGCCCTTGATGCGTTTGAACACGACACCAGAGGCCCAGCTCTCGAAGGCGCCGCTCGCGCAGAGGGCATTGGTCACAAGTCCATTCGAGATCAGATTCGGCCCCGCGGCGCGCTGACCGACTGAAAAGGCATTCCATGATTGGTCCGCACGACACGACCAGACGTAAACCTGCTGCCCCTCGATCAGATAGCTCTGCCTTCGGTAGCCGCCGATCTCTCCCACAGGAATTTCGCTCGCACAGCTTCCAACCGACACCCGCCGCGCGCGCGGGCCTACCCGCACCGCCGAACTTACGAAGTGCCGTGCCGTAACTTCCGAGACTTCGACATCCTCCGCGTTGTCGATCTGCACGGCGATCCACGCGTGTTCCTCGTCCTTCGGGTTCGCCACGTCGTACTCGCTGTCGAGCACCAGATTGCCCAGCGCGAGCCGCTTCACCGGCTCGCCGCCGACCACCTTCGCCACAAAGCCGCCGCCGAAACGCTGCTCAAGCGCCGTCGTGATCGGTGCATCGAGCGTGAGCTGCTGCTTCGCGGCATCGACCGCCGTGACGATCCGGTCCCACCGCAGATCCATCGAGCCCGGCAACCACTCCAAGCGGATCGGCGTGAATGCGCCCTCCCACTTGTCCATGCCCAGTGCCGCGATCCACTCCTTCGTGCTCGGTCGCCGCACCACCACCCGATCGCCGATCGAAAACCCGCCGACTTCCGCCATCGTCAGCACTGTGCCGCCGGCGCGCACCGTCTCGTCGGTCACAGCGACCTCGGCGCCGATCTTCGGCGCCTCGTCGCCGCCGAGCCGGATCAGCGCGCGTCGGTCGATCCCCGTCGCGAGCACGACCGTCTTCTTGCCGCAGCCGAGCAGCGCCACGCCATCCGCCTTCACGCGGATCTGGCCCGCCACGCGAAACGTTCCCTCCTCCAACACCACCGTGCCACGCAGCCCGTTCGCATCCATCGGCCGCGTCGCCACCTCGTCGAGCGCCGCCTGCAACAGCGCCGTGTCGTCGCCGCCGCTTGGATTCACCCGCCACACGAACGGACCGACCACCGTCATCGGCTTGCCCGCGCCCACACCCACACACGTGAAGTCGATATCGACCACCGGCGCCGCCACCGCGCTGGCCTCCGCTGTAGCCGGCCTCGTCGAGGCCGGTCCGTCCTCCGCCCAAACCGCGGCGACACTCAGCGACCACAACGCGACCAGCAGGCGGGGCAGTTTCCTCATGCCCCCGCAGTAAACCGAGAATCGATCCGGGGTCGCGCCCGATCTTCGCACGCCTGCGGGTGGACGCGCATGCCCACCCCGGATGTTTTCTCTCACGACCGTGAGACCAAACATCCGCGGAATGACCCGCCGCCCTGCGCAGGGCCACCCGCGCCCGCCCGGTTTCCCTCCCGGCGGTCCGCCCTCGACCCCACCACTCGCTTCGGCTGCACCCTCCCGACTGTTTTGGGCGGGGAACAAAAGCAACGCGGCCCACCCGCACGCGCCTCCGGCCCATTGAATCCTTGCCCGGCAGCGCCGTTCTCCCCCCAAAAACGACTCCAGCGCTGCACCGGTCCGCTCCGGATGTTTACCCTCACGGCCGTGAGACTAGACATCCGCGGGAGCGGCAGGACGGCGTCGGGGCCGCCGGCGCCGCACCCGGTCTTTCGGCTCGCCGCCCGCCGCCCTCCCCCTGCACTGTCCCGCCCTCTACCGCCATGATTCGCGTCAACGAAAACTACCAGAAGCTCAAGGCCTCCTACCTCTTCGCCGACATCGCCAAGCGCGTGAACGCGTGGGTGCTCGCCAATCCCGACAAGAAGCTCATCCGCATGGGCATCGGCGACGTCACCGAGCCGCTCCCGCCGGCCTGCGTCGCGGCCTTCCACGCCGGCGTCGACGAGATGGCGAAGCGCGAATCGTTCAAGGGCTACGGTCCCGAGCAGGGCTACGCCTTCCTGCGCGAGGCCATCGCGCAGCACGACTTCCAGGCCCGCGGCGCCAAAGTCGAGGCCGACGAGATCTTCGTCTCCGACTCCTCCAAGTGCGACGTCGGCAACATCCAGGAGATCTTCGCCAACGACATCCGCGTCGCCATCCCGGACCCGGTGTACCCGGTCTATGTCGACAGCAACGTCATGGCGGGCCGCACCGGCGCCAACGAGGACAACCGCTACGCCAACCTTGTCTACCTCGAGTCGACCGCCGCCAACGGTTACGTGCCCGCGCTGCCGACCCAGCCCGTCGACCTGATCTACCTCTGCTTCCCCAACAACCCCACCGGCGCCACCGCCACCAAGGCGCAGCTCCAGGCCTGGGTCGACTACGCCCGCGCGAACAAGGCCCTCATCGTGTTCGACGCCGCCTACGTCGCCTTCGTGCGCGACCCGCAGCTGCCGCAGTCGATCTACGAGATCCCCGGCGCGCGCGAGTGCGCGATCGAGTTCCGCAGCTTCTCCAAGAACGCCGGCTTCACCGGCACGCGCTGCGCCTTCATCGTCGTCCCGAAGGAGCTGAAGGTCTGGGACAGCGCCGGCCGGGAGCACTCCGTGCACGCGCTCTGGAACCGCCGCCACACGACCAAGTTCAACGGCGTCTCCTACCCCGTGCAGAAGGCCGCCGCCGCGGTCTACACGCCCGAGGGCCAGGCACAGGTCAAGGCGCTCACCGACTTCTACCTCGGCAACGCCAAGCTCGTGCGCGACGCCTTCACGGCGCGCGGCCTGCAGTGCGTCGGCGGCGAGAACGCCCCGTACATCTGGGTCAACGTGGGCCGCGACTCGTGGGAGTTCTTCGATCTGCTTCTCAACCAGGCCGGCGTGGTCTGCACGCCCGGCGCCGGCTTCGGCCGCTGCGGCCAGGGCTACGTGCGTTTCAGCGCCTTCAACAGCCGCGCCAACGTCGAGGAAGCCCTCGCCCGCGTCGCGAAGCTGCTGTGACCGAAGTAGGGCCGGTCTCCGACCACAGGCGTCCCATAGGGGCGGAAAACGACAGTGTCGCCATCGAGGGCTCAGAGGGAGCGGTGGTGCTGGGAGGGAAAGTGACGATGCAGGATTGTGGCGGCGGTTGTGTTTGGTGCTTGGTGC
>JAEXPQ010000199.1 GCA_023446735.1 Verrucomicrobiota bacterium
CCGCCGAACTCTCCGCCAGCGACCTCGCGCGCACCGAACCGCTCCACCGCACCGGCGTGCTCGCCGACGACGCGTTCGACCGCGCCCGCCTCACGCATACGCGCAACCAACAAGCGGTGACAGAGCTCGCGGCCCAGCTCGCCACCGCGCAGCTCGGCGCGCGCAGCGACGCCCTCGCCGCCGCCACCGCCGAGACCGCCGCCGCCGAAGCCGCCGAGACGCGTGCCCGCTGGGCCGTCGACCAGAAGACGGTCGCGGCCCCGGCCGCCGCGCTGGTGTTCGATGTGCTCTTCCGCCCCGGGGAATTCGTCCCGGCGGGACAGCCGGTCGTCTCGCTCCTGCCGCCCGCCAACCTCAAGTTCCGTTTCTACGTGCCCGAGGGCGAGGTGGCGAAGCTCCAGCCCGGCCAAGCCGTGCGCTGCACGCTCTCAGGCCGCGATCATCCGCTCGAGGCGCGGGTGAGCTACATCTCGCCGCAGGCCGAGTTCACGCCGCCGGTCATCTACAGCCGTGAGAACCGCGCCAAGCTCGTCTTCCTCGTCGAGGCGCGCCCCACGCCCGCCGTCGCCGCCACGCTCCACCCGGGCCAGCCCGTCGAGGTCTTTCCGGTGAGCCCGTCGTCAGTGGACCATGACCGGTAGTCCTTCTCCGCCGTCCGAGCACCGTCCACCGAAAACCGTCCAACGCTCACCGCCCACCGATGCCCGCTCCGCTCGCCATCGACGTCCAAGGCGTCACCAAGCGTTTCTCCGGCCGCGCCGTCGTCGACCGGGTCGACCTGCAGGTGCGGCGCGGCGAGATCTACGGCTTCCTCGGGCCCAACGGCTCCGGCAAGACCACCTTCATCCGCATGCTCTGCGGCCTGCTCACGCCCGACGAGGGCCGCGGCACGTGCCTCGGCCACGACCTGCGCACCGCACAGGCCGAGATCAAGCGTCATGTCGGCTACATGACGCAGCGCTTCAGCTTCTACGAGGACCTTTCGCTGCGGGAGAACCTCGACTTTGTCGCCCGCATCTACGGTCTGCCCGACCGCCGCGCCGCCGTCGACCGCAGCCTCGAACGCCTCGGCCTCGCCTCCCGCCAGACGCAGCTCGCCGGCCAGCTCTCCGGCGGCTGGAAACAACGCCTCGCCCTCGCCGCCTGCCTGCTCCACGGGCCGCAGCTCCTCCTCCTCGACGAGCCCACCGCCGGCGTCGACCCGAAGGCCCGCCGCGATTTCTGGGAGGAGATCCACCAACTCGCCGCCGAGGGACTCACCTTCCTCATCACCACGCACTACATGGACGAGGCCGAACGCTGCCACAGCCTCGCCTACATCGCCTACGGCAAGCTGCTCGCCCGCGGCACCGTGGCCGAGGTCGTGCGCGGCGCCGGCCTCTCGACCTGGCGGGTGAGCGGCCCCGACCTCCACGCCTTGGCGACACAGCTCCGCGGCCGCCCGGGCATCGAGCAGGTCGTCGCGTTCGGCGCCACGCTCCACGTCTCCAGCCGGGACAGCGGGAAGCTCGCCGCCGCGCTCGCGCCCTTCCGTGCCGGCCCGCACCAGTTCGAGCCGATCCCCTCCGGCCTCGAGGACGTCTTCATCGGCCTCATGGACACCGCGAACGACAACTTCCGATGAGTGCCCTCCGCCAGGTAGGGACGTTTCTCCGAAACGTCCGCTTCGACACCCGCGCCTGCCGCAGACCATTGCCACGGCGGTTTCGGAGAAACCGCCCTACCGCTAAGCACGTGGCCCGCTGTGATCTTCTCACCATCCCGGTGACCGCTGCGTCGCATCCGTCTTCCGTCTCCACCCGCGGCACATGAAGGCATCTCACCTCAGCTTCTCCCGGTTCTGGGCGGTTGTCCTCAAAGAGTTCATCCAGATGCGACGCGACCGCGTGACCTTCGCGATGATGGTCGGCATCCCGCTGCTCCAGCTCGTGCTCTTCGGCTTCGCGATCAACACCGACCCCAAGCACCTGCCCACCGCGCTCGTCGTGGGCGACCAAGGACCGTTCGCCCGCACGCTGGTGCAGGGCATGATCCACAGCGGCTACTTCGAGGTCCGGCACCACGCCGCGTCCGAGGCCGAGGCCAACGCCCTGCTGCAGCGCGGCGAGGTGCAGTTCGTGCTCACGATCCCGGTCGACTTCACGCGGCAGATTCTCCGGGGCGAACGCCCGCAGCTCCTCCTCGAGGCCGACGCGACCGATCCCGCCGCCACCGGCAACGCCATCGCCGCGATGAACCTGCTGATGGGCGCCGCGCTCGACCGGGAGCTGGTCGGCCCGCTCGCGCCGTTGCGCGCCCGCGCCGCCCCGCTCGATTTCCAGATCCACCGCCGCTACAACCCCGAGGGCATCACGCAGTACAACGTCGTGCCCGGACTGCTCGGCGTGGTGCTCACCATGACGATGGTGATCATCACCTCGCTGGCCATCACGCGCGAGCGCGAACGCGGCACGATGGAGAACCTGCTCGCCACGCCGGTGCGCCCCGTCGAGGTCATGGTCGGCAAGCTCGTGCCCTACATCGCGGTGGGCTACGTGCAGATCACGCTGATCCTGCTCGCCGCGAAGTTCCTCTTCGTGGTGCCGATGCTCGGCAGCCTGCCGCTGCTCTACGGCTGCGCGCTCCTCTTCATCGCCGCCAACCTCATGATGGGGCTCACGTTCTCCTCGATCGCGCAGAACCAGCTCCAAGCCGTGCAGATGGCGTTCTTCTTCTTCCTGCCCTCGATCCTGCTCAGCGGCTTCATGTTCCCCTTCCGCGGCATGCCGGAGTGGGCACAATGGGTCGGCTCCTGCCTGCCGCTCACGCACTTCCTGCGACTGGTCCGCGGAATCCTGCTCAAGGGCAACGGCCTCGCCGAGATCGCGGAGCACCTCTGGCCGATCGCTGTCTTCTTCGTCGCCGCCATGACCGTCGGCGTGAAGCGCTACCGGCAAACGCTGGATTGAGCCAAACACCTCCTGCCGTCCGACCCTCAGTTGTCGCCGTCCGTCACAAACCCGCGGGCACACCGTGGCCCGACGCGTACGGTGTGCGCATGAACGACTCCGCGCCCGTCCCGCACACGCGTCCTCCCGGCACCCGCAATCCCGCGCTCTGGCTCGCGTGGCTCTCCGCGGCGGGTCTGCTGCTGTACGGGGTGCCGACGCTGCTCGCACCGCCTGCGGTCACTCCGGAGATGCTCGTCTCCGGCGATTTCTCGAGCATCAAGGTCTCGCGGCTCTGGGGCGCGGTCCAGACGGGCGGAGCGCTGCTCTACGCTTCCGCGCTGCTGCCGCTGGTCGTGCTCTACGCGGTCGCCGAATTGCGGAGCCGGCCGATCGCCACCGCCGTGATCGCGAGCGCGCTCGGCGTCTCCACCGTGATCGAGATCTTCTCCTACCTGCCCACGCTCGCGCTGCAGCTCCATCCAGTCCCGCCGCCTCCACCCGAGATCGCTCGCGCGCTCGGGCCGACCAACTGGATCCGTTTCGTCGCGCTCGATATCGCCGGCTTCTCGATCGCCTACGTGGCCGGCGGCGCCATAGCGTGGCTGTACCGCCGCCGCGTACCGCTGTTCTCCTGGCTGTTCCTCGCCGGCATCGCGATCTTCTGCCTCCACCTTCCGGTGCTGCCGGTCGCGCCGCGCGTCGCCGGCGCGTTGATGGGCGCCTCGATCTGCCTCTGCGCCAGCCTGCCGCTCCTGCTCGCCGCCCTGGCTGCCCCGGTCGCCTCAGTGAACCAACTCCGTTCCTGATTCCCTGAGTCCCACATTCGCTCCTCCATCTTCTCAGCTCGCCCTTCCGCCCATTCCGCATTCCGCAATCCGAGATCCGCAATCCCCTCACTCCCGGAAATTCCCGAATCCCACGCTGATCTTCAGGTCGAGCCCGCGCACATGCGCGATGGCGAGCTGGAGGTCGTCCCGCTTCTTGCCGGTCACGCGCACCTTCCCGTGCTCGATCGCGGCCTGCACCTTCAGGCCGCTCTGGCGGAGCGACACCGCGATTTCCTTGGCGATGTCGGCCGGGATCGAGTCGCGCAACGTGAGCACCTGCCGCGCCTTGCCAGTCGACGACATCTCCAGCTTTCCGATCTCGACGTTCTTCTGGCTCACCCCGCGCCGCGACAGCCGGTCCTGCAGCACCTCCAACACGGCCTCAAGTTTGAACTCCGACTCGGCCGAGAGCG
This sequence comes from Verrucomicrobiota bacterium, assembly GCA_023446735.1. Lineage (GTDB taxonomy): Bacteria > Verrucomicrobiota > Verrucomicrobiia > Opitutales > Opitutaceae > CAJCBL01. The sequence goes on from JAEXPQ010000199.1 coordinate 4,171, forward strand.
TGATCAGGTTCTTCTCCTCAGTCATCTCCCACTGCACGCCGCGGAAATCGAAGCGCGTCTGCAGTTCCTTGCGCACCATGTTGGTGGCGTTCTTGACCTCGGTGAGGTCGACCTCGCAGGTGATGTCGAAGGACGGCATGGCGCCATCAAGCCGCCGGTGCGCGTTCCCCGCCAGCGACAAACGCACCGCTCCGCCGAACCCGGTTGCGCCCGCGCCACGAATCTCGTTGCCCCGTCGCGCCCGATCAGCGCCCTTGTCGCATGGGACAGAAATACCTGCCGACGATCCGCGACCAGAAAGCCGCCCAACGCTTCCAGTGGCAGCAGCGCCAGCGCACGCAGAAGGAGCAAGCGGAGTCCGCCCCCGCCGCAGAACCCCCGGCCAAGCCCGTGGCGACGAAAGCGGACACACCGAAACGGGGCGCGAAATAGCCGCGGTCGCCGCGCGATTCGGCGCGCGGGGCAACCGGAGACTGCTCCGCAGCGCGTGCAAGCTCGCTGCCTACGCGGCAAGCGACTCGTCACAGATCAGCCCAGCGGTGAGTTGCGCCACTCGGCCGGCAGCAGCGATGCGATGCCGTGCGCCGTCATCTGGTAATAGAGCCAGAAAACAAGCACCCCGAGCGCGACCAGGAACAGCGCTTCGCCGACGCCACCGGCGTTGGTCTTGCTGGTGCGGTGCAGGGTCTGCACGAGTTTCTCGAGCGCCGGCGACAGCAGGAACGCCACCACCGTGCCGCCGAAGAGCACCAGCGCGATCACGACCGCCGTGCGCAGAAACGGTTCGTCGACCAGCTCCGCCTTGTAGCTCACCACGTTGTTCACGAGATTGAGCAGCAGCAGCAGACACGGGAGCACGTAGTAGTTCTTAACCGCGGTGGCCTTCTTCATGGGCCCCGCCAGCGTGCGGGCCCGGTGGACGTGGGCAAACTTCAACTCCACGGCGGCGGCGCGCGGCGCGGTCAGGGGTTCCGGGTTCAGAGTTCAGGGTTCAGGGTTCGGCGCGCGGGATTAGGCGTACAGGTGGCCAACCGGTCGTCTTTCGCGCTGCCCCTGCTCGTGGGCCCCATTCCCCGCTCCGTGTTCTTCGCTCCGCGTTCACCCAGTCCGCCGTTGCCCTCGCCGCCCGGATGGCGTTTCTTCCCGGCTCCATGAAGACGATCCGTGAGTTCGCCGCCGCGAAAGCCGAAGGCCGCAAAATCGTTGTCATCACCGCCTACGACGCCTGGTCCGCCCGCCTCCTGGCCGACGCGCCCGTCGACTGCCTGCTCGTCGGCGACAGCGTGATGATGACGCTCTACGGCGAACGCGACACCCTCGGCGCCACCACCGAGATCATGGCGACGCACACCCGCCTCGTCGCTCGCGGCGCGCCCGACAAGCTCATCGTCGCCGACCTCCCCTTCCTCGCCGTGCGCAAGGGTTTCGCCCACGCGCTCGACAGCGCCGCCGCCCTCCTCCGCGCCGGCGCCCACGCCGTGAAAGCCGAAGGCATCCGCGGTCACGCCGACGTCCTCCACCACCTCGTCGAATCCGGCATCCCGGTGATGGGCCACCTCGGCCTCACGCCCCAATCCGTGCATGCGCTTGGTGGCTACAAGGTCCAGGCCAAGGAACCCGCCGAGGCCGCCCAACTCCGGACCGATGCCGCCGCGCTGCAGGAGGCCGGCTGTTTCTCGACAGTGCTTGAATGCGTGCCCGCGGCGCTGGCCAAGAGCGTGACCGAGTCGTTGAAGATCGCCACCATCGGCATCGGCGCCGGTGCCGACTGCGACGGCCAGGTGCTCGTCTTCCACGACCTCCTCGGTCTCACCCCCGACTTCAAACCGAAGTTCGTCCGCCGTTTCGCCGACAGCGCGAGCGTGATGAAGACCGGCGTGGTCGCCTACGCCGAAGCTGTCCGCTCCGGCACCTTTCCCGGCGAGAAGGAAAGCTTCCGCTGACAAACCTGCTCCGAACCGTCGGACCCCACCTCAGGTAACGAAGGCCCCCGAGACTTTTCCAGCGCCCTGAACGCTCCGCCCCAGACCTGCGGTTGCCTCTCCGCCCTTCGTTCTCTTCGTTCCCTTCTTTCGCCTCTGCGTCGTCCGTCTTCTGTCGTCTGTCCCCTTCCGCCCCAGCCATGGCCTCGAAAAACGTCCTCTTCTTCCTCACCGGCTCGATCGCCTGCGCCAAGGCCACCACCACGATCTCCCGCCTCGCACAGGCCGGCGTGACCGTGCAGACGGTCGTGACCCCGGCCGCGCTACACTTCATCGGCAAGTCCACGCTCGAAGGCCTCACCGGCCGCCGCGTATACGACGACATGTGGACCGACGGCGCCGCCCTCGACCACATCGACTTCGCCCGCAACGCCGACCTCGCCATCGTCTGCCCGGCCACGGCCAACGCCATCAACCGCCTCGCCGCCGGCATCGCCGACGATCTCCTGGGCACGCTTTTCCTCGCCTGGGAACTCGACCAGAAGCCATGGCTCATGGTCCCCGCCATGAACCACCGCATGTGGCTGCACCCCGCTACGCAGGCCGGCGCCGCGACCTTGCGCAGTTGGGGCGTGCGCTTTATCGAACCCGCCGAGGGCATGCACGCGTGCGGCGAGGGCGGCCCAGGCCGCCTCCCCGACCCCGAGACCATCGCGGCCGACGTCCTCAAGGCGCTGGGCTGAAGATCCAGAGGGCAGATTCAGCATTCGACAGACGGTAACGAAGAAAACCAAGGCTCGAGAAACGAGAGTCACGCAGGTCGCCAACCGCACGTCCTCTTCGTTGCCTTCCGTCTCCTCCGCCCTCCGTCGTCCGTCGTCCGTCGTCTGTCGTCCGTCGTCCGTCTTCCGCCCTCCTCCCATGAAGATCCTTGTCACCGCCGGAGCAACACGCGAGCCGCTCGACGAAGTCCGTTTCGTCTCCAACGTCAGCACCGGCAAGACCGGCGCCGCGCTGGCCGACGCGCTCGCCGGCTTCGGCCACGAGGTCACCCTGCTGCGCGGCGAAGGCTCGGCCAGGCCGCAGCACGTGCCTGACTGCGAGACGTTTTCCTCCTGCGCCGACCTCTTCGCACGCCTCCAGCGGCGCCTCAGCTCCGGACAGTTCGACGCCGTGGTGATGACCGCCGCCGTCGCCGACTACCGGCCCGACACGACACAGTCCGGCAAGATCCGCTCCGATGCCGAGGAACTCGTCGTGCGCCTCGTGCGCAACCCGAAGATTCTGCCGCAGCTCAAATCCCTCTCGCCGCGCCCATTGCGCGTCGTCGGCTTCAAGTTCACCGTCGGCGCCGATTTCGAGACGCGGCGTGCCGCCGTGCTCGCCCAGTGGGCCGCCGGCGGGGTCGATGTCACCGTCCATAACGACCTGCACGAGATCCGTTCTTCGGCGACACACCCCTTCTACCTCTGGGGGCCGCCGGCCACGACGCCACTTCTGCTCACCGGCGTGCCGGCCCTCGCCACCGCGATGAATGTCGTGTGGTCGAAGGCCTGAGGCAGGGCCCAGGGCGCCACCGCGCCCGCTTACCCGCCGCGGTCCGGCTCCGCGCGGTGTCACGGAATCCTGGATGGCGCGCGCCGATCTGCGCGTGGGGGAGCCGGCCAGCGGCGCGCCCACGGTTCGGCTTCAGCGCCAGTCGCGTTCACTCGAACCGCGCCGACTGCCCGGTCGCGGCGAGCACGGAACGCCAGCCCGCGCCCTCGGGATCCACGCGTTTGCGCTGTGTGGCGAGCAACTCGATCGGCACGTGCACGAACTCGTCGTGCATCAACCCGATCACGAGCCCGGTCTTGCCGGCCATCGCGGCATGCACCGCGTGGCGCGCGAACTGGTCGCAGAGGATCGCATCCTCGGCGTCGGCCGGCACGGCGCGCACGATGTAGCTCGGGTCGATGTAGCGGATCGTCGTCTCGACCTGCTCAGCCTTGAAATAGGCGCCGATCTCGTCGCGCAGGAACGCGCCGATGTCCTTCAGCTTCGCGTTGCCGGAGGCGTCGCGCCCCGCCGCCGGCCCTGCGAGCAGGTCCTGGCCCGCGCCCTCGGCCACGGCGATGAGCGCATGGTTGCGGTCGAGCACGCGCCGCTTGAGCGCGGCCAGGAACCCACCCGGGCCCTCGAGCCGGAACGGCACCTCGGGGATCAGGCAGAAGTTCACGTCCTGGCTGGCGAGAGTGGCGCCGGTGGTGATGAACCCGGCGTCGCGCCCCATGAGCTTCACGATCGAGATGCCGTTGCGCACGCTGTGCGCCTCGGTGTGCGCACAGGTCAGGATCCGCGCCGCCTGCTCGACCGCCGTGAAGTAGCCGAAGGTCCGCGACACGAAGGCCACGTCGTTGTCGACCGTCTTCGGGATCCCGACCACCGCGAGCGGGTGGCCGCGGCGCCGCGCCTCCTGGAAGAGGTCGTTGCCGCCGCGCTGCGTGCCGTCGCCGCCGATGGTGAAGAGCAGGTTCACCCCGAGCGCAACGAGGTGGTCGACGGCGATGGCGGTGTCCACCGGGCCGCGCGAGGTGCCGAGCATCGTGCCGCCCTCGGTGTGGATCTTGTCGACGTCGTTGAGCGTCAGCTTGAGCGGCGGCCGACCGCGCGCGGGGTCGAGCCCGCGGTAGCCATCGCGGAAGCCGAGGATCTCCCGCACCCCGTACGCGTGGTGCAGCTCGAGGAAGAGCGAGCGGATCACGTTGTTGATGCCCGGGCACAGCCCGCCGCAGGTCACGATGCCCGCGCGGACCTTCGCCGGTTCGAAGAAGAGCTTCGCCCGTGGCCCGGCGAGCTCGAAGCCCCCGGTCTCGGGCGACGCGGTCGGCGCCGCGGCGTCGCGGACGAGCGCGGCCGGCACACGCAGCGAGTCGCACACGTGGCGGCGCAGCGGGGAATCGAAACAGGGTTCGCCGAGCAAGGTGATGTTCATGGGTGGGCGGCGGAAAACGCGCGGCGCGAGTTCTGTCCGCGCGGTGCGGAAATTTCGAGCACAACGTTCGCCGCCCTTCGCTCCCCCTCAAGTCTCCACTCCCGCTCATGCTCCTGCGCTTCCTCCTGCTCCGCCAGGCCCGCTGCCACCCTCGCCCCGGCCTGAAACTTGCGGGTGGCGAAGCCGAAACCGGCGCCTACACTTCCGCCCCATGCGCGTCCTGCTGCTCTCCATCGGCAACACCTCGCTGCTCGGCGGCGTGATCACGCTCGGCCGCCTCGAGCGCCGTTTCCGGACGCCGGTCGCCGATGTGAAGACCGAGACAAAGCTGCGCCGCTTTCTTGCCGCCGAAGTGAGCGGTCCGGTCGATCGCGCGGCGCTGTGCTCGGTCGTGCCGGAGCTCACCCTGCCGCTCTGTGCCGCGGTGAAACGCCGTTGCGGCGTCGCCCCGCGCGTGCTGCGCGCCGAGGGCAACCACAGCCTCACGATCGCCTACAAGCGGCCCCGCGAACTCGGGGCCGACCGCGTGGCCGCGGCGCTCGGCGCCCATTTCTCCTACCCGGGCCGCGACAAGGTCGTGGTTGATTTCGGCACCGCCACCACCGTGACCGCGATCGCCGCCGACGGCACCGTGGCCGGCGGCGCGATCCTGCCCGGGTTCAGCCTGTGGGCCGAGATGCTCGCCGCGCGCACCGCGCAGCTACCGAAAGTCGACGCCCCCCCGCCGAAGACCGCCCTCGGCCGCGCGCCGCGGGAAGCGATCGCCGCCGGCCTGCACTTCGGCCACGCCGGCGCCGTGCGGGAACTGGTCGACCGCGTGGCCCGCGAGGCCTTCGGCGGCCGGAAGCGCCCGCTCGTGCTCGCCACCGGCGGCAATGCGGCGCGTTTCGAGCGCGAGAATCTCTTTGCCGAAAACGTGCCCGATCTGATTCTCCTCGGCCTTCACGCCTTCGCCTATGCTTAGGACCTTCCTCCGCGCCAAGCTCCACCGTGCAGTCGTCACCTCGGCCGATCCCGACTACGAGGGCTCGATCTCGATCGACCGCGCGCTTTGCCGCGAGGCTGGGCTGCTCGAGTTCGAGCAGGTCGACATCTACGACATCAATAACGGTGCGCGTTTCACGACCTACGTCATCTACGGCGAACCCGGCCAGATCCAGATCAACGGCGCGGCGGCGCGACTGGTCGATGTGGGCGATCGCGTGATCATCTGCGCCTACCTCGGGCTCGAGACCGCCGAGATCGCCCAGCACACCGCCCGCATCGTACAGGTCGGCCCCGCCAATCAGGTCGTATCCGTCCACACGAACGGCGTGCGTCAGCCGTAGGGCATCGCCGCAATCCGAGCGTGCTCGCCCGCGGAGGGCCGGCCTGTGGCGCTCTCCGCTATCGCCCGCGGAGCGAACAACGCCGCAGGCGCCTTGGGGGCGGAGCTCGCCCGAGCCGCGGTTCACTCCAACGGATCGATCGCGCCGTCGTGAAAACGTTTCACGTTACGGCGAAATCCGGGCTTGGCGCGGTCGCCTCGGCCCCTTTGCTTGGCGGCTTACCCACACCGTGCCGCCCCCCTGCGGGCACGGTGCCCCACCTCGCAGCCGTTACCCCGATCATGGACAAATCCACCCTCCTGAAAACCATCGTCGAAGCCCTGGCCAACGAGTTTGCCCTGCAGAACGAAGCCGCCGAGGACGCCCATCGGGAAGCCACCAACGACGAAAGCCGAGCGGAGGATCGTTACGACATGAGGGGCCAACTCGCCGCGTATCTCGCCGCCGGCCAGGCCAAGCTCGCCGACGAGGTTGCCAACGCCATCGCCGCCTTCCGCAACATCCCGGTACGCGTGTTCGGCCCGCAGGAACCGGCCGCCGTCGGGGCGCTTGTGCGGCTCGAGGCCCGCGGCTCCCAGAGCGTCTATTTCCTCGGGCCCGCGCACGGCGGCCTCGAAGTCCAGGTCAACGGCGACGAGGTCATGGTCGTCACCCCGTCCTCTCCTCTCGGTCGCTCGCTCATGGGCCGGCGCTCCGGCGAGCGCGTGTCGCTGCCGCAGGGCGCTCGCACCGTGGAGCACACCATCGCGGCGGTGGAGTGACCGCGCGACACCAGCGCTCCAGCCGGGCGGGACCGCCGATGCCGTGTCGCCGATCCTCGCCGCTTTGCGTTTGCCGCGCGCCGCGCCCGCTTCCACCGTGCGCCCAGCACGTTTTCCCCGCGGGAAACACGGGCCCTTAGCTCAATGGTTAGAGCAGGGGACTCATAATCCCTTGGTTCCGGGTTCGAAACCCGGAGGGCCCACCAACTCCGCGTTTTCCCGCCTGACGCCCGGCACGAATTCGGCTCCGCTGCGGGCATGTTGAAACTTCTGCTCGCCCCTCTCCTGGGCTGCGTTGCCCTTGGCCTCGCCCGGGCGGATTCGGCCAATCCGCTCCTCGCGCCCAGCGACCTCCAGTTTGGCTACCCGCGCTTCGACCTCATCCGCGACGACCATTTCCGCCCCGCCTATGAGGCGGCCATGGCGGAGAACCTCCGCGAAATCGAGTCCATCGCCACCGATCCGGCCGCACCGACGTTCGCCAACACCATCGAGGCCCTCGAGCGCGCCGGCTTCGCCCTCGAGCGCGTCGAACGGATCTTCGGCGGTCTCAACTCCACCAACACCAATCCCGCCCGCCAGGCCGTGGAGCAGGAGATGGCGCCCCGGCTCGCCGCCCACGCCGACGCCGTCCTGCTCAATCCCGCGCTCTTCGCGCGCATCGATGCGCTCCACGCGCGGCGCGCCGAGCTCGGCCTCGATCCCGAGTCCCTCCGCGCCCTCGAGCGCACGCACACCGGCTTCGTTCGCTCCGGCGCCCGCCTCGGCGCGCCCGAGCAGGAACGCCTCCGCGCCCTCAACGCCGAGCTCGCCACGCTCGAGACCTCGTTCTCCCAGAACCTTCTGAAGGAGACCAACGCCTCGGCCGTCCTCGTCGCCACGCGGGCCGAGCTCGCCGGCTGGTCCGAGGCGGCCATCACCGCCGCCGCCGCGGCCGCGAAGGCCGCCGGCCATGAGGGCCAGTACCTCGTCCGCCTCGTCAACACCACCGGCCAGCCGCCGCTCGACTCGCTCACCGACCGCGCCGTGCGCCAACGCCTCCAGCAGGCCTCGCTCGTCCGCGGCTCCCGCGGCGGCGAGTTCGACAACCGCGCCATCGTCTCGCGCCTCGCCCGCGTCCGCGCCGAACGCGCCGCCCTCCTCGGCTACGCCCACCACGCCGCCTTCATCCTCGACGACCAGACCGCCCGCACCGCCGAGGCCGTCGACAAGCTCCTGCTCCGCCTCGCCCCCGCCGCCGTGGCCAACGCCCGCCGCGAGGCGGTCGATCTCCAGCGCCTCCTCGCCGCCGACCACCCCGGCGCCGAGCTCGCGCCCTGGGATTGGGCGTACTACTCCGAGAAGGTCCGCGCCGAGAAGTACGCCTTCGACGAGTCGCAGCTTCGCCCCTACTTCGAGCTCAACCGCGTGCTCAACGACGGCGTGTTCTACGCCGCCACCAAGCTCTACGGCATCACCTTCCGCCCGCGCACCGACCTCCCCCGCTACCATCCCGACACCTCGGTGTACGAGGTGTTCGACACCGACGGCGCCCCGCTCGCGCTCCTCATCGTCGACGCCTACTCCCGCCCGTCCAAGCGCGGCGGCGCCTGGGCCAACGCGTACGTGGCCCAATCCGGCCTGCGCGGCACGCGCCCCGTGATCGGCTTCCACCTCAACGTCCCGCCGCCGCCCGCCGGCGAGCCCACCCTGCTCACCTACGACGAGGTCAACACCGCCTTCCACGAGTTTGGCCACAACCTCCATGCGCTCTTCTCCGCGGTGCGGTATCCGCGTTTCGCCGGCACCAGCGTGCCGCGCGACTTCGTCGAGTTCCCCTCCCAGGTGAACGAAATGTGGACCACCTGGCCGGAGGTGCTCGCCCACTACGCGAAGCACCACCGGACCGGCGAACCGCTGCCGGCCGAGCTCGTCGCGAAGCTCGAGGCCGCCGCCAAGTTCAACCAAGGCCACGCCACCACCGAGTACCTCGCCGCCGCCCTGCTCGACCAGGCCTGGCACCGCCTCTCCGCCGCCGAGGTGCCCGAGGCCGACGGCGTGCTCGCGTTCGAGGCCGCCGCCCTGCGGCGCGCCGGGATGGACTTCGCGCCCGTGCCGCCCCGCTACCGCAGCACGTACTTCAACCACATCTTCTCCGGCGGCTACGAGGCCGGCTACTATTCCTACATCTGGGCCGAGGTGCTCGACGCCGACACCGTCGCCTGGTTCAAGCGCAACGGCGGTCTGCAACGCGCCAACGGCGACCGCTTCCGTGCCATGCTGCTCTCGCGCGGTGGCAGCGCCGAGGCGATGGAGCTCTACCGCGCCTTCCGCGGCGGCGAACCGGAGTTGGAGCCGCTCCTCGTACGCCGGGGCCTCGCCGCCCCGACTGCCAACTGACGCGGCCGCCCTGACGCCGCCCGCTACCGGGAGCACGCCCGGCATCGGCCGTTCCACACCCACAAGCGCCACTCGCCGGAGTGGCGCTTCTTCTTTGGCGGTCAGCCAGCGCGGCCAGCGCGACCGGAAACGAAAAACGTATTCGCACAGCGGACCGAGCCATGCACGCTGGCTCCCGCCCTCCCTCGATGCCACCCCCGCCACCCCTGCCGCCATTGTCCCCGCCGCCGGTTCTGTTCTGGTACCGGATCTACTGCTGGGTGCTGCTCGCGTTCCTGGTGTTCGCCGGTGCGGTGTGCCTGGCCGAAGTCGCCGGCTGGCGCGAGCCGGAGCTTGGGTTGATCGAGCGGGCCTTGACCATCGACAGCCCGGAGGCGCGCTCAGCGATGATCCGGGAGAAGGTGGACAACGCACGAATCTTCCTCGTGGTCGCGATCATCGGCGTGCCCGCGCTGGCAGTCGGCATCCTCTCGACCACGCAATCCTGGGGATTCGGTTACGGACTGGTGCTACTCGTCGCGAGCCTGCCGCTCTGCCTCCCGGTGGCAGCCACGGCCGTCCTCTTCATCTTCTGGCTCAAGCCGGAGGTCCCCGCGTATTTCCGCTCCCTGTCCTCCGCCCGGTGAAGCGGAAGCCGTGCTCCGGTGCGGCAAGCCGCCGTCTTGAAAGACCGGGCACTCACCTCAGCCGGTGGAAGGCCACGATTCGCGCCCGCTCACACCCGCCCGGTGTTCGGGTCGTACTTGGCGAAATCCATGAAGACGGTGGCGAGATAAACCGGCTCGCTGGTGAGGTGATCCCATTTGGAGATGCGGCGACGATCCAGGAACTGGAAGCCGTAGCGCTCGAACATGCGCGGGGTGCGCGTGTCGTCGCGCACCTGCATCTGGCCGAACACGCCGCGCACGTCGCCGCGCGCCGCGAGCGCCTTCACGAACGGGAAGATCAGGATGCGCGTGGCCTGGCCGTTGCGGTAGGCCGGCAGGAGGTTGATATGGAAATGCGCCATGCCCTTGGGCGCGGGCGGCGTCTCCTTGCCGGCGCGGGTGAAGATCCACCAGAGGAACTTCAGGCTCGCGCGGTTGTAGCGGAAGGTCGCGATGCGCCACAGGCCCTTCGGCACGATCACGAACGCGAGCAGCAGGGCGCCGATCCACGCGTTGTAGCGGAAGCGCCGGCAGGCGAGCAGGTAGCCCACGACCTCGCCGGTCTGGTCGTCCTCGGCGATGAGCGCGTGGTCGTGCTCCCAATCGGTGTAGTAGCGCGTGAGGTAGTCGGCGAAGACGTCGCGGTCGCAGAAGACCGGGTCGATCGGGTTGCCCATGCAGCCGGTGTCGGCGCAGATGCGGCGGACGGCCGCGCGATCGGCAGGCTGGTAAGGGCGAACTCGGCAGGACGGCATCGGAAAAAGGCTGGAAGCGGAAACCGGAGAGCGGAAGGCGGAAACGATGAATTCGGCTCATCCGCGGCGACACCGCAACCTCGCCGCGCAAGTTCGTCAGCACCGGGGCGCCCGGATCCGTCCGCCACCTACTTTGCGACCGACGGGCCCGGCACTCGCGGCGCCGGCGCGGGATGGTGACTGGCGTGGCCGCGGCGGTAGCGGTCGATCAGCAGTTGGTAGAGCTCGAAGATGCGGTTGAAGGTGCGATCGATCGAAAAGCGCGCCGCGATGGCGTGGTGCCGGGCGAAGCGCTCGGCCGGCGTCGGCGCCGGGCGGCGCAGCGCACCGTCGATTGCGGCGGCGAGCGCACCCGGGGTGCCCGCGGCGGCGAGCAGCGGAGCTTCCTCGCAGGAAAGGCTCTCCTCCAGACCGCCGCCTCGCACGGCCAGCACCGGCGTGCCGCAGGCCTGCGCCTCGAGCGACACGATGCCGAAGGTCTCCCAACGGCCGGCGTGCACGAAGAGATCGGCCGCGCTGTACAGATCGGCCAGCCGCGAGGGCGAATCGCAGTAGGGCAGCCACGTGAGGTTGGAGCGGCGCGTCACCTCGGCGCGTACCCATTCGTCGAGTTCGCCGTCGCCCACCAGCGCGAGGTGCACCCGACGCTCGGGCGGCAGGCGGTCGAGCGCGCCCAGGAGATTCTTGATGCCCTTCTCCCGAGCGAGGCGGCCGACGAAGAGCAGCAGGCGCGACTCGGACGGCACATTGAACTCGGCGCGCACCCGGTCGCGGGAGCTGCGCGGACGGAACAGCGCGGTGTCGGTGCCGAGCGGGATGTGCTCCAACCGGCGGATACCGGCGCGACGCAACGTCTCCACGAGGTGCTGGCTCGCGACCACCGTGGCGTCCATCCGGTTGTAGAGATCGCGAATGTAGCGCCGGATCGGGGCCGAGAGGGCGCGGGCGATGAGCGGGCTGGAGTAGCGGACGAGCGTGCGATCGAGCGCCCGCGGAAAGTCCGAATGGTAGAAGGCGACAACCGGCACGCCGAGTCGGAGACCGGCTTCGAGCCCGATCCACGCCGTGCGATAGGGATCGCCCACCTCGATGAGGTCGGGTTTCTCGCGTCGAACCACCTCGAGGATCCGCCGCTTGTCGAGGAGCATCCGGTAGCTCTTCGAGCCCGGCAGGCGCATCGATTTGATCTCGTAGACCGCGTGGCTGAGGCCGGCGGAGACGTGGTTGCGATGCGACGGGATGATCAGGACATGCCGGCACCCAGGACGCGCTTCGAGGCGGAGGCGCTTGTCGTGCAGGTAGCGCTTCACACCGCCTCCGAGCGGGCTGTGGAATTGGGCGATGTCGCAGATGGTCATGTGGGGGGACCGAAAGCACTGCAGGTTGGGCGGCCCTGCGCGGTGGCACAATCCGTAACTCGACGACGGCGAACAAAACCCACCGGGCAATCGGCGTTTGCACGTTGCCCGGCAGAGCCTTTGATCAACGCTGATGTCGTACGCCCCGAAACCTCTCGTCCCGCCCGCCGCGCTCGTGATCGCGGTGCTCGGCGTGCTGGCGGCAGCCGGGCTGGGCTTCTGGGCATACGAGGTGAACCACAAAGCGGTGATGGGGTTCTTCCACGGCTCCGCGGAATGGATGCGGGCGATGCCGTGGCCCGTCTTCTACTTGGCGGTCGCGCTGTTGCCGTTTGCGTTCTTCCCGGTGAGCTTGTTGTACCTCTCGGCCGGCGCCGTCCACGGTGCGTTTCCCAGCCTCGCGGGCATCCTGCTGGCGATGGCGGTGAACATCACGTTGAGCTACTGGCTGGCCGCCGGACCGCTGCACGGGTGGATCTCGCGCTGGTTCGCGCGCCGCGGTCGGGCCGTGCCCGTGCTGCCGGCCGACGAACATATCTGGGCGGTGCTGGTGGTGCGGTTCACGCCGGCTTTCCCACTGATCGTGCAGAACTATCTGCTCGGTCTGGCCCGGGTGCCGTTCCGGAAATACTTCTGGGTCTCGCTCGCCGCCGAAACGGTGATCGCACTCGGCTACATTCTCGCCGGCGACGCGCTCACCGAAGACCACCCCGGGTACGTGCTCGCGGCCTTCGGCTGCATCGTCGGCGCGGTGGCTCTCTCGCGGGTCTTGCGACACATCTTCGCCAAGAAAGTCCACCCGCTGGCGAGCGCCCCGGAAAACAAAACGGGCGAGCCCGAATGAGGCTCGCCCGGAAAGTGAACGGCAGGTGCCGGCTGGTGATTACTGGCTGATCTCCTGCAGGTATCTCATCAGCGGCTGCACCTCTTCGGGCGGCGTAATCCAGTCGGCGAAGAGCAGCTCCGGCATCGTGCGCAGCGTATTGTAGAAGAGGCGGTTGTTGGAATTCTCGGCGGTGAGCCAGCCGGTCTTCACCTTGGCGCCGGCAAACAGGCCGCTGTTCTTCTGATAGACATAGACCGGCGCCTTGATGATCTGCGTCGCCTCCTGCACGCCAGCCGCACGCGGGCCGGCCACGGCGCCGGCGTCGGCACCGAAATTGAAGCGGGCGTTGTAGAGCAGGCGCGCGCCGACTTCGTCGTTGATCACGTAGACCGTGTTGACGGTTTTCGCCCCAAGCTGGAGGCCAAGGCTGGCCTCGCCGGCCCCGAGGAAGGTCGGGACGCTCCAGCGACCGTCGGCCCGCTTGACGAGCGCCACACCGTAGCCGCCCTTCGCCCCGAAGATGAAGCCGGCTTGGAACTCGTTGACGATCACGATCGCCTTGGCCTTGCGAAGCACGTCGGCGGGGACGGCGGTGGCGGGCTTGGCCTGAAATTCGCGCAGGATCGCTTCGCAGCTCTCGATCTGGGTGACGAGGCTCTTGCGTTCGTCGCTCGCGGAGAGCAGCGGGATGGCGACGAGAGCGACAACGAGGGAAACAAGGGAGCGCAGGTGCATGATGCTGTGATTCATTGGTCGGTGACAGGTTCCGCAGAACCGTGGATTGGGGAGCTACCGGAAAACCCCGCCCCGCGCAAGCTCCGGACCGGCCGAACCGCAGAGAGCCGGAGGTTCCCGGCCGGCCGGACCGATTGGTTCACTCCAGCGCCGTGCAAAACCGGTCGAAACGCGGACGGAGCCAGTTGTTCAGGTCGCCGGAGACGAACACTGCTTCAGCCCGGCCGATGATGTCGTGACAGGGCATGAAACCGAAGTAGCGGGAGTCGCGGCTGTTGTCGCGGTTGTCGCCGAGCACGAGGCACTGGCCGTCCGGTACGACCACCGGGCCGAAGCTGCGCCGGGCGGGGCGGTCGGGCAGCACCATCACGGCGTGGGCGGCGGCTCCGAGTCTTTCGGTGGCGAAGAGCGCGGCGGCGCGCTCCGCCGGCTCAAGGTAACGGATACCGGCGCCGGTCGCCGCGCGCGGGGCGTAGTCGGCGCGGGTGCCGTTGAGAACGAGCACGTCGTCGCGAAGTTCGACGATGTCACCGGCGGTGGCGACGACGCGTTTGACGAGGCGCACACCGTCGTCGGGCGAGAAGCAGACGACGATCTCGCCGCGGGCGGGCGCGGCCCATGTCGCGAGGCGCTGGCGCGTGAACGGCACCTTCAGGTCGTAGGCGAGCTTGTTGATCACAACGACATCGCCCTCGAGAATCGTAGGCTTCATCGAGCCGCTCGGCACAAAGTTGATGTCGGCCAACGCCGACTTCGCGGCGAAGATCACCAGCGCCGGCAACGCCAGCGGCCGCACCCATTCCAGCCAGAACCAACGTGCAAGACGTCTCGCGGAGACGACGAAGGCGGTTTCCATGCGGCGAACAAGGATGCCATCGGCACCGCCCGGCAACGGCAGGCTGGATGAGCGGCTCCGGGCACAGGACGGGCGGATTGATGCTGCGCCGGTCGTCCGTGCCGTCGGCCTGCTACCCGCGAGGCGAGGACCAGCCGGCGCTTGCACCGCCGGTGTGCCGCGGCGAAGGTGGCCGCACTTTGCCGCCTCCCACCCACGCCACCAAGCCCGACCCGCGCGATCCCACCTGGAATCCCGCGCGCTGGCTGCCGACCACGCGCGCCGAGCTCCACGCGCGCCGCGGGGACGAGGTCGACGTGATCCTCGTGACGGGCGACGCGTACGTGGACCATCCGTCGTTCGGCGCCGCGGTGGTCGGGCGCATCATCGAGCGCGAAGGCCTACGCGTGGCGATCCTGCCGCAGCCCAACTGGCGCGACGACCTGCGCGATTTCAAGAAGCTCGGGCGCCCGCGGCTCTTCTTCGGCGTGACCGCCGGCTGCATGGACTCGATGGTCAACCGCTACACCGCCGGCCGCCGGCTGCGCAGCGACGACGCCTACACGCCCGACGGCGCACCGGGGTTCCGTCCCGACTATGCGGTGACGACCTACACGCACATCCTCAAACAGCTCTGGCCCGACGTGCCGGTGATGATCGGCGGCATCGAGGCCAGCCTGCGGCGCGTAACCCACTACGACTACTGGTCCGACCAGCTGCGTCCGACCGTGCTCGCCGAGAGCGGCGCCGACCTGCTCGTGTACGGGATGGGCGAGCTCCCGCTCCTCGAGCTGCTGCGACTGCTCGGCAAGGGCGTGCCGTTCTCGTCGCTCAAGACGATCGCGCAGACGGCAGTGCTCTTGCCCGAGGGCGCGCCGCTCCCGAAGAACGCCAACTGGACCGCCCTGCGCCTGCACTCGCACGAGGAATGCCTCGCCGACCGCACGCTCTACGCGGCGAACTTCAAGCAGGTCGAAACCGAGTCGAACCGCGTGCACGCGAGCCGGCTCCTGCAGGACGTCGGCGGGCGCACGCTCGTCATCAACCCGCCGTTCCCGACGATGACGGAGACGCAGATGGACCGCAGTTTCGACCTGCCGTTCACGCGCCTGCCGCACCCGCGCTACCGCAAGCGCGGTCCAATCCCGGCGTATGAGATGATCCGCCACTCGATCAATCTGCACCGCGGGTGTTTCGGCGGCTGCAGCTTCTGCACGATCTCCGCGCACCAGGGCAAATTCGTCGCCAGCCGCAGCAAGGAAAGCATCCTGCGCGAGGTCGAGGCGGTGAAGAAGATGCCCGATTTCCACGGCACGATCACCGACCTCGGCGGGCCGTCGGCCAACATGTACCGGATGAAGGGCAAGGAGCAGTGGATCTGCGACGAGTGCATCCGCCCGAGCTGCCAGTGGCCCACCATTTGCCCCAACCTCGACACCGACCACACCGCGCTGCTCGAAGTCTACAAGGCCGTGCGCGAGACGCCGGGGGTGAAGCACGCGTTCGTCACCAGCGGACTGCGCTACGACCTGTTTCTCCACGCGAAGAAGACGCCCGAGGTCGCGAAGAGTCACGAGCGCTACATGGAGGAGCTGATCGCGCACCACGTCTCCGGCCGGCTCAAGGTCGCGCCCGAACACACCTCGGACTCCGTGCTGCGCGTGATGCGCAAGCCGAGCTTCGGGATGTTCCGCGAGTTCCTGAAACGCTTCGACGAGATCAAGCAGAAGGTCGGCAAGCCGCAGCTGCAGATGATCCCGTACTTCATCAGCTCGCATCCCGCGTCGCGGCCCGAGGACATGGCCGACCTCGCCGCACAGACCAAGGAACTCGGCTTCAAGCTCGAGCAGGTGCAGGACTTCACCCCCACGCCGATGACCGTCGCCACGGAGATCT
>JAEXPQ010000080.1 GCA_023446735.1 Verrucomicrobiota bacterium
GGGTAGCGCATCGCAGAACGGTGGGCTTTGAACTTCGGCGGGGGGGGCGACGCAATCCCGAAGGCGGGGGGCGACGCTGAAACAAGGGTGGGTTGTGGCAGGCGTGAGCAGGCTGCGGCGTGACTAATGACGCAAAAAAGGCCGCATCCAAGAGGATGCGGCCAAGGTTAAGGGAGGGTGGTGGCGGGATCAGGTGGCTTTCGGCAGGACGGCGTCGAGCTCGACCTCGTGCGGGTGGTTGCGCTTCTCCTTGTGCATGCGGGAGCGGCGGCGGATCGAGCGGTCGAGTTTGTCGACGAGGAGATCGATGGACTTGTAGGCGTCGTCGGAGGTGACGGAAATGTTGGTGTCGGGGCCGTGGATCTGGAGGTGGGCCTTGGCGGTGAAGCGGTCTTCCTTGGCTTTGCGGTCGTCAAATTCGATCTCAACGCGGATCCGCACGATTCGATCCTCGTGATCGAACAATCGCTGCATCTTGTCCACAACGTAGGCCTTGAGCGCCTCGGTCAGGGAGACATGGATGCCGGAGACGATGATTTCGTGCGGATTGGTATCTGATTTCATGGTGCGTTTTGCTCCTTGTTTTGGGTGTGGGAGGCGCGATTAGTGGGTCCGTGTTCTATTACGAAAACGCCCTCGTGCCCTTCACGGTTACCGTGGTGACCGGTGGTTCTTCCGGTGTGGGGAAAACGTTCATCTCGCTGCTCTCCGAGGCTAACCCCGGGATGGTGTTTTGCAACCTGTCGCGCCGGGCGCCGACCGGGCTGCCGCGCGAGGTGGAAAAGCGAGTGCTGCACATACCGTGCGACCTGGGAAAACCGGAAATCCGCGCGGAGGCGGCGGGGGAGGCAGTCAGGTTCATTCGCCAGGGACATAATCGGTCGAAAATCCTTTTGATTAACAACAGTGGATTCGGTTCCTGCGGAAATTTTTCCGACGCGGAAATCGCCACACAGCTTGACATGCTCGCGGTGAACGTCGCCGGCGCGATGGACCTCACGGCGCGGCTCCTGCCGGAGTTGCGGGAGCGCGGTGGCGCAATCATCAACGTGGCTTCGCTCGCGGCCTTCCAGCCCATGCCCTACATGGCGACCTATGGGGCGACCAAGGCGTTTCTGCTGCACTGGAGTCTGGCGTTGCACGAGGAGTTGCGACCGCACGGCATCCCCGTGCAGGCCCTGTGCCCGGGGCCGACGGCCACCGATTTTTTCCGTCGGGTAGGCTATTCCCAGAGGGTGGTGAACGACCGGCTGTCGATGAATCCGGAGGACGTGGTGCGGGCCAGCCTGCGCGGTTTGGCGCACGGGCGCACCGTAGTTGTGCCGGGCTGGCGCAACCGGTTGCTTGCGCGGCTCACCGGCGTCCTGCCGCGGACGGTGTGCGCGCGGCTCACCGCACGCGTGCTCGCGCGGTATCGGCTGGGGCAGATGGCGCCGCAGGTGACGGTGCGGGAGGAGGGGCGATGAGCGACCCGATCGACCTGGGCCCGCGGCTGGTGGCGCCGGAAGAGTTTCCCCGCTGGATCGTCGAGGAGGACGACGAGGTGATCGTCGTGAACAAGCCCGGCGACATCGTGTGCCATCCCTCGAAGAACGGCCCGTGGTCGTCGCTGGTCGGAGCCTGCCGCGAGCATCTGCAGTTGCCCCGGGTGCACATGATCTACCGACTCGATCGCGAGACGAGCGGCGTGATGGTGTTCGCAAAGAACTCGACGATGGCGGGGCGGCTGCAGACCGCGGTCGAGGGACGCCGGGTGCGGAAACTGTATCTGGCACTCCTCGTTGGCGAGTTGCGTGAACCGACGGTGGTCGATGTTCCGCTCGGGCGGGATCTGTCCAGTTCCATCGTGGCGCGGCAGGCGGTGGTGCGCGGTCCGGAAGGGCGGCCGGCGATGACGGAGTTCCTCCCGGTGGCGTGGAGCGGTGGTTACACGCTCGCCCGAGTGCGCCCGCGCACCGGCCGGCAGCATCAGATCCGCGTGCATGCGGCGGAACTCGGGTGTCCGCTTCTTGGAGACAAGCTCTACGGGCCGGACCAGCTGCTCTTCCTCGAGTTCATCCGCGACGGGTTCACACCGCGGTTGGCGGGACTGCTGACGTTGCCCCGGCATGCCCTGCACGCGCTGGAGATGCGGTTCGAACCGGGTGAGGGCGGGCGGACGTTCCGGGCGCCGCTTACCGCGGACCTGCACACGTTCTGCCGCGAACGGATGGGGCTGGACGAGGCAACGCTCGCAGCCGCGGAAGCCCCGGACCGGGACTAACGTGTCGAGGCAGACGAGGGTCGAGCGTCGAGGGACGAGGGGGCAGACCGTCGGCGGGCTAGGCTGGGTCGTTCGCTCGGGTGAATCTCTCTTCGACGCTCCGGCTCTCGATACTCGTCCTCTCGACGTTCGACTGACTGAACGCGACTGAGCGGGTTCGGCTCAGCCGCCGGCGACGATGCGGACGATCTCGAGCTTGTCGCCGCTTTGCAGCTGGACGTGGTCGGGCTGGCCGGGGGTGAGGGCGAAGCCGTTGTGCTCGACGACCACCAGGCCCGGTTTGAAGCCGCGGGAACGCAGGAAGTCGCCGATGGTCTGGCCGGCGGGGATGGCGTAGCTCGTGCCGTTGGCAGTGATCTGGATCTGGAGCGACATGGGACGGAGGAAATGCGCGGAGCGAACTCGGAACGAGGGAACCACTAATTCACACTAATGGGCACTAATGGCGGAGTGCGGAAATCGTCACAGAGGGCACGGAGAGGGAGGAGGGCACGGAGGACGGAGGCTACGCGGGGCTACTTGGCGACGACGAGGGAACGGTCGAAATCCTTCCAGACCGGCTCGTAGCCGCGGGCGCGGATGGCGGCGGCAACGGCTTCGGGCGAACGGTCGTCGGCGATGTGGAACTGCTCGCCCTTCTGCTCGGGCTGGTTCCAGTTCTCATCGAACGCGCTGTAGCCGCCCGGTTCGGTGCTGGCGCCGGCGCTCATCGAGGTGATGCCGATCTGCATCAGTCCGTCGCGGATTTTCGGCGACTCGCGGGTCGAGAGCACCAGGCCGACCTGCGGCAGCAGCAGGCGGAACGCGCACACGAGCTGGGCGAACTGACGGTCGGAGATCGGATGGCGCGGCTCGAAATCGCCTGCGGCCGGCCGCAGACGCGGGAAGGAGATCGTGACGTGGGCCTTCCAGCAGTGTTTGCGCAGGTGCAGCGCGTGCGCGGCGGCGGCGAGCGCCTCGAAGCGCCAGTCGTAGAGACCGTAGAGCGGGCTGATGCCGAGGCGGCGGAAGCCGGCGGCGTAGCCGCGCTCCACCGTGTCCATGCGCCAGAGGAAATCCTTCTTCGGTCCGGCCGTGTGCATCTCGGCGTAGGTGGGCTGGTGGTAGCTCTCCTGGTAGACGATCAGGCCCTCGCAGCCGGCCTGAACCATCGGGACGTAATCCTCGGTTTCGAGCGGACCGATCTCGAGCGACACGCTTGGGAAATGGGTCAGCGAACGCTGGATGCACTCGGTGACGTAGGCGTTGGAGACGAACTTCGGGTGCTCGCCGGCGACGAGGAGCAGCGACCGGAAACCGCGGCCGGCGAGAAGCGCGCCCTCGCGCTGGACCTGCTCGACGGGGATGGTGATGCGCGGGATCGGATTGTGCCGCGAGAAGCCGCAGTACTTGCAGGTGTTCACGCACTCGTTCGAAAGGTAGAGCGGCGCGAACATCCGGATGGTTTTTCCGAAATGGTTCTGCGTGAGCGCGCGCGAGTGCTGCGCGAGCGTCTCGAGGCGCGACTCGGCGGCGGGCGAGAGCAGCGCGGCGAAATCGTCGAGCGTGAGCGCGCGGCCGCGGCGGAGGATCGGGTCGAGCTGTGCGGGCGTGGTCGCGAGCGCGGCGGCCGTGAGCTGGTCGAGCGGGAGCGTCGGGAAGACCTGCGAGAAGGTGGCCATGGCGCGGGCGATTCGGAGTACGGAGATGGCGGAGACGACAGAAGGCAACGAAGGGAACGAAGACCGAACCGATGAGGGTGGGAGCTTCCGAAAACTTCGTTCTCTTCGTTTTCTTTTGTCGGTTCGGGCCCGATTTACCCGAGGAACGTGGTGAGCGGGCTGGTGGCTTCGGCACGGGTCTGCTGGCGGCCGAGTCCGATCTCGTAGGCGACGCGTCCGGCGGCGGTGGCGGCGGCGAACGCGCGGGCCATGCCGACCGGATCGGGTGCGATGGCGATGGCGGTGTTGACCAAGACGGCGTCGGCGCCGAGCTCCATGGCCGCGGCCGCGTGCGAGGGCGCGCCGATGCCGGCGTCAACCACGACGGGCACGCGGGCCTGCTCGATGATGATCTCGAGCTGGGCGCGCGTATCGAGGCCGCGGTGGCTGCCGATGGGCGAGCCGAGCGGCATGACCGTGGCGCAGCCCACATCTTGGAGGCGGAGGGCGAGGACGGGGTCGGCGTTGATGTAGGGGAGGACGGTGAAGCCGTCCTTCACCAGGATCTCGGCGGCCTTGAGCGTCTCGATGGGGTCGGGGAGCAGGTAATTGGGATCCGGATGGATCTCGAGCTTCACCCAGGAGGGCAGGCCGGCGGCGCGGGCGAGGCGGGCGATGCGCACGGCCTCCTCGGCGTTCATGGCGCCGGCCGTGTTCGGGAGGATGAGGTAGCGCGCGGGCTCGAGGAACTCGAGGATGTTGGCGAAGGCGTCGCCGCTGCCGGAAAGGTCGGCGCGTTTGAGAGCGACGGTGACCATCTGCGACTCGCTGGCGGCGAGGGCGTCGCGCATGAGTTCGGGGCGCGGGAACTTTCCCGTGCCGACGAAGAGGCGCGACGCGAAGGTACGGCCGGCGATGGTGAGCGGAGCGTGCGGGAGCGTGGTGGACATCGCGGTGCGGTGTTTGGGTAGCGGCGGTGAATGATGGGCGGCGGCGCGCGCGTGCAATTCCTATTTGCGGCGGTCGGCGGCGGCGCGAGGATCGCGGCGATGAGTTCCGGCGACTACCTCGCGCTGCTGCTGATGGGCCTGCTCGGCACCGGACATTGCATCGGTATGTGCGGGCCGTTCGTGCTCGCGGCGGCGGGCGGCGGGCGCTCGGCAGCGGTGGCGGGACGCGCGCTTGCGTACCACGTGGGCAAGACGCTCACCTATGTTTTCCTCGCGGTGCTGTGCCGCGTCGTGGGCGGCTGGATCGTGGGCGACGGGGCGCTGCCGTGGCTGCAGAACGCGATGAGCCTGCTGGTGGGCGCGGCGATGGTCGCGCTCGGGCTGGCCTATGCGTTCGAACTGCGGCTCACGGCGGGCGTGGCGCGGTGGTTCGACGGCAGCCGGTGGTGCGGCGCGGCCGGCGCGCTGCTGAGCGCGCCGAGTTGGTGGCGGGCGCTGCTGATCGGCTGGCTCAACGGTTTCCTGCCCTGTGGGCTCACGGTGATGGCGGTCGTGTACGCGGCCGGTTTCGGCTCGGTGGCGGACGCGGCGCTGGGCGCGGCGTTGTTCGGCGCGGCGACGGTGCCCGGGCTGACGCTCACGGCGTTGCTCGGCGCGAAGCTGCTCGCCGGCGGCGCGCGGCGGTGGTTGTTGCGGCTGGCCGGGGTCACGCTGGTCGTGCTCGGCGCAATCACGATCGTGCGTGGCGTGCCGGTGGTGCACGAGTGGTTCCACCGGCACACGGTGCTGCCGTGGTGAGCGCCAGCGGCGCGACTTCGGGCTACGGAGGGGGCGGCGGACGGGCTGGCGCTGGCGGTTCGCCGAAGAGCGGCTTCACGCTTGCGCGGGTCAGCACCAGCAGGGTGAACACACCGAGCACGGTGCCGAAGGGCATGAAGGCGCACTCGATGCCCGCCATCACCTGGCAGAACAGCAGGCGCTTCCGTTTCGCGAGACAGCGGCCGGCGTACAGAACGCAGATCGCGAACGTCCAGCCGGCGAGGATGAAACCGGCGGCGAGAATGACGAAGAACCACCCGATGAACGCCGGCGGCGGGGGCTGGCCGGGACCGGTCATCTTGTCCGAGGCGAAGATGAAGAACAGGCCGAGCGTCAGATGGACGAGCGGGATACAGGCGAACAAGGCCGAAAGGCCGGCCACGACGTAGTGGAAGATCGAGAGCAGCCGAAGGTGTTCCTGGTCCTGGTTCATGACGGAGGTGCCGGTAGGCGGAGGCTCGACGGTGCTTGCCGAAACCGGGCCCGGCAACGCGGATCGTTCCCCACGGCGGGATCTCCGGTTGGCGGCCGGCGGCGGGGCGTCGCGGGTGTGCGCACCGAGGCCGCGGCGCGAAGGCGCTTCGCGGTCGGGCTCCGTTGCGCTTTGTGAAAAAGCCGGCGTCTTTCGACGCCGGCCGGAGGGTTTATCCTCGGTGGGGGGGCGGGGACGGTGGCGGCCGAATTAGCCGCGAGCAGATCCTCGATGCTGTCTGTGTCGGTGTTGATGTCGGCGAAGAGCCAAGTCGACAGGTATCGCTCGGTACTGGAGGGCACGATCACGACGATCTGCTTGCCGGCGTTCTCGGGGCGTTGGGCGAGCTGGAGGGCGGCCCAGATGGCGGCGCCGGAGGAGATGCCCACGGGGATGCCGTCGAGGGTGGTGACCTGCTTGGAGACCGGGCCGGAATCGGTCTCTTTCACGCGAATGATCTCGTCGTAGATCTTGGTGTTGAGCACGCCGGGCACGAAGCCGGCGCCGATGCCCTGGAGCTTGTGCGGGCCGGGGTTGCCGCCGGAGAGGACCGGGGAGGCGTCGGGCTCGACGGCGACGATCTTCACGCCGGGCTTGCGCTCCTTGAGCACCTCGCCGACGCCGGTGATCGTACCGCCGGTACCGATACCGGAAACGACGATGTCGACCTTGCCGTCGGTGTCGCGCCAGATCTCCTCGGCGGTGGTGCGGCGGTGCACGGCGGGGTTGGAGGGGTTGGCGAACTGCTGGAGCACGACGCTGTTGGGAATCTGCTTCTGCAGCTCCTCGGCACGGGCGATGGCGCCCTTCATGCCCTTGGCGCCTTCGGTGAGCACGAGGCGCGCGCCGAGGATCTTGAGGAGCTTGCGGCGCTCGAGACTCATCGTCTCGGGCATGGTGAGGATGAGCTTGAGGCCCTTGGCGGCGGCAACAAAGGCCAGCGCGATGCCGGTGTTGCCGGAGGTGGGCTCGATCAGGACGGTGTTCTGGTTGATCTTCCCGGAGGCGAGGGCGTCCTCGATCATCGCCGCGCCGATGCGGTCCTTCACGCTGGAGAGCGGGTTGAAGAACTCGAGTTTGAGGAGGATCTCGGCCTTGGCGTTGTGCGCGGCGGCGGTGCGGTTGAGGCGGACCAGCGGGGTGTTGCCGATGGTCTGGGTGATGTCGGAGTAGATGCGTGCCATGGTAGAAGATGGGTTATGGGGTATGGATGGAGGGTAAAGGCAAGAGCCGGAATCCGAAATCGCTTGGCAGCGGAAGCCGCCGTGCGGCCGCGCCGGACCGTGGGGCTTCGCCACGACCGTCGGTCTTGTGCGAGCCGCGGGGCCGATCCGGAGGCGCGGTGGAATCCCTGCGCCAACCTTTTCCTTGCCGGCGGCGGGGCGGGGCGGTTCGCTGCGGGCCTCGTTTGTCCAAACCCATGAAAATCCTCGTCGCCGACAAGATCTCGCCCAAGGGCGTGGAACTGCTCCGCAAACAGCCCGGTTTCGAAGTCATCGAAGCCTACAATTCCACCCCCGAGAAGGTCCTCTCTCTGGTGAAGGATGTTCATGCGATCGCCGTCCGCTCCGAGACGCAGATCACCGCCGAGGTGCTCGCCGCCGCGCCGTTGCTGAAGGTCGTGGGCCGCGCCGGCGTGGGCGTGGACAATGTCGACGTCGAGGCCGCCACTGCGCGCGGCGTCGTCGTGATGAACACGCCCTCCGGCAACACCATCGCCACCGCCGAGCTCACGTTCACCCATATGCTCTGCGGCGCGCGTCCCGTGCCGCAGGCCGCCGCCTCGATGAAGGCCGGCAAGTGGGACCGCAAGAGCTTCAGCGGCATCGAACTTTTCCGGAAAACCCTCGGCGTCGTCGGCCTCGGTCGCATCGGCGGCGAGGTCGCCAAGCGCGCCCAGGCTTTCGGCATGCGCGTGCTCGCCTATGATCCGTACCTCGCACCGAGCCGCGCCAAGGCCATGCAGGTCGAGGGCGTGACGCTCGACGAGCTGCTCAAACAGGCCGACTACATCACCGTCCACATGCCGCTCACCGATGCGACCAAGGACATGATCGACGAGGCGGCCTTCGAGAAGTGCAAGAAGGGTGTGCGCATCTTCAACTGCGCCCGTGGCGGCATCATCAAGGAGATGGCGTTGGTCGAGGCGCTCAAGAGCGGTAAGGTCGCCGCCGCCGGTCTCGATGTTTTCGAGGAGGAGCCGCTCCCGGCCGACCATCCCTTCCGTAGCATCCCGAACCTCGTGCTCACCCCGCACCTCGGCGCCTCCACGGCCGAGGCGCAGGAGTCCGTCGGGATCGAGATCGCCGAGCAGATCGCCGATGTGCTCAACAACGGCATCATCCGCAACGCGGTCAACATGCCCTCGATCGACGCCGCTGCGCTGAAGATCCTCGGGCCGTACCTCGACCTCGGTTCGAAGCTCGGCACGCTCGTGCAGCAGATCGCCCCGGAGCAGATCGCGTCGCTGCGTTTCACCTACTTCGGCAAGGTCTGCGAGATCGACTCCAACGCCGTGACCCGCGCGATCGAGCGCGGTTTCCTTCGCCGCATCAGCGGCGAGGAGGTCAACTTCGTCAACGCGCCGATGCTGCTCCAGCGGCTGGGCGTGAACGTCGAGGTGGTGAAATCCAACGCCGAGTGCGAGTACACCGACCTGATCGTGGTCGAGGCCACTGCGGCGGACGGCTCCGTGCACTCGGCCCGCGGCACGCTGATGGGCAAGACCCAGCAGCCGCGCATCGTCGGCATCAACGGCCGCGAGGTCGAGGTGCCCGCCGAGGGCAAGCTGCTCGTGCTCGAGAACGTCGACCAGCCCGGCATGGTCGGCCTGATCGGCACGTTGCTCGGCAAGGACAGCGTGAACATCGCCGACATGTCGCTCTCGCGCCTCACGCCTGGCGGCACCGCCTACATGGTGGTGCTCGTGGACAACGAGCCGAGCGCCTCCGCCCGTGCCGAGATCAAGGGCAACCCCGCGATCAAGCTCGCGAAGTTCGTTCAGCTCTGAAGCGAGATTCGTCCTCCGTTTGTAGGGTCGGACCTTGTGTCCGGACCGTGATCGTCTCGGCCGGCACGCAGACAAGCTGCGGCCCTACAACCGGAGCCTGACCCTCGCGCCAAGCCCCGATCCTCCAACACCATGATCCTCCCGCTCCTCGTCGCTCTGGTCGTCGGCTACCTGCTCGGTTCGCTGCCGTTCGGTGTGTGGGTCGCGCGAGCCCATGGGGTGGACATCTTCAAGGTCGGCTCCGGCAATCCCGGGGCGACCAACGTGAAGCGCTCGGTCGGCAAGAAGGCGGGCAACCTGGTCTTCCTGCTCGACTTCCTGAAGGGCGTGGTCGCCACCGTGTGGCCGTTGCTGCTCGAACGGCTGGCCGGTCCGGCCTGCGCCTGCGGGGCCGACCAGATCGAGCGGATGGCCGTCGCCGGCATGGTCGGTTCGATCATCGGACACTCGTTCTCGTGCTTCATCCGTTTCCGCGGCGGCAAGGGCGTGGCGACCAGCATCGGCGGTCTGCTCGCGCTGAACTGGCAGGTGGCGCTGATCGGCGTGGCGGTGTGGATCGTGGCGTTCTACGCCACGCGGTATGTCTCGCTCGGCTCGATCCTGTTGGCGGCAAGCTTGCCGGTCTCGGCCTGGCTGCTGGGCAACACGACGTTCCTCACGGTCTTCTTCGCGATTCTCGGGGCTTTCATCATCCTACGACACCGCGCGAACATCCAGCGCCTGCTCGCCGGCACGGAGAGCAAGTTCGCCAAGAGGAAGCCCGAGAACAGTCAGCCGTGAGCCCGTGCGCGGTCGCACCGATCCACGGCCGATCGCGCGGGGACGGAGTGGTGCTCGGCCGCAGTTCTTGCCTCAGGCCCGCGCGCAAGCGCGCAGGCCCACCACATCGATCTTCAGGATGTGGTTGGTGATCCACGTGACGAGTTCGCCGTGGACCTGCCGGGCGACGAGCGCGCCAGCGGTCGGATTTGCGAGCTTCTCCTTGGCCTTGGCAAACGTCTGCCGGAACTGTGCGTGGGCGGCGACGTTGGCTGCGGCGTTGGGACACTTGAGTCGGTGCATGCAGGACTCCTCGCGGGCGAAGTGTTCGTTCGCGTAGCGTTCGAGGAAGCCCAGCACGGCCGGGATGCTCTCGGAGCCGCGGCCGGTCTGCAGCAGTTCCTCGAGCTTGTTCAGGCCTTCGGCGAGGCGCTTGTGGTCCTGGTCGATCTCGGCGACACCGGTTTCGAATTCGGATTTCCAGACGATCATGATGTGGGTGGGGGGCTGGACGCGCGGCGCGGCGTGCTGTTGCAGTTCGTGCCCGGGTCCATCCTGCGCATCGGCCGGCGGCGCACCGACTTTAGCCGATCGCGGTCAAGCGCGCGGCGGCGGCCGGAGCGGGCGGGTGAGCTCGAGCAGGGGGTCGTGCGCGGTGGGGTAGAGCGCGCGTTTCGGCACGAGCGGGAAACTTGTCTTCCAGAAATGGCCCAGCCGCAGCCGGAACTTGCCGAGGAGCCGCCGCGCGAAATCGACCTCGTGGAGATCGTAGCGCTCCTTCTCCTCGGCGGTCTGGAATTCCGGATAGTGCCCGAGCAGGTATCCTTCCTGGAAATGCGGTCGCGCCGCGGTGGGCGGGCAGATGCCGGAGAGGCGCAGGATTTGGAGGCCCGCCTCGGCGCTGGCTGTGATCGCTCCGCTGATCTGGGGCACCGCGAGCACGTAGAGCACCGCCTCCTTCAGCCCGGCGTCGCGGGCGCCATGGGTGGCGAAGGAGGCCGCGACCCGTAGCGAGTGCGTG
Organism: Verrucomicrobiota bacterium; assembly: GCA_023446735.1. GTDB lineage: Bacteria > Verrucomicrobiota > Verrucomicrobiia > Opitutales > Opitutaceae > CAJCBL01. Next base: position 10,935 of record JAEXPQ010000080.1, read on the forward strand.
ACGTCGAGCACCGGTGTGGCGCAGACCTCGTAGTGCTGGAGGATCGCCCAGCGCAGGCTGCGGTGGCTTTCGAGGCGACGCACGTCGGGCAGGCCCGTGCGGGTCCAGCCTTCCACCAACGCGCCTTCGGCCTCCTGGAGCACGCGGTAGCGCTCGTAGAGCAGACCCAGCCATTCGCCCGGGGCGGTGTCCGGCGGCCGGCGCAGGATCGAGGGTTGGATGGTGGTGTTGGCGGCCTTGTTGCGGTAGTCGCGGTCTTGTCCTCGGAACAGCAGCACATGGTCGCGATTGTAGAAGGCGAGGTGGGCAACCTTCTCGACCAACTCCGCGAACGAGGCGACCGCGCAGCCGTCGTCCCGGCGGATCTCGTGGTTGGTGGCGCCGCCAATCTTCCATTCGCCACCGAGGAAAGTCCGCAGCCGCTGTTCGCCGAGCGTCTCCATGGACTCCGGGATACCGGGATTTCCGCCCGGGTCAAATACGCGTTGGCCGATGGCCGCGGGAGGCCGGGCTTCGCGATTCGGCGGAGAGAAAAGGACATCGTGTGTTCGATGCCGACGAGCGACCGGGGAAACGGCATTCGGGGGCCGAAACCCAGAGGACCGAGGCGTCCTTCCCGCGGAGAGAATCTCCGGTGGCGGGCGGATGACTCGTGGCGGACGCTGGATCGCTCGCGACGGAGACGAAGAATCGATGCTGGAGACTGAGGCTGACGGGAGGGAACCGAGGGAGCTCCGGCGGAAGGCGCCCTCGTGTTGATCAGCTCTCGGCTTGAAGCGGGGCGTGGGGTTTGACACGGTCCCGCCGTCGCCGGGCGACCCGACGACTCGATCCCGTCCCCATAGTTCAATGGATAGAACAGCGGTTTCCTAAACCGTTAATCCGAGTTCGATTCTCGGTGGGGGCGCCAGTTTCGGCGGACGGTCGGGAGGGATTGGGCCCTCCGGCTTTCGGTTGCGACGCAGCGGCCGGCTGTCCATCACACTGCGGCAGGATGAAAAGGACCCTCGCGGCTCTCCTCGGATGCTCGCTGCTCGTGAACGCAGCGTTGACCTTCGCCTTCTTGGGGCGAGGACACGGAGCGTCTGTGCCGCCTTCGCCCGCGGCGGCGGACCTCGCGCGGCGGGAGCCGGTGTCGGCTCCCGCGCCGAGCCTGCCGGAGCCGCCCCAGCGGTTGTGGGAACGCGTGCGAAGCGACGATGCGCGCGAACTGGCCGCGCGCCTTCGCGCCGAAGGGGTACCCGACCGGGCCGGTCGGTTGCTCGTGGAGGATCTGCTCCGGAGCCGTTACCTGGTCCTCGAACGCGAGTTGCTCGGTGCGGATGGCGCCTCCGATTTCTGGAAAGTCGCGGCGTCGGCCACGGACCGCGAGAAGCAGGCGCGTTTGCGCGCGCTCGATCGCGCGCACCGGGACCTGTTGACCGAGCTCTACGGAGCGGACGAATTCGCGGCGGCCGAGCGCGAGCGGCGGCGGCGGCTCTTCGGCCCGCTCGGCGACGACAAGCTGGTGCGCGTCGACCGGATCCACGCGGATTACGGGGAGATGGCCGAGGACATCCGGGCCCAGGTCGGTGGGGCGTTCTCGGCCGAGGACCGCGAGACCTTGGCGTTGCTCGAGCAGGAGCGACGCAAGGATGTGGCGGCGGTCCTCTCCGCCGACGAGCTCGAGATCTACGATCTCCAGACTTCGGCGACAGCGCGCATGTTGCGGGCGCGCCTGGCCGGTTTCGCGCCGACCGAGGCGGAGTTTCGCGCGCTGTTCGCGCTCCACCGGGAGTGCGAGGGCCGGCTCGGCGGCGGGGGCGACGAGGTGCACCAACGCGAGCGCGCGACCGCCGAGAAGGAACTGGACGAGCGGATCAAGGCGGCGCTGGGCGCCGCGCGGCACGACGAGTACCGGCGCCTGCAGGAACCCGGCCACCGGATGACCGCCCGGATTGCGGAACGTTTCAATCTTCCGGCGCGGCGGGCCGCGGAAGTGGGCGCGCTCAAGAGGGCGACGGAGGACCGCCTGCAGGTGCTCCGGGGGGACAAGTCGTTGACGGGGGACGCGACCCGCCAAGTCCTTGCCGGGATCGAGCGGGAGGCGAGCGAGCGCTTGACCGGTTTGCTCGGAGCGGAGGGGGCGGAGCTGTATCGGCGCACATCCGCCGGAGCCTGGCTGCGGGCGCTCGAACGAGTCGCCAAGGAGGCGCCGCCGGCGGTGGTCTCGGCCGCCGCACCGGGAGCGGTCGGAGAGCCGGTCGGCGTGGACGGGGCGAGCGCGCCGGTCCGCACCGGAACCCCGTGACCCGGGAATCTAGTGCGGCGCGGTCGTCGGAAGCGCATGCAGCTCGCCCGCCCGATCGGCAAAGAGGACGAGACCGGCGGCCACGGTCGGTGAGCCGGCGATACCGGTGACGTAGTGGCGGCTGTCGGCTGGGAGCGGCTTGCGCCACTTGGGCGCGCCGCTGCGGCGGTCGAGCGCGACCAAGCCGCCGTCCTGGGCGATGGGATAGCCGCTCGCGCCGGCCGCGCCGGCGTACACCGTCTCGCCGGCGACGGCGGGCGTGCCCCAGCTCCAGCCGAGCACATCGGTGGTCCAGCGCTCGGTTCCCGTGGCGGCGTCCAGGCAGGTCACCGTCCGCAGGTCGGAGGAGCCGATGAAGAGTTCGTCGCCGACGACGCGCGGCGCGGATTCGACCCACGAGCCGGCGTGAAAGCGTGTCCATCGGACGGATCCATCGGCGAGCGCCAGGCTGTACAGCTTGCTGTTGCGGCTGGAGACGAGCACCTGCTCGCCGTGGCGAACGGGGTCGGCCGTCGCGGGCGCCCCGGTTTCGAGCGTCCAGAGGACGGCGCCCTCGGCACGGGAAAGCGCAGTGATGCGGCCGGACCAGGCGGCGACGACGAGCCGGGGGCCGGCGACGAGCACGGACTGGCGGAGCAGCCCGCCGAGTTCGGTGCGCCAACGAACGGTGCCGGTGGCGGAGTCGAGGGCGACGACCGCCCCGTCCGCGGTGGGCACGTAGAGCGTGGCGTCCGCGAGGGTCGGCTGAGGCCCGGCGAAATCGTACGAGAATTCCGTGGCGGCGGGCAGGTGCCGCGCCACCGCGCCACCGCCGATGGCCCGGTTCCAACGCTCGCGGCCGGTGGCGCGGTCGAGCTGCACGAGGTGCCCGGCGTCGTTGAGGACGGTCACGGTCCCGGGTGCGAGCAGGGCGGCGCCGTGGATCGGCGCGCCGGTGTCGACGTGCCAGGCGGGCGAACCGTCGCGCAGCCGCACGGCGTGGACGTGGCCTCCTTCGTCGCCGATGAAGGCGAGTTCGGCATCTGCAACCGGCGTGGCCCAGAAGCCGTGTTCGGACCGATAAACCCAAACTGGGGGCGGGGCGGCGGGGTAGGCGGGGCGCGGGGGCGGAACCAGCAACGGAGCCGAGCGCTCGAGGTTGAGCGGGTGGGCATTGCCGATCGTCCCGACCAGCGAGTCGCCCGCGAAGGCGAGATCGAGAGCGAGCCCGGAGTTGCGCAGGCGGCCCTCCGAGGTCGTGACTTCGCCGATGTCGCTGGCGAAGAGGTGCAGCGCGGCGAACCACTGCCGCCCGGTCAGGCGTCCGTCCGGCTGACGCCGAAACTCGATGCCGTACTGGTAGCGTTGCTGTTCCATCACAACCTCGCCGAGCCAGAAGCCGTCGGGGGAGGGGGCCGGGGGCCGTTCGTCTGCGCGGCAGACGGAAAAGCACAGAAGAACGAGGGATGCGGCGAGGAGGGCGGGGCGCATGATTCGAAGATGGGAGAAGCCCGGCGGGGGAGCGAACCCTTCAACGCCGGCGCGTGGCTGGAGCGAGGAGGCTAGCGGACCGGTCGCCGCGGGAGGCGGTGCGCGGCCGGATGGACGCCGGCCCGCGCGGCGAGCGACGCTTCAGGTGGGGTGGGCTTCCGCGGGTTTGCGCACGAGCCAAAAGCGGCAGTTGTCGGAAAAATCCTTCACGGCGCGCGACTCGCGCACGAGGTCGTCGCGCATCACGTCGTATTCATGGAGCCAGCCCGTGGCGGCGAGCTCGGCGAGCATCTCGTCGCGGGTGGGCAGGTGCATGAACGTCCGGCCGTGCTCGTGCTCGAAGTACCGGTCGCCGTACTGGTGGAGCCGCGGGTCCTGCGTGCCGGCGGCCCAACGTTTGGCTTCGGCGCGCCAGAGGTGGAGCTCATCGGGCTCGTCGCGGTCGTGGGTGGTGAAGAGCAGCGGTGCGCCGGGGGCGACGACGGCGAGCAGGTTGCGCAGCGCGGCGCGTCGGGCGCGGCGCGTCGGGATCTGCATCAGGCCGTTGAAGAGGAAGAGCGCGCCGGAAAACGGATGACGGAGGACGGAGGACGGATGACGGATGACGGAGGACGGTGGGCGGAGGGCGGTTGCCGGGGGGGGCAGCAGGGCGCGGAGCTGGGCGGGCTTGGTGGCGTCGGCCTGGAGCAAACGGATACCGGTGGCGCCGCGTTGGGCGGCGAGGTCGCGGGCCTGGTCGACGAGCTCCTCAGCGAAGTCGAACGCGGTGAGGTTGCGGTAGCCGAGTTCCCACAGCCCGAGCGTGGCGCGACCGGCGCCGCAGCCAGCCTCGAGCAGCGCGGCGGAGCGGTCGGGAAAGAAACGCTCGATGAGCGTGCGTTCAGACTCCCACAACCCGAGTCGGTGGGCGGCGCGGGTGTAGTGGATGACGGCCTCGACGGCGTTGAAGTCGGCGCGCACCGTGGCGCCGGAGATCGTGGCTACTTTTTCTGCCATGCGGCGATGAACATGCCGTTGGCCTGGAGCTCGTGCGACCAGAGGGTAAGACCGGGAGCCGGTGTGCGGTGATCGATGGACGAAGCCGGGGATTCGCTGTTCTGGCGCGCGGCGCCACCGGTGCCGGCGTCCAGCGGGAGGGGCGTGAGCTCGGGGTGGGCGGCCGTGAAGGCTTCGGCGACCGCGGTGGTCTCGCGGCGCGCGAGGGTGCACACGGCATAAATCAGGCGCCCGCCGGGTTTGAGCGAGCCGGCGACTTTGTTGAGCAGGCCGAGCTGCACGGCGGCGAGCTCCTCGATATCGTGCGGGGTGGTGGTCCAGCGCGCGTCGGGGTTGCGGGCCCAGGTGCCGAGGCCGGAGCAGGGGGCGTCGACGAGGATGCCGTCGAACTTGGTCTTGGTCGGGAGATGGTCGGGCGTTTCCCAGGCGGCGACGCGGTAGTTGTAGAGCTGGGCGCGGTTGAAGCGGCGCTTGAGGTTCTCCAGACGGCGCTTGGAGCGGTCGCTGCACCAGAGCGTGCCCTTGTTGGCCATCTGGTCGGCGAGATGCAGGGATTTGCCGCCCTCGCCGGCGCAGACGTCCCACCAGGTTTCGCCGGGCTGCGGGGCGCAGAGCGCGCCGACGAGTTGCGAGGCGAGATCCTGGATCTCGAAGGCGCCGGCGTTGAACGGCTCGGAGACGTAGAGGTCGTGGTGGCCGCGGTAGCGCAGGGTGTCGGGCGCAAGCGGGTGGGCGGCGGACTCGCACGAGCCCAGGGTCTTGGCGAGCGCGGCGGCCTGGCCGGGGCGGGCGCGAAGCCAGAGCGGGGGCGTGGATTGGAGCGAGCGCACCCAGGCGCGGCGGCGGGCTTCGGCCTGCGCGGGATCCACCCCGAAATCGACTTCGGCCCACACCCATTCGGGCACGGCGCGAGCGAGCAACGCCTCATCCTTCACGCTGTGAGGGTCGCGGGCGAAGCGTTCCTGCAGCTCGTTGGCCGCCTCGATCTGGACGGGCAGGCGATCCTGGGCCCCCAGCCAGCGCAACCACCGGAAGTACGCGAAGACGGCGCGCGTGAGTTTCTCGCGCCCGGCCTGCGGAAAACGGGGGTGGCGGCGCATGAAGTCGCGCAAGGCGGCATCGCCATTGAGACCGTCGCGCCAGGCGCGGATGGCCTCGGCGGCGTAGTTGAAGAGGGCGGCGGGAGCGGACATGGGCGGGAGCGTGGGCGACGCGGTGCGGGAGGGCAAGGCCCCCGGCGGGCTATTGCGGAATGGGGGTGCGGAATGGCCAAGGGGGATGGGCGGGACTCCGAATCGTTCTCGTTCTCCTACTCTTTCTCGTTCTCTCGGGTCGGCGGGGCGTTCTGGGGGCGGAGCGGGAGGAGAACGAGAACGAGGAGGAGAACGAGAACGAGGGACGGAGCAGGAGCAGGAGAGGAAAAGGGGAGCCAGATTGGTATTGCCGCGGGCGGAGGCGGACCGTTTCGTCACCAACTCTCACCATGAAGCGTACGCACTCCTGCGCCCAGATCACCCGCGCCGATGTCGGCAAGTCCGTCACCTTGTCCGGCTGGGTCGATTCCATCCGCGACCACGGCGGCATCCTGTTCATCGACCTGCGCGACCGCGCCGGCGTGACCCAGGTGAAGCTCAATCCGAAGACGAGCGCGGAGCTCGGCGCCCTCGCGGTGAACCTGCGTCCGGAGTCGGTGGTGACGCTGACCGGCGAGGTGGAGCTCCGCCCGGCGGAGATGATGAACAAGAGCCTGCCCACCGGCGAGGTGGAGCTGCAGGTCACCGCGCTCACGGTCCACAACCTTTCCGAGACGCCCCCGTTCCCGCTCGACGATGTGAACGGTGACAAGGTCAACGAGGACCTCCGCCTCACGTACCGTTACCTCGATCTGCGCCGCCCGCGGATGAAGAACGGCATCATGACGCGCTACACGACGACGCGCTCGATCCGCACGTTCATGGACGGCCAGGGCTTCCTCGAGATCGAGACCCCGATCCTCTTCAAGAGCACGCCCGAGGGCGCCCGCGAGTACCTCGTGCCGTCGCGCGTCAATCCCGGCCAGTGCTACGCGCTCCCGCAGTCGCCGCAGCAGTTCAAGCAGATCCTCATGGTCGCCGGCTTCGAGAAGTACTTCCAGATCGCGAAGTGCTTCCGCGACGAGGACCTCCGCGCCGACCGCCAGCCCGAGTTCACCCAGCTCGACATCGAGGCCTCCTTCATCGACCGCGAGGACATCTACGCGCTCATCGAGGGCCTCCTGAAGAAGATTTGGAAGGACGTGAAGGGGATGGACATCCCCACGCCGTTCCCGCGCATGAAGTTCACCGAGGCGATGAACCGCTACGGTGTCGACAAGCCGGACACGCGCTTCGCGATGGAGCTCGTCGACCTCACCGAGACGTTCCGCTCCTCCGCCTTCAAGGTCTTCCAGTCCACCGTCGCCAACGGCGGCGTGATCAAGGCGTTCAACGCCAAGAAGCTCGCCGACATCACGCAGGGCGAGCTCTCCGCGCTCGAGGACACCGCGAAGACGCTCGGTGCCAAGGGCCTCGCCTTCATCAAGGCCGAGAAGGGCGAGTGGAAGTCGCCGATCGTGAAGTTCTTCACCGACGCCGAGAAGGCCGCGCTCAAGCAGCTCCTCGCCATCGAGGACGGCGACATCGTGTTCTTCGCCGCCGCCGGCTGGGAGAAGGCCTGCGCGATCCTCGGCCGCTGCCGCCTCGACTGCGCGCAGCTCCTCCAGAAGCGCGGCGTGCTCACGATCCCGGCCGACCAGTTCAATTTCCTCTGGGTGATCGATTTCCCGCTGATGAGCTACGACGAGGAGGAGAAGCGCTTTGTCTCGACGCACCATCCCTTCACCTCGCCCGTGGAGGAGGATATCGCGCTGCTCGACTCGAACCCGCAGGCCGTGCGCGGCCAGCACTACGACATTGTGCTTAACGGCGTGGAGCTTGGCGGCGGCTCGATCCGTATCCACCAGCCGGCGCTCCAGAAGAAGGTCTTCGAGGACGTGCTCAAGATTCCGGTCGACATGGTCGAGAGCCGCTTCGGCTACATGCTCAACGCGTTCAAGTACGGCGCGCCCCCGCACGGCGGCATCGCGCTCGGTCTCGACCGCCTGGTGACGATCCTCTGCGGCACGCCCAGCATCCGCGACGTGATCGCCTTCCCGAAGACTCAGAAGGGCCAGTGCCTCATGACGCAGAGCCCCTCGGTGCCGACGGCCAAACAGCTCAAGGACCTGCACATCGCCTCGACCGCGATCCCGCCGGCCTGAGCCGCGGAGCGACGAGAGTTTTCAGAACAACAAAGCCCGGGGGCCAACCCCGGGCTTCGTCGTCTGCGGGATCCACCCCTATCCCTCCGAGGGCGACCAGCGCTAGCCCAATCCCATGTCGGCGCGGAACCGCTTCTCGCAGTCGGGGCAGACGCAGTGGGAGAACTTCGCGGTGGAGTGTTGGGTGAGGTAGGCCTCGAGTTGCTCCCAATAGTCGTCGTCGTTTCGGATCTTTTTGCAGTAGCAGCAGATCGGGAGGAAGCCCTGGAGTTGCTTGATCTCGGCTTCCTGGGCGCGTTTGAGCGAGGCCTGCGCCTCGACGCGGTCCGTCACATCGATGCAACTTCCGATGTAACCGCGAAACTCGCCGGTGGTGTCGGAGAAGGGGACGCCGCGGTCGAAAATCCAGCGATAGGCGCCGTCGTGGCGACGAAGGCGATACTCCATCTCGAAGGCGGTGCGCCGGGCGAAGTTCGCCGTGTAGATGGCGAGGCAACGGTCGAAGTCCTCCACGTGCACGCCCTCGGCCCAGCCGTTGCCGCGCTCCTGCTCCACCGTGCGGCCGGTGAAGGCGAGCCAAACCTCGTTGAAATAGTCGCAGCCCATCGTGAGATCGGCGCGCCAGATCATGATCGGCGCCTTCTCGACTAGGAGCCGGTACTCTTCGTGGGTGAGCGGGAGCGCCATGGAAAGTAGGTCCGGGGGGTGAGGGTGGTGCGCCGCCGGCCGAGAGCGGCGGGGCGGCAGGTGGTGTCTGATGGCTACGTTCATTCGGCCGAAACCCGCCGGGCTGAAGGCGCACGAGCCCGATTGTCGCCTGTCGGATTGTTCCGCGACTCCGCCGCGTAATGTTTCCTTAACGGATCAGGCGGGGCTGTTGATTAGGGCGTCGTCGTCGCGCGCAGTATGGTGGTGGCGTCATGAACGCCGCCGGCTTCGCCTACCTCAGTCTCTTCCTCGTCGTGTTGGTCGCCGCCTCGGTGCCGCTCGGCCGCTGGTTGGCCGACGTGCTCGAGGGACGCACGCCGTTCTTCCTGCGGTGGCTGGCGCCCGTCGAGCGAGCGATGTACCGGCTGGCGGGGATCGACGCGACCGCCGAGATGGGCTGGCGCGCGTACGCCGGTGCTCTGCTCGTCTTCCATCTCTTCGGTTTCATCGCGCTGATCGCGCTACAGCTCGCGCAAGGTTGGTTGCCGCTGAATCCGGCAGGCTTTGGCGCGGTGCCGGTGGGCGTGGCGGTGAACACCGCGGTCTCCTTCGTCACCAACACCAACTGGCAGGCCTATTCGGGCGAGGCCTCGCTGAGCACCCTCACGCAGATGGCGGGCTTGGGCGTGCAGAACTTCCTCAGCGCCGCCGTCGGTCTCGCGGTCATGGCCGCCCTGGCACGCGGACTCGTGCGAAAGTCCGCCGCCGGTCTCGGCAACTTCTGGGCCGATCTCGGGCGCGGCACGCTCTATGTGCTGCTGCCGCTCTCGCTCGTGCTGGCGGTGGTGCTCGTCACGCAGGGGGTGCCGATGTCGTTCGTGCCGTACGCGAAGGCGACGACGCTCACCGGCGCTGAGCAGGTCATCCCGCTCGGGCCGGCCGCCTCGCAGGTCGCGATCAAGCAGCTCGGTACCAACGGCGGCGGCTTCTACGGCGTGAACTCCGCGCACCCGCTGGAGAACCCGACTCCGCTTTCCAACTTCCTGCAGACACTCGCGATCCTCCTGCTGCCGGCAGGCGGCGTGCTCGCGTTCGGCCGACTCGTCGGCGCGCGGCGTCACGCGTGGGTGGTGTACGGCGTGATGCTGGCGTTCTTCGTCGCCGCGCTGGGCTTGGCGCTCTGGGCGGAAGTCGCGCCGCATCCGCCGCTCGGAGCCGCGGTCGCGATGGAGGGCAAGGAGGTGCGCTTCGGCGTCGTGCCGAGCGTGCTCTGGGCCAACGCCACCACCGTCGCCTCCAACGGCTCCGTCAACGCCATGCACTCCTCGCTCTCACCGCTAGCGGGCGGCGTGGCGCTGTTCAACATGCTGCTCGGCGAGATCATCTTCGGCGGTATCGGCTCCGGCCTCTACGGCATGGTCGCGATGATCGTGCTGGCGGTGTTCCTCGCCGGGCTGATGGTCGGCCGCACGCCTGAGTACCTCGGCAAGAAGATCGAGGCCTTCGAGGTGAAGATGGCGGCGGTCGCGGTGCTCGTCCCGTGCGTGGCGGTGCTTTTCGGATGCGCGGCGTCGTTTCTCACCGCGAGCGGCCGCGCAGCCGTCGGCAACGGCGGCCCGCACGCGCTCACCGAGGTGCTCTACGCCTGGGGCTCGATGGCCAACAACAACGGCTCCGCCTTCGGCAGCCTCACCGCGACCGGCGGCCTCTACACTTGGGGCGGCGCGCTCGCGATGCTCCTCGGTCGGTTCGCCGTGATCCTGCCGCTGCTCGCGCTGGCGGGCAGCCTCGCCGCGAAGAAAACCGTGCCGCCCTCCAGCGGCACCTTTCCGACCGACGGCCCGCTCTTCGCCGCCCTCCTCGGCGGCACGATCCTGATCGTCGTCGCGCTCACTCACTTTCCCTCGCTCGCGCTCGGCCCGGTGCTGGAGCACCTGCTGCTCGGTGCCGGCCGCACCTTCTGAACAACGGAGATCCACCCCATGAAACCCGCCGCCATCTCCACCTGGAATGCCGCCCTGCTGCGCCGCGCTGCGCTCGACGCTGGACGCAAGCTCGACCCGCGCGCGCTCTGGCGGAACCCCGTCATCTTCGTCACCGCGCTGGGCGCGCTCGCCGTCACCGCCGTTGCGGTACGCGACCTCGCGGACACCCGCCTGACCGGTTTCACCGTCCAGATCGTGCTCTGGCTCTGGTTCACGGTGCTCTTCGCCAACTTCGCCGAGGCCGTGGCCGAGGGACGCGGCCGGGCCCAGGCGGACTTCCTCCGCCGCTCCCGCTCGCAGACGCAAGCCCGGCGCCTGCGCGGCGCGGCGGAGGAACGCGTCGCCGCCACCGACCTGCGCAAGGGCGACCTCGTCGTCTGCGTGGCGGGCGACGTCATCCCCGCCGACGGCGAGGTGACCGAGGGCATCGCCAGCGTCGACGAGTCGGCGATCACCGGCGAGTCCGCGCCCGTGATCCGCGAGAGCGGCGGCGACCGCAGCGCCGTCACCGGCGGCACCCGCGTGCTCAGCGACCGGATTCTCGTGCGCGTGAGCGTCGAGCCCGGCGGCGGTTTCCTCGACCGCATGATCGGCCTGGTCGAGGGCGCCGCCCGCCAGCGCACGCCCAACGAGATTGCGCTCGGGATCCTGCTCACGAGCCTCACGCTCGTCTTCGGCGCGGTGGTGGTGACGCTGCCGGCCTTCGCGCAATTCTCCGAGACGCTCGCCGGCCAGCCCGGCGCCGTGGACACGTCGGTGCCCGTGCTCGTCTCGCTCTTCGTCTGCCTCATCCCGACGACCATCGGCGGCCTGCTCAGCGCGATCGGCATCAGCGGCATCGACCGGCTGGTGCGGCGCAACGTCATCGCCACCTCCGGCCGCGCGGTCGAGGCCGCCGGCGACATCGACGTGCTGCTGCTCGACAAGACCGGCACGATCACGCTCGGCAACCGTCAGGCGGCCGAGTTCGTGCCCGCGCCCGGCGTGGCGGTCGAGCGCCTCGCCGAGGCCGCGCAGCTCGCCTCGCTGGCCGACGAAACACCTGAGGGCCGCAGCATCGTCGTGCTCGCCAAGGAGCGCTTCAACCTGCGCCAGCGCCAGCTCGCCGCGCCGCACGCGCACTTCGTGCCGTTCACGGCGCAAACGCGCATGAGCGGCGTCGACCTCTCCGCCCACGACGGCCAGCGCGCGCGCCGCATCCGCAAGGGCGCGACCGCCAGCGTGCGCGACTGGGTGCAGGCGCAGGGCGGTGCGTTTCCCGCCGCGGTCGGCGAGGCCGTCGACCGCATCTCCCGCGCCGGCGGCACGCCGCTCGTCGTCGCCGAGGAGCGCGACGTTCTCGGCGTCGTCCACCTCAAGGACGTCGTGAAGGGCGGCATCAAGGAGCGCTTCGCCGAGCTGCGCCGCATGGGCATCCGCACCGTGATGATCACCGGCGACAACCCGCTCACCGCCGCCGCCATCGCCGCCGAGGCCGGCGTCGACGACTTCCTCGCGCAGGCCACGCCGGAGATGAAGCTCGCGCGCATCCGCGACGAGCAGGCGCAGGGCCGCCTCGTCGCCATGACCGGCGACGGCACCAACGACGCCCCCGCGCTCGCCCAGGCCGATGTCGGCGTGGCGATGAACACCGGCACGCAGGCCGCCCGCGAGGCCGGCAACATGGTCGACCTCGACAGCAACCCGACGAAACTCATCGAGATCGTCGCGATCGGGAAGCAGCTCCTGATGACGCGCGGCGCGCTCACGACCTTCTCGATCGCCAACGACGTGGCGAAGTACTTCGCGATCGTTCCGGCGCTGTTCGCCGCGCTCTACGCCACCGGCGCGGTCGCCGGCCCGCTCGGCCGGCTCAACCTCATGGGCCTGCACTCGCCGCAGAGCGCGATCCTCAGCGCCGTCATCTTCAACGCGCTGATCATCGTCGCGCTCGTGCCGCTGGCGTTGCGCGGCGTCGCCTACCGTGCGCAGCCGGCCGCCGCGTTGCTGCGCCGCAACCTCCTCTTCTACGGGGCCGGCGGTCTCGTGGCACCGTTCGTCGGCATCAAGCTAATCGATCTGCTCCTTGTCGCCGTGCACCTCGCCTGAACCACCATGAAAACAACCGCCGAACGTCTCCGCATCGGTTCCTATGTCCTCGCGACCGTGGTCGGACTGATCCTCGGCCTGATGCTCGCACAATGCAGCGCGGGCGATCACGGCGGCTCGCGCGTCGCGTGGCCGGCTTCCGATTCCCTCGGTCTCCACCCCAACAAATGAACACACTCCTCACCGCGCTGCGTCTGTTGCTCGTCCTGACCGTGGTCACGGGTGGGCTCTATCCGTTCGCCGTCTGGGCGCTGACGCGCGTCGCGTTCACGCGGCAGGCGGAGGGCTCGCTGGTCGTGCGCGACGGGGTCGTCGTCGGCTCCGCGCTGCTGGCGCAGGACACGGCGGGCAACCCATGCTACTTCCAACCGCGGCCCTCGGCGGCGAGCTTCGCCACCGTGCCCTCGGGCGCGAGCAACCAGGCGTGGACCAGTGCCGCGCTCGCCCAGTCGATCACCGCGCGCCGCGCCGCGTTCCCGTCTGCCGCCACCGTGCCTGCCGATCTGCTCACCGCCAGCGGCAGCGGGCTCGATCCTGATCTCTCGCCGGCCGCGGTGCGCCTGCAGGCCGACCGCGTCGCCACGGCCCGGCGACTCGAATCCGCGCAGCAGGCCGCACTCGACGAACTGATTGCGCGGCTCACGGTGGGCGGGCAGTTTACTCCGGCGCGGATCAATGTGCTCGCGCTCAACCTCGCGCTCGATTCCCGCTTTCCCGTTCAGTGAACACCGAAGCCGACCGTCCCGATCCCGATGCGCTTGCCGCCGCGCTGCGGAGCACCGAGGCCAAGGCCCGGCGTGGCCGGTTGAAGGTCTTCCTCGGGATGTGCCCCGGCGTGGGGAAGACGTATGCGATGCTCCGCGCCGCCCAGCGCGCGCGGGCCGAGAAGGCCGATGTGGTTGTCGGGGTCGTCGAGACCCACGGTCGTGCCGAGACCGAGGCGATGGTGGCGGGGTTGGAGACCCAGCCGCGGCGCACGTTCAAACACCGTGGAGCCAGCCTCGCGGAAATGGACATCGACGGGCTGCTCGCACGCCGGCCGCAGCTGGCGGTGGTCGACGAACTCGCTCACTCGAATGCTCCCGGATCGCGCCATACGAAACGTTGGCAGGATGTCGTCGAGCTGCTCGAAGCCGGCGTGGATGTCTTCACGACGTTGAACATCCAGCACGTCGAGTCGCGGGCAGATGCGGTGCGCCAGATCGTCGGCGTGGCGGTGCGCGAGACCGTGCCCGATTCCGTGCTCGATCTGGCCGACGAGATCGAGCTGCTCGACCTCACGCCGGGGGCACTGCGCGAGCGGTTGCGCGAAGGGAAGGTCTACCTCGGCGAGCGCGCGGCGACGGCCGCGGAGAACTTCTTCCAGGAGTCGAATCTCAACGCGCTCCGCGAACTCGCGTTGCGCTTCACCGCCGAGCGCGTCGACCGCGAATTGCGCGCACTGCGCTCGACCACGGTGAAACAGACGGTGTGGCGCAGCGGCGAACGCCTGCTGGTCGCCGTGGGCGCCAGCCCATTCTCCACGCAGCTCGTGCGCTGGACGCGCCGCCTCGCCGCCGCCCAGGGCGCCTCGTGGGTGGCGGTTTACGTCGAAGGCTCGCGCGCGCCCACGCCGGAGGCCCAGCGGTTGCTCGATGCCAATCTCGCGTTGGCCCGCGAACTCGGTGCCGAGGTCGTGGTGACGCACGACGACGACGTGGCCGCGGCGCTGGTCCGCACGGCGCTGCGGTACGACGCGACGCAGATCGTCGTCGGCAAGCCGCGCGAGTCGCGTTGGCTCGCGTGGCTGCGGGGCGGCTCACTGGTCGAGCGTCTCCTGCGGCAGGGCGGCAACATCGATATCTACGTCGTGCCCGCCGAGCCGGGCGCATCGCCGCGCCGGCAGGTCGATCTGGAGGCCGCGTGGCGGAGTCGGCCGAGCGAGTACGGGTGGGCGGTCGGGACAGTGGTCGCCCTCACGCTGCTGGGGCAGTTGCTCCCGGCGGACACCTATCTCGCGGCCGGACTGGTGTACCTGCTGGCGATCGTGGCGCTGAGCCTGCGCGTCGGGCGCGGTCCGGTGTTGGCCGCGGGCGTGCTCAGCGCGGCGACGTGGAACTTCCTGTTCATCCCGCCGCGGTTCACCTTCCATATCAGCCGGGTCGAGGATGCGACGCTGTTCGTCGCGTACTTCGCGGTGGCGATCATCGTCGGCCAGCTCACTGCGCGAATCCGCGCCCAGGGGCGCCACGAACGGCTGCGCGAGGAACGGGCGACGGCGCTCTTTGATCTGACGCGCGCGCTGGCCGAGGCGCGGGACCTGGACGGGGCGGTGTTCGCCGCGTTGCGGCAGATCGACGGGCTTTTCGGTGTGACGAGTGCTCTGCTTCTGGCGGAGAACGGAGGCCCGGGGCTGGTGCCCCATTTCGCAGGATCCTTCGCCGTCGACGAGAAGGAGGGCGGGGTGGCGGCTTGGGTGTTGGCCCATCGGCGTGCCGCCGGGCGCTTCACCGACACGCTGCCGGCGAGCGCGGGCTACCACTTGCCACTAGTACGCGAGGAACGCGCGCTCGGCGTGTTGTGTGTGTGCGCCGGAGACAAAGCGCTCACCCTCGCGCAACGCGACCTGCTCGATGCCTTCGGTCGACAACTGGCGTTGATGATCGAGCGCGACACCCTGCACGCGGCTAGCGAGCGCGAGAAGCTCCTCGCCGAGTCCGCGAAACTCCACCGCGCGCTGCTCGACAGCGTCTCGCACGAGCTGCGCACGCCGCTGGCGGTGATCACCGGCACGCTTGAGAATCTTGCCGAGGCCGACGTCGCCACGCGGACCAGCCTCCTCCGCGAGGGCCGCACCGCCGCCCAGCGCCTGAACCGGCTGGTTGGCAACCTGCTCGACCAGACGCGGCTCGAGAGCGGCGCGCTCAAGCCGCGCTGCGACTGGTGCGACGCGGGGGACATCGTGAACGCGGCGGTCGAGGGCGTGCGCGACGCGTTAGCGGGCCATCCGCTCACGCTCGAGGTGCCGGCGGAGTTTGCGCCGCTCTATGCGGACTTCACGCTCACCGAGCAGGCGCTCGCCAACCTGCTGCTCAATGCCGCGGTGCACACGCCTGTCGGCACCGCGATCACGGTCACCGCCGGCATCGAGGCGGACGGAACGCGGGCGTTTCTCGCGGTGGCCGACCGAGGTCCGGGCATCGGCGCGGCCGAGCAGGAGCGGCTCTTTCGCAAGTTTGCCCGCGGCGGCGGCGTGCGGGCTGGCGGGCTCGGGCTGGGGCTATCGATTGTGCAAGGTTTCGCCGCCGCACAGGGCGGCACGGTCGCCTACCGCGACAACGCTGGCGGCGGCGCCGTGTTCACCATTTACCTGCCGCACCGCACGCCACAGGGTGAGCCCGCACCATGAGCGCGGCCGCCACTCCGAAGATCCTGATCGTCGACGACGAGGTGCAGATCCGCCGGCTGCTGCGGCTCACGCTCGAGACGGAGCGCTACCGGGTCGCCGAAGCTGAGACCGGGCAGCTCGCGCTCCACGAAGCCGCGGTGAACGCCCCCGACGGCATCGTGCTCGACCTCGGGTTGCCCGACCTCGACGGCACCGCGGTGATCCGGCGGCTGCGCGAGTGGTCGAAGGTGCCCGTGCTCGTGCTCTCGGTACGTGCGGGCGAAGATGACAAGATCGCTGCGCTCGACGCCGGTGCCGACGACTATCTCACGAAACCCTTCGGCGGCCGCGAACTCCTCGCGCGCCTCCGCGCGATCCTGCGGCGCGTCCAGACCAGCTCTGAGCCGGCGATCGTGCGCTTCGGCGACATCGAGGTGGACCAGCCCGCTCGGGTCGTGCGTCGCGGCGGCGCCGAGGTGAAGCTCACGGCGAAGGAGTATGCGTTTCTCCACCTGCTTGTGCAGCACCGCGGGAAGGTCGTCACCCACCGCCAGATCCTGCGCGAGATCTGGGGGCCGAACGCCGAGGAGGCCACGCACTACCTGCGCGTACACATGGCGCACCTGCGGGCGAAGCTCGAAGCCGAACCGAATCAGCCGAAGCACCTGCGCACCGATGCCGGCATCGGCTACCGGCTGGTGGAGTAGCGCGAGGCGTCAGCCCCGCCCTGAGGCGTTCGGAGGGCGACCAGGCGCCTACGGCGCTGGCGGTGCCGGCGGGGTGGGCGGGGCGAACTGGAGCCGGTAGAATTTCCGCGGGCCGGCGGCGGCGGTGTCGGTGAACTCGAGGTCGCCGCCGGTGCCGGTGAGCGGCTCGGTGGTGAGCTTGGTCCAGTTGCCGGCGGCGAGATCGGTCGTAGCGTACACGTCGTAGAGGCGGTTGCTCACGGTCGGGCCAAAGACGAGCTTCGCCTGTGCCTGGGCGGTGGAGACGGACTTGAGCTGCACCGCGGGTCCAGCGTCCTTCGGGTTCCAATGGAAGACCATGACCTTGCCGGCGCCGTCGTCCTCCTCGCAGATCAAGCGGGTGCCGTCGGCGCGAGTGGTGACCTGCAGGCCGACCACGAGGTCGACGGTGCCGCAGAACCAGTTGGTGCCGGCATCGGGGCGGAGCCAGCCGACCTCGTGGCCGTCGGTCATGCTGTAGATGGTGATCTCGCCGCGGGAGAGGGTGTCGCGCCCGCCGGTGAGGTAGCCGACGTAGACATAGTCGTTGTCGGCGGCGAACGACCAGGGCAGCACCATGTCCGCGGTGCCCTGGTCGAGGTGAATCTCGGTCTGCCCCTTGCTGTCGAAACCGGTGTCGATCAGGCAGCGTAACGTCGGGTGGTCGGAATGGCGGTAGCCGTCGATCACATAGATGCGGCGGATATACCACGGGTCGAATCCGACGCCGAGGACGAGGGTGTCGGTGTCGGGAAGATAGCGCATCCGACAGGGGGAACGGGAGATCTCGCGATCCGCGGGCAGGAGCAGCGAGCTCGGCAGATCGTGCTTCTCGATCAACGCAACGTCGTACAGGGGCACCCCGTGGGCATCGACGCCAGTGCAGGGGATGATCCAGTTGCCACCGGCGTTGAATTGCTCGCTGTACTCCGACTGGCCGCCGCCCATCCAGATGTTGCCATCAGCGTCGACGTCGTAGCACTCGGCGAAGGAGTTGGCCACGAGGTAGGTCGCGAACTCGTCGGACTCGACGCGGCCGTTGCCGTTGGCGTCGCGCCACATGTAGCGCCAACCGGAGCCCGCGTCGCTCGTGGTCGGGTATTTGCCGGCGGCCCAGTCGGCGCCTTGGCCATCGGAGAAGAAATAGAAGAGCGCGCAGGGGATGGCGATCTCGCTGCCTTCCTCGAATCGGAAGACGGCGAGGTAGTCGTTCACCATGTTGGTGCAGAACAGGAACTTCTTCCCCGCGATCTGCTTGAGGTAGGTGGTGCCGAACGGCATCTGGAACCGCGGATCGTCCGGATAGCGGAAGGGATCGAGGGTGACCGCCGCGAACTTCCAGCTCTCGCCCGGCGGTTTGGTGTAGTCCATCTCGTAGCGGACACACTCGGTGTGCAGCTCGTTGCCGTTGGTGCCTGGCGCAAAGTCGCCGACGTGCAGAAAGGTGCCGAGCGCTTGATGGACGAGGGTGGCGCTCGCGAGGCGGGCGTCGAGCGAGCTCGTATCGCTCGGCTGGAACCAGCGCACATCGGTGCCGCCCTGGATCTGTCCCGGGATGCCGCTGCAGCCGACGATGATCTCGCCGTTGTCGCCGAAGCCCACGCCGCGCGGCCCCCAGAAGCGCAACGGACCAGCGCGACCGGAAACCGGACCGGCGAAGACGCCGCCGGTTTCGCCGAAGGTGGCGACGAGATCCGGCGGCTCCGTGGTGGCGGCCGGAACCGAGAAGATCTTGAAGTTCTGGTCCGGGCCGTTGTCGGCGACCCAGAGGTAGCCGTCCGGATCGAAGGCCACGCTGGTCGGATACGCGACCGACGTGATGGTGCGGCCGTCGCTCAGCGCGACATAGGGCAGGTTGTCGGCGAACGCGGTGAGCGGGCAGCCCTGGTCCTCGAGGTTCTGTTGCACGATGTCCCGCCGCTGGGCCGCCGTCAGATTCGGATCGTTCCGATCGTGATCCGTGTCGAGCGCGTGTGGGTGGGCGATGGTGGCGGTGACGCCGTTGAAGGTGGAGGTGTCGAACGCGATGTCCTTGTTGAAAAACTCGCCCTTCGAAACGCGCACGCCGGCGGAGTAGACGCCGTCGGCCCAGTTGGTCTCGTCCCAGTAGCTCTTGGTGATGACGAGCGGGGCGTAGGGCGCCATCTGCTCGTTGAGGTCACCGGCATTTAGCACCGCCAGGTCGACGATGAAGTTGCTGATGACATTGGCGTTTGCGTTGATGCCGCCTCGGCCGCCGGTGTTCGCCGCCCAATGGTTGGTGGCGGGAAGCCAGTGGGGGGCGGCGGGCTCGGCGGCGATGCCGTCGAGCAGGCACAGGCACGCGAGGGCGAGCAGGGGGCGGCGGTGAAGCTTCATGGTATGCACGCAGTCGGACGCCGGGGTGCGCCATCGCGGCATGGGGCGCAATCCGTCGAAGGTCGTAGCGGCGTTTTTTACGCCGCTGTTGTCAGAAATACGTGAGGGCGGTTGCTGCGAGCGCAGGGATGCCGGTTGACCTTGGCGGGAGGCGGGGTTGGACCCAGCAACGAGTTCCTCTGGAGTGGTGAACTCGGATGGCACCGATTCCGACGTTTCTGCACGGAGTGGGCGAAAACGCGCAGGAAGGTGCGAGTGGCCCGCGCTTTTGCGTCTGTGTGCCGGGGAAAACGGTCCCGCGCCGCGGGTGGCATGTGCTTTGCTGAAGGGTGGTGCTCACAGTCGCGTGCCTCGTGGTGCGCCGCTCATCATTCAACTCCACACAAACGATACATATCATGAAGAACTGGCGTAATCCCGGGTTCGGCGCGCTGGGCAAGATCGCCCTCGTGCTCCCCTTGTTGGCCGCGGGAGCGGTCTATGCGGAGGATGCGGTGCAGGCCGCGGCTCCGAGCATCGATCCGGCGGCGCTGAGTGCGCTGCGGGTGGGTCTGGACACGGTCTGGGTGCTCGTGGCGGGAATGCTCGTGTTCTGGATGAACGCCGGCTTCGCGCTGGTCGAGAGCGGCCTGTGCCAATCGAAGAACACGGTGAACATCCTCGCGAAGAACTTCATCGTCTTCGCGATCTCGTCGCTCGCGTTCTGGGTGCTCGGCTGGAACCTGATGTTCGGCGGCAACGGCCAGATGTGGACCGGCCTCTTCAGCTTCTTCCCGACCCCGGACAACTCGCCGGCGCTCGGTTCGGCCTACGCCGCGATGAACCCGTTCTCGACGACGGTCTACGAGGGCGCCTACGAGTCCATCAACTGGACCCCGGTGCCGTTCTGGGCGAAGTTCTTCTTCCAGCTCGTGTTCGCCGGCACCGCCGCGACGATCGTCTCGGGCGCGGTCGCCGAGCGCATCAAGTTCGGCGCTTTCATGATCTTCAGCGTCGTCCTCGTCGCCCTGATCTACCCGATCTCGGGCAAGTGGATCTGGGGCGCGGGCATCCTCGGCTCGACCCCGTCGGGCGAGGGGCTCACGGCCTTCTTCGGCAACTTCCGCGACTTCGCCGGTTCGACGGTTGTGCATTCGGTGGGCGGCTGGGCCGCTCTCGCCGGTGTGATCGTGCTCGGTGCGCGCCGCGGCAAGTTCGGCAAGGACGGCAAGGTGCACCCGATTCCGGGCCACAACATGACTTCGGCCGCCCTCGGCGTGCTCATCCTCTGGCTCGGCTGGTTCGGCTTCAATCCCGGCTCCACCATGGCTGCGGGTGACGGTTCGGCGATCGCGTATGTCCTGGTCAATACCAACATCGCCGCGGCCACCGGTTCGCTCGGTGCCTTGATCACCGCCTGGGTGCTGCTCAAGAAGCCCGACCTCTCGATGATCCTCAACGGCTGCTTGGCCGGCCTCGTTGCGATCACGGCCCCCTGCGCCTTCGTCTCGCTCGGTTCCGGCGCCATCATCGGCACCATCGCCGGCGTGCTCGTGGTGCTCGCGGTCATCTTCTTCGACAAGTTGAAGCTCGACGACCCGGTCGGTGCGCTCTCCGTGCATCTGGTCAACGGCGTGTTCGGCACCCTGGCGCTCGGTCTCTTCTACAACACTGAGGTCGCCAAGACCGTGGCTTGCCTCGACACCGGGCTCACCCCCGGCGCGCAGTTCCTCGCGCAGCTTAAGGGCGTGCTTCTCGTCGGCGGCTTCGTGTTCCCGATCTCGCTGGCGCTCTGGTACGCGCTCAAGGCCACCATGGGCATCCGCGTGAGCGTCGAGGAGGAGGTCGAGGGTCTCGACATCGGCGAGCACGGCAACGAAGCGTACCCGGACTTCCAAGCCACGCACAAGTGATCCATCCGCCGGCCTGCCGCTCCGGCCGCGCCCCGCGCGGGCGGCCGGGGGAAGCGGGCCGGTACCACCCAACACCATCCACACTCCCATTCCGATGAAACTCATCGTTGCAATCATCAAGCCCTTCAAACTCGAGGAGGTGAAGGACGCCCTCACCGAGATCGGCGTCGAAGGCATGACCGTCACCGAGGTCAAGGGCTTCGGCCGCCAGAAGGGCCACACCGAGATCTATCGCGGCAGCGAATACACCGTGGATTTCCTTCCCAAGGTGAAACTCGAGATCGCCGTGGCCGACGCTATTGTGCCGAAGGTCTTGGAGACGGTCGTGAAGGCCGCCAAGACCGGCAAGATCGGCGACGGCAAGATCTTCGTGGTTCCGCTCGACGACGTGATTCGCATCCGCACCGACGAGCGGGGCGATGTCGCGATCTGAACGGAGGCGCCACGGACCCCTCTGTTTGCAAACAGTCTGAGCAAGTCGGCCGGCGCATCTCCTAGAGGTGCGCCGGCTTCTTGTGGTGGGAGCTCGGGGCGCGGGCGACGATGGATTCGGACAGCGGATCCGGGTTCGTCGGTGCCCGCTACAGCGGAGCGCGAAAGGCAGGCGGGGAGATCGCGGATTTCGCGGATACCGGAACGCCCCGACCGTGAGAGCCTCGCGATCGGCGGCCGTCCTGTCCTACTCTGCGAGGTCGTGGGGCGGCGTGTCCGAGACGGAGTAGGTCCGAGGATCGTGTCGCGAAGCGATCCTGGAGCGGATGCCGCCGGTGGAATATTGGGGACGAAAAAGCCGCACGGTGCGGGACCGTGCGGCTCGGGAAGGCGGAGTGGGATCGTGATGCGATCAGAGGAAGATCCAGCCGGTCAGCAGGAGCACCGGCAACAGGAAGGGCAGGCTGTACTTGAAGACGTAGCCGAAGAACGACGGGGTGTGGACCTTCGAGCTGTCGGCGATGGACTTCACCATGAAGTTCGGGCCGTTGCCGATGTAGGTCATCGCGCCGAAGAAGACCGCGCCGAGGCTCACCGCGATGACGAACAGCGATGCCGGCTCGCCATTGGCCTCGCTGGCTGGGTGCAGCAGCCACGGCACCAACTTCTCCTGCTCGCCGTTGCGACCGGCGACGAACAGGGCGCTCGCTTCGCTCTGGACGTCGGTGGGGATGATGGAGGTCTCGGCGAGGGTGAGGAAATTGAGGTAGGTGGGGGCGTTGTCGAGCACCGCGGAGAGGCTGCCGGTCGCCACGTAGTATTGGAGTGGTTTCTCGAAGCCGAGCTCGCGACCGTGCTCCTTCAGGTAATCGAGGGCCGGCATCATCGTCGCGAAGATGCCGATGAACAGGAATCCGACCTCCTTGATGGGACCGAAGGAGAACTCGTTGGCCTCGCGCACCGCGCGTTTGGTGGTGAGGTAGGCGACGGTGCCGGCTGCGATCATGACCAGCGGCCGGATGAAGTAGGCTTCGGGAAGGAAGACGGCACCGACGATGACGAGAAGGAAGAAGATGTTGTGCATGCCTTCGACGCGCACCGCGGGCTCGTTGCGCGTCTCCTTTTCGCGCACCGGAAGCGGGGCCCGCAGGAAGTTGCGGTAGTCGAGGACGAAGAAGATCGCGAGGATGAGGCCGAGCGTGAGCAGCCACGGGAGCATGGCGTGCTCGACCAACCAGAAGAAGGGGACGCCGTGCAGATAGCCGAGGAAGAGCGGCGGGTCACCGATCGGCGTGAGCGCGCCGCCGATGTTGGAGACGACAAAGATGAAGAAGACGATGTGGAACGTGGTGATGCGGTATTTGTTCATCCGGATCCACGGACGGATGAGGACCATCGAGGCGCCGGTGGTGCCGATGAGGTTGGCCAGCAGCGCGCCGACGAGCAGGAAGATCACGTTGGCGGTCGGCCGGGCTTCGCCGCGGATCGAATTGTGGATGCCGCCGGCGACGACAAAAAGGGATCCGATGAGCGCGATGAAGGCGAAGTACTCCTCCATGGTCTTGGCTACCTCATGCGCGCCGTGGGGGACCTGCAGCAGGTAGTGGCCCACCACTAGGGCGCCGAGAGCGATCGACACCAAGGGGTAGTACTTTTCCCACAGATGCTTCAGCCCGTGAGGGGTGAGCGGCATGGTGGCGATTAGGAGCAGAAGAAGGCCGAACGGAATGACCCACGAGAGCGGGGTCCCCGCGGCCGGGGCATTGGCAAGAAACGCAGTCATGACAGGGGTGGAGATGTCGGTCGTTGGAGAACGGTGCGGAAATCAGCGGCGCGATGGGGTGGGGCTGCCGCCCAAGTTGCAATAAAAAGCCCGCGGCAGGGCGCCGCGGGCGGAGAGCTTGCGGGTTATTTGATCAGCGGGATCATCGTGACGTAGATGCCGCAGATCACAGCGGTGGTGATGACACCGCAGATGTTGGCGCCAAGCGCCTGCGGCATGATGATGACGCGGGGGTCGTCTGCGCTCACGATCTTCTGGGCGACCTTTGCAGTGGTCGGAACGCAGCTCACGCCGGCGATTCCGACGACCGGGTTGTACCGCCGGCCGGAGAGGAAATAGAGCGCGTACCCGCCCAGGACGCCGCCGATGGCGGAGAGCAGCAGGGCGAGAATGCCGAGCATCAGGAGTTTGAAGATGATCGGTTGCAGCAGGGTCGCCGCATCGCAAAGGATCCCGAGGAGCAGGCCGAGAAAGAAGGTCGAACCGTAGAGCAGCGGGCCGCTGAGCAGGTTCTCGAAGTCCTTCAGTCCGGATTCGCGCACCGCCACTCCGAGGAAGAGGGAGAGAAAGAGCGGGGCCGCGACCGGGAAGAGCAGGCAGAGCACAGTGCAAGAAATCACCGCGAACGTAAGCTTGGCTCCGCTGCTGACGGAACGGGTCTTGGCCGTGCGCATCGGAAGCACGCGGATCGACTTGGGAATCATTGCTTTGACCAGGAAGGGATACCCACCGTACGTCAGCCCGAGGTACAAGTATGCAACCACCGTGATCGGCACGAAAAGCTCCGGCGCGAGCTTCAGGGAGGCGAAGAGAACCATTGGGCCGTCGGCTCCACCGATGAGGGAGACCGCCGCGGATTGGCTCGGAGTCAGACCCCAAGCCATCGCAGCCGGGAACGTTGCGATGGTGCCAAGTTCAGCCGCGAGCGCGAGGAACATGCTCTCGTAGGGTCGGGACATCACGTAACCGACGTCGAGGAGCACGCCGATGCCCATGAACACGAAGCAGGCGATCAAGCCGTTGCTGAAGGCGAAGGTGTAGATCGGTTGGAAGCACTCGATCTGCAGGATGTTCATCAGTTCGGCCGGTTTCTCGACGAGCGGAGCCAGCAAGAGATTGCCGTGCATCTGGCCGGCTTGGGCCGTGGCGATGGCGGTCTGCTGGGTGGCGAGGTCCGGGGTGCCGGCCACGATCTGGCCGGCGGTGTTCGGGTCCATGAACAGCACGCCGGCGTTCACCACCGCCATGCCGAATCCCATGGGGATCATCAGCAGGGGCTCAAGGACGCCTTTGCGGCCGAGGTAGATCAGCACGGCCCCCAAGACAATGAGGCCGAGTCGGGCGATGATGATCCACAAGTCCGACTGCGCGAGCGTGTGGATGCCCTGAAAGAGTTCGATTAGGCGCGGCATAGCAGCCCCCGTGTTCTCAGAGGATTCAAGGAACGGTGGAGGTTGGATCAGCTCTTTTTGGACCGGGCCGCCTGCAAGGAGCGGTCGATCAGCTTGATCATGGCCGCGACGGCAAACGAGATGCCGATCGCGAGCGCGTAAACAATGGCAGGAGTGATGAAGTTGGAGGCTTTCATTAGTCGGAAAAAAACCGCCCGATGGTGCGGGTCGTGTGGTGGCCGTCAATCAGCATTGCTTATTAATTGTGCAGCCGCAGATGGAATTTTCTAATCGTCGCCTTCGGCCAGTTCTTCAGCTGAAACGCCAGGTCGGCGGCGCCCGGGCAGGTTTCGCGAGTGGGCTTCTGGGGAATCCAGCCCAGGACCGCGCGAGCCATTCAGTACAGCTTGGGTGGTCCGTGGCGGGGATTCCAAGGTATCGCTTGGTGCACGTGCCATGCCGATTCGGTGGGACGGAGCCGTGGTCGCACTCGTTTCCCGGCCTCGCCGCGTTCCCGAAGGCAGCACGTCGGCCTGTGGGCCTCCGCGGCGCGAGCGTTCGCCACCGGTTGCCATGCCGTTGTCGGGACAGGCCAAACGCCACCACGCCCGGCCGCCGGTACTGTTCGAGTGGCGACTCAGCGCGGTCGAACCAGCTTCAGGTCGGACCACTCGCCGAGTGTGCGGCTCTCGAGTGTCCAGCCGGGAGCGACGGTCGCGAAGTCGCGGCGCACCGCTTCGATCTCGGTGGCGAGAATTCCGCTGAGCACCAGCCAGCCCCCGGGGGCGACGGCGGCAACGAGCTCGCGGGCGAACTCGCGCAGGACGTTGGCGAGGATATTGGCCATCAGCAGATCGGCCGGTGCGCCCTTCAGGCCGGTGATGAGGTTGCCGACGAAGAAATCCACCTCGCCGGTCACACCGTTGAGGGCGGCGTTTTCATGGCTCACTGCCACCGCCTCCGGATCGTTGTCGAATCCGGCCACCGGCGCGAAGCCGAGCTTCACCGCCGAGATCGCGAGGATGCCCGAGCCGCAGCCGGCATCGACGACCCGGCGACCGGAGAGCTTGCCGCCCGCCGCGCGCACCGCCTCGGCATACGCCACCATCCGCTCGCAGCATAGGCGGGTGGTCTCGTGGTTGCCCGTGCCGAAGGCCATGCCGGGGTCGAGCAACACCGCGACTTCTCCCCGCGGCAACGCGTACGAGCCGCGTTCCCAGACCGGGACCCAGTGCATGCGGCCGAAGCTCCACGGCTTGAAATGCAGCTTGTAGCTCTCGCGCCAGTCCGTGTCCGCCACGGGCGTGATGGTGGGTTCGGCGAGATCGGCGATGTCGCGCAAGTCGCGCCGGGCGCGGGCGACCGCCGCGCGCACCGCGGCTTCGTCGGGGAAATAGCTGCCGAGCCAGGCGCTGGCCGTGGGCCGGTCCTCGAACACGCCCCAGTCGGAGTTCTCGGCCTCGGCGAAGGCGTTCTCCACCGCCTCGGCGGCGGCGACGGGGATCGGGATGCGGGCTTCGACGAGGCTCATGGGAAGGTTCAGGTTCCCCGCCGGCTCAGGCGGGCGATCACGGCCGGCAGCAGGCGGTGCTCGGCGGCGTGGATCTTCGCGGCGAGGGTCTCCAGGGTGTCCGTTTCTTCGATGCGCACGGCTTCCTGATCGAGGATACGGCCGCCGTCGACCGTGGCGTCGACCTCGTGGACGGTGCAGCCGGTGATCTTCACCCCGTGGCGGAACGCCTGGCCGATGCCGTCGAGCCCCGGGAAACTCGGGAGCAGGCTCGGGTGGAGGTTGATGATCCGGCCGGCGAAGGCCTCAAGGAAGCGCGGTTTGAGCACGCGCATGAAGCCGGCGAGCACGACCAGGTCGGGCTGCGCGGCGCGGAGGGCGGCGATGAAGCGTTCCTCGCCGGCGCCTTCGAGTTTGGTCTTGAACGGCGCGGGGTCGACGAACTGCGCGGGCACGCCGAAACGTGGCCCCAGTTCGAGCATGCGGGCGTCGGGCTTGTCGCAGAAGAGGCCGACGACTTGGGCGTGCCCGAGCCGGCCCTCGCGCTCGGCGGCGAGGATGGCCTCGGCGTTCGAGCCGCGGCCGGAACCGAGGAGGACGATGCGCATGGGGCTCACTGGAAGAACTTCTTGGCCTTCTCGAGGAAGCTCCGCGCCACCGGCGCGTCGGCGGCGCCGCAGGCGACGGCGAAGTCCTCGAGCTTCTTTCGCTGGTCGCTGTTGAGCGAAGTCGGCACCTCGACGTGCACCCGGATGAGTTCATCGCCCGGAGGGCCGCCGCGCAGGTTGGGCAGACCGCGGCCCTTGAGCCGGAACGTCGTGCCGGACTGCGTGCCGGCCGGAATCTTGAGCGATGCCTTGCCGGTGAGGGTCGGAACTTCGATCGTGCCACCAAGGGTGGCCAAGGTGAACTTGATCGGGATCTCGCAGAACAGGTCGTCGTTCTGGCGCTCGAACACTTCATGCGCGGCGACGTGCAGCACGATGTAGAGGTCGCCGGGGCCGCCCTCGAGCGTGCCGGCTTCGCCATTGCCGGAAGAGCGCAGGCGCGTGCCGGTATCGACGCCGGGCGGGATCCGGACCTTGACCTTGGCATCCTGCTGGACGCGACCTTCGCCGCGGCACTTGGCGCAGGGTTTCTCGACTCGGGTGCCGGCTCCGCCGCAGGTCGGACAAGTCTGGCGAAACGTGAAGAAACCCCGGGAGGTGGTGACCTGGCCGTGACCCTGGCAGGTGACGCAGCGGACGCGCTTCGAACCGGGCTCGGCGCCCGAGCCGGAGCAGTGTTCGCATTCGGCCAGCTTGCGGAAGGTGATCTCCTTCTCGCAGCCGTTGGCCGCCTCCTCGAGCGTGAGTTCGAGGTCGTAACGCAGGTCGGCGCCGCGCTGCGGCCCGCCGCCGCCGCCACCGCCGCCGAAGAACTCCTCGAAGATACCGCCGCCCCCACCGCCGCCGCCGAAGACCTCGCGGAAGACGTCGAACGGGTCGTGGAAACCGCCGCCGCCAGGGCCGCGCGGTCCGGCGG
>JAEXPQ010000333.1 GCA_023446735.1 Verrucomicrobiota bacterium
CGCCGCGACCGCCGCGCCCGCCGCCGCACCGTACAGCGTGAGGCCGGTCGGGTTGTCGGCGGCGAAGAGGCTGCGGCGGCGGAAATGCCGGACGTTGGGCACAATCAGCGCGAGCTGCTCGAGGCGCTCGTTCCAGGCCGCGTCGTGGGACTTGGGCACGAACCGGCGCAGGCCGCGGAAGGCGCGCGAGAACCCGTCGTACGCGGCGACGAAGGTCGTCCGGCCGGCGAGCACCTCGGCCGCGAGCGGGTTGCTGCGGTTCAGCGCGGAGTCGATCGCCTTGCGCTTGAGCTCCACCACCGCGGCGCACTGCGCCTCGCTCAGGCCCTCGGCCACGCAACGGCGGTCGAGGTCGCGGAAGAAGTTGTACTGGACGTCGAACATGACAGGGGCGGTCGTGTCGCCGGGGAGCAGGAGGTGGCGGCGCCGGCTAGCGGCCGGAAGGCACCGCCGCGGTGGCCGCCCAGTCGAGCAGCTCGATCTCGAAGACGAGGGTCGTGCGCGGCATGATGTAGGGAATCTTCCCCTGCACTCCGTATCCCAGCCAGTAGGGCACCACGACCAGCCGCTTCTCGCCCTTGCGCATGGCCGCCACGGCCTCATCCCAGCCCGGGATCACCTGTTTCACGCCGACCCGGAACTTGAACGGTTCGCCGCGGCGGTACGACTCGTCGAAGACCTTGCCGTCGAGAAAAGTCCCGCGGTAGTGCACCGTGCAGAGCTTGCCGCGCGGCGGCCGCTCCTCCCCCTGGCCGGGCTGCAGGATCTTGTACAGGAGGCCGGTGGGGGTCGATTGCAGTTCCCCGAACTTCTCCTTGATGAACGCGAGCTGCTCACCGGTCCACTCTTCCCGGGTCGAGGCCGGGGGCGGCTTCGGCGCGGCCGGAGCCTCGGCCGCGGCGGGGGCGGCCGCCGCGCCGGAATCCGACTTCGCTCCGCAGCCCGCCCCGAGCGCGAGCACCGCGCCGAGGGCACCTCCGAGCAGGACGACGCGCTTCATGGTTGGGCGGAAGCGCGGGTTGCGGCCGGGTTGGTCTCGAACGAAAGCAGCTCCACCTCGAACACCAACGAGGTCTGCCGCGGAATGCCGGGCAGCTTGCCGCGCGAGCCGTAGGCCAGGTCGTAGGGCACGATCAAGGTGCGTTGTTCCCCCACCCGCATCAGGGCGATGCCTTCCTCCCAGCCGGCGATCACGTCGCCACGCTCGAGGCGGAAGGTGAAGGGCTTTTGCGGATCCAGGGTCTGGTCGAAGACCCGGCCGTCGAGAAACATGCCCTTGTAGAGCACCTTCACGCGGTCGCCGGCCTTCGGTTGCTCGCCCTGCCCCTCGCGCGTCACGACATACCGCAGGCCGGTCGTGGTCGCCTTCGCCTGGGGCCACTTCTGGTCGATCAACTGGAGTTCCTCCCACTTGAAACCCGACCGGGCCAACGCTCCGGTCGCGGTCACGACGGCCAACGCCGCCGCCAACAATGCCTTCGCTCGAAAATCCATGGCGCGAGCATGGGCGCGGTGCTGCGCGCGGCAAGCCCGGCGTCGGCGAAAACTCTCGACCCGCGGTGGACGCCGCCCGGTTCGCAGCGTATCTTCCCCGGTCGCGGTTCACCGCCGCTTCCGCCCGTCCACCCCCAACCCCCACCGGAAAGGCGCTTGTATGATCCTCAAGGCCCTTTGCGACTACCTCGACCGCGAGCAGATCCGCTACACCGTGATCTCGCACTCGCCCGCCTTCACCGCCCAGGAAATCGCCGCCGCCAGCCACATCTCCGGCCGCGAACTGGCCAAGACCGTCATCGTCCGCATCGACGGCGAACTGGCGATGGCCGTCCTGCCCGCCAGCCTCCATGTCGATGTCGAAGTGCTCGGGGAACTCTCCTGCGCCGTGCGCATCGAGATGGCCCACGAGGCCGATTTCCGCAACTGCTTCCCCGGCTGCGAAACCGGCGCGATGCCGCCCTTCGGCAACCTCTTCGGCCTGCCCGTCTACGTGGCCCGCGAGCTCACCGAGGACGAGTTCATCGCCTTCAACGCCGGTTCCCACACCGAGTTGATCCAAATGCACTACAGCGATTTCGAGCGCCTCGTCCAGCCGCGCATCCTCGACTTCGCCGCCCTCGTCTAGCACCACTCGCGGATCGAGTAGCTTGGCGACTCGGGCCGCGCGGGAACGACCCGCCCGCGATGGACGCCGGATCGTTGCGCAGATGTCACCTCGCGAGGTTGCAGGAACCCTGCGCGCCGGGCCGAATGTCCGGCGTTCGCATGCCGCGCATCCTCATCATCGAAGACGATCCCGATCTCGCCGAAATCATGGCGATCACGCTCCGCGCCGCCGGGCACGAGGTCCTGCTCGCCGCCGACGGCGCCGCCGGGCTCGCCGCGCTGCGGCGCATGCCGCCCGACCTCGCGATCATCGACATCATGCTCCCCGACATCGTGGGCTTGAGCCTCTGCGAGCGCCTGCGCGAGCAATCCGCGCCCGGCACGCCCCCGCTGCCCATGATCCTGACCAGCGCCTGCGACGAGCACGACGCCCGCCCGCTCGCCCTCGCCGCCGGCGCCGACGATTTCCTCGCGAAGCCCTTCAGCCCCTACCAGCTGAACCTGCGCGTCCACGCCCTGCTCGGGCGCCCCCGCGCCCAACCGCTCGCGAGTTGACTTGGAACGCGCCGCGGCGGACTTCTCGCGCCCGCCGTTTTTCGCTGCAACGCAGCCCACGGCGCGTCATGCCGTGGCGCTTCCGCATGCACCTGCTCGTCACCAACGACGACGGCCTCGACTCCGTCTTCCTCCACGAACTCGTCCACGCCCTGCGCGCCGCCGGCCACCGCCTTCTCGTCGCCGCCCCCGCGGGTGAACAAAGCTGGATCGGCGCCGCCAAGTCGCGCCACCGCCCCGTTCGCTCCGCCCGGGCCGACCGCGGCTTCGGCTGCCCCACCTGGGCGATCGACGGCACGCCAAGCGACTGCGTGAACATCGCCCTCGCCCATCTGCTCCCGGCCGACGCGCCCGCAATCGAAGGCGTGGTCAGCGGCATCAACGTCGGCCGCAACACCTCCCTCGCGTTCATCATCGCCAGCGGCACCATCGGCGGCGCCTGGGAAGGCGCGCTCCACGGCCTGCCCTCCGCCGCCCTCTCGCAGGAGATCCCCATGGCCGCCTTCGCCGAGATCCGCGCCAACGCCGGCCGCCTCAACCCCGAGCTCCACGCTACCGTGCGCCTCTCCGCCCAACACGCCGCCCGCCTCGCGCCCGAGCTGCTCGCGCAGACGCCCCCGCAGAGCTTCACCGTGCACAACCTCAACTTTCCCTACCCGGCCCGCGCCGACTCGCCGGTCCGGCGCACCGTGCCCGCGCACAACATCCTCCCGCGCCTCTTCGCCGCCGCCGATGCCGACGGCGCCCACCACTTCGCCTTCACCCCCGGGCACGACCTCTCCCCGCCCGAGCTGCCCACCGATGTCGCCGCCGTCGCCGCCGGCGCCATCAGCCACACCGTGCTCGACTACCGCCGCCTCGGCCACTGAGCTTCCGCCATGCGCCGCCTCGCCGCCACCGCCCGCGCCCTCGTATCCACCGTCGCCCTCGGCGGGCTCGCCACGCTGCCGGCCCTGGCCGAGCTGAAATGGGACGCGCAGGAAGCCGCGATCCGGGTCCCCGCCGACCAATCCTCCGCCAAAGCCGCCTTCGGTTTCGTCAACGCCGGCGACCGCCCGATCACCATCACGAACGTCCATCCCGGATGCGGCTGCACGGTGCCGGCGCTCGCGAAGAGCAACTACGCGCCCGGCGAGCGCGGCGAGATCGGGATCGATTTCCACGTGGGCAACCGCGAGGGCCTCAACCGCATCCCGATCACCGTGACGACCGACGACGGCGCCACCGCCACCCTGCAGTTCGTCGCCGACATCGAGCCGCTCGCCGCCTTCGACACCCGCTTCGTCTACTGGAAGGGCGCCGAAACCCGCGCGCCCAAGCGCATGCGCGTGACCTTCGCCGCGGGCCAGGGCGCCACCATCGCCGAGGCGCGCAGCAGCAACCCGCAGTTCACCGTCGCCGTCGCCCCGGTCGGCGACACCGGTCGCGAGTTCGAGGTCGTCGTCACGCCGCCGGACAAGGAGACCAACTACACCGCCATCACGCTGCGCGTGCAGCTCGGCGCCGCCCGCGAGGCCCGCGACTTCACCGTCGTCGCCCGCACGATGTGACCCGATGAGCTCCCTGCGGCGCAGCTGGCTCGGCATCCTCGGCGCGGCCACCGTGTTCGCCGCCGCCGCGCTCGCCCTCGACCCGCGCGCCCGCACCCTCCTGCGCGACGCCCCGCGGGCCGACGAGATCACCCTCGCCGCCGCCCGCGACCATCGCGGCCCGCTGCTCTGGCTCGACGCCCGCCCCGCCGCCGACTTCGCCCGCGACCACCTGCCCGAAGCGCTGCCGCTCAAT
Organism: Verrucomicrobiota bacterium; assembly: GCA_023446735.1. Lineage (GTDB taxonomy): Bacteria > Verrucomicrobiota > Verrucomicrobiia > Opitutales > Opitutaceae > CAJCBL01. Next base: position 4,444 of record JAEXPQ010000333.1, read on the forward strand.
CCCGACGACTGGGACACGCAGATCGTCGCCGTCGTCACCCGCTGGCAACCCGGCACCCGGGTGATCGTGTACTGCGACGACCGCGCCTGCGGCTCCAGTCGCGCCGTCGCCGAGAAGCTCCGCCGCGAGTACCAGTTCGACGACGTCGTCATCCTCCACGGCGGCTGGGCCGCCTGGCAAAAGGCGGTGGCACCATGACCCGTCTGCTCCCCGTCGCGCAACGCTTTGCATTCCCCCCGGAAGCGAGACGCTTCCGCCACGCCGCCGCCGCGACCGAAGCGCCGCCCCACTTGCGGCCATGAAGACGCTCGACTGGATTCTCCGCCTCGCCCTTGCCGGCATCTTCATCGCGGCGGCCATCGTGAAGATCGCCGATCCGGCGCAGTTCCACGCCGCGCTCCTCACCTACCGGATGCTGCCGGACGCCGTCGCCCCGGCCGTCGCCCTTTGGTTGCCGTGGCTGGAGCTCTGCACCGGCGTCGCCATTCTCTGGCCACAGCACCGCCGGGCCGCGCTCTGGCTGGTCGTCGCGCTCAACATTGTTTTCCTCGCCGCCATCGGCCAAGCGGCCGCACGCGGACTCGACATCGTCTGCGGCTGCTTCGGGCGCCCGGCCTCGGTGCGCACCACCGGCTACGCGATCTACCTCGCCCGGGACCTCGCGTTTCTCGCCGCCGCCGCCTGGCTGCTCCGGCGCAAGCCCGCGGAGGATCCGCGCCGGCGCGGCGACGGGGTTCGGCCAACGACCGGGCGAACGGCTCCGGCTTCCGAGGCGCGCTGAGGGACTCTGCGACGGTCGCCGGAGTCTCGACTCCGCCCCACCAGGCGGCCCTCCGGCAGCAAACAACAACGGCGGCCGCTCAGGCCGCCGTCGGGTTGGGAAACTCCCAGGAAGACGCGTACTCAGCGCAGGTTCGGCGCCACGTAGTCGCGCTTCACGGCACCGGTGTAGACCTGCCGCGGGCGGTAGATGCGCGCCTTGGAGGTCGAGGCGACCTCCTTCCAGTTGGCGATCCAGCCCGGCATGCGGCCGATGGCGAACATGACGGTGAACATGTTCAGCGGGATGCCGATCGCGCGCATGATGATGCCGCTGTAGAAATCGACGTTCGGATACAGCTTGCGGTCGACGAAGTACGGGTCCTTCAGGGCGGCCTGTTCGAGGTGGCGGGCGATGTCGAGCAGCGGGTCCTTGCGGCCGAGCTTGGTGAGCACGTTGTCGCAGGCGCGACCGATGATCTTCGCTCGGGGATCGTAGTTCTTGTAGACACGGTGGCCGAAGCCCATGAGGCGGGCCTTGCCGTTCTTGGCGGCCTCGATGAAGCGGGAGCCGTCGTCGCCGGTGGCGTGGATCTGCTCGAGCATCTCGATCACGGCCATGTTGGCGCCGCCGTGCAGCGGACCCCAGAGGGCGGAGATGCCGGCGGAGATGGAGGCGAAGAGATTCGCGCCGGAGGAAGCGACCATGCGCACCGTCGAGGTGCTGCAGTTCTGCTCGTGGTCGGCGTGGAGGAGGAGGATGAGGTTGAGCGCCTTCACGACCTCGGGCTCGGGGATGAAATCGTGGTACGGCTCCGAGAACATCATGTGCAGGAAGTTCTCGCAGTACGTGAGGTTGCGCTTCGGGTGCACCAGCGCGAGTCCCTTGCTGAGGCGGTAGGACATCGCGGTGAGCGTCCGAACTTTGGAGACGGCGATGGCGGAGGCCTCCTCGAAGTTCTTCAGGTCCTGCTCGTGGTTGTTCGTGCAGAGGTGCGGGTAGTAGCAGCCCAGCGCATTCATCGCCGCCGAGAGCACCGCCATCGGATGCGAATCCGACGGGAACTCCTCGAGCAGGTGGTAGAGGCCGCGATGGAGATCGGAGTTCTCGCGCAGGTAGGAGGAGAAGCGCTGGCGCTGGCCGGGCGACGGGAGTTCGCCGTGCATGACCAGATAGGCGGTCTCGACGAAGTCGCTCTTCTCGGCGAGCTGCTCGATCGGGTAGCCGCGGTAGCGCAGGATGCCCACTTCACCGTCGATGAACGTCACCTCGCTCTCGCAGGAGCCGGTGTTGCCGTAACCTTCGTCGAACGTGATGTGTCCGGTGTTCGCGCGGAGGTTGCGGCAGTCGATGGCCTTCTCGCCTTCGGTGCCGACGATGATGGGCAGTTTGAATTCTTTGTCTTCGATTCGGAGGGTAGCGTCGGTCGGCATGGTGAAGGCAGAAAACACGTGACCGCCGGTTTTGCAAAGCCGACAAAGCGGACCATCGCGAATTTAGATACCGCAGCGTGCGCGGCGCGGCGGATGAGCCCCGCTGTTGGCCGGCCCCCCCGTCTTCCGGCTCCCGACGCTCGGCGGCCGGCTCGGCCGAGGGGTGATTGCCCATGTCGGATCGCGCTGCGCCGGGAAAGATTGCGCACCGGGAGGGCGCGTCGCGCGCCGACGCCCCTGTGGTTCGACTACATCAAGCCGTGGGCTCAGGATTGCCGACGACAGAGGTCGACGAAGTTGCCGTAGAGCCGCAGGCCGGCGGCCTGGCTCTTCTCGGGGTGGAACTGCGTGGCCACGCACCGGCCGCGCGCCACCGCCGCCACGAACGGCCCGCCGTAGTCGCACTCGCCGAAGACGAGCGCGGGGTCCGCCGGCACGCAGTGATAGCTATGCACGAAATAGAACGGTTCCCCCTCCGGCCGAAGGCCCGCCGCCAGCGGCGACTCCGCCCGGCGAAAGACCACCGGGTTCCAGCCCATGTGCGGCACCTTGTACGCGGCGGGCAGCCGGAAGCGGCGGACGGTGCCGGGGAAGATCCCCAACCCGCGGCAATCGCCCTCCTCCGAGGAGTCGAACAATGCCTGCATTCCGAGGCAGATCCCAAAGAACGGCCGATCCTCGCCGATCCACCGCCGGACCGCTTCCCCCAGCCCCGTGGCCTCGAGCGCCGCCACGCAATCCGGCAACGCGCCGACCCCGGGCAGCACCAGCCCGTCGGCCGCACCGATCGCCTCGGCCCGCTCGACCACGCCCACCTCCGCGCCCGCCACCTCGAACGCCTTGGCGACGCTGCGCAGGTTGCCCATGCCGTAGTTGAGCAGCGCCAACCTCGGGCGGACGGATGGAGACGACGCGGAAAGCGATGGGAGGGCGTTCATGCGGGACGGCAACGAGTTCTCGGGCCGCACCGAACCGGTGCAACCCGAAACTGGGAAACGGTACCGCCGCCTCCGCGTTCAACTCCACCCGCGCGAAGGCCGGCCCCGCGCCCCGCCCGATCGGCGCCGCCCCTCCCCTCGGCGCCGGGCCGCGAGCGCACCCCGCCACCGCCGGCC
>JAEXPQ010000091.1 GCA_023446735.1 Verrucomicrobiota bacterium
GGACGCGGCCGGCTTCGTCCCCGTGCCGGCGAATGCGCGGCACGAGGCGTTGCAGCCCTTCGCCGGCCGCTGAGGCGGCGCGGCGCACGGCGCCAGCGCTCGGGCGGCCCGCGGCGATTGTCGATCGCGCCGGATACGGCCGCGGTCACGCGGCGGCGGGCGGGGTCTCCAGGTACTTGTGCTTCACGAGGCGCCAGGCGGTGACGAAGAACGCCGTGAGCGGGATGGCGAGGACCATGCCGAGCAGGCCGTCAAGCGCGGTGCCCCAGAAGAGGATGGCGACGATGATCGCGACGGGGTGCAGCCCGGTCTGCCGGCCCATGATGCGCGGGGTGAGGAACCAGCCCTCGAGCGCCTGCACCGCCGCGAAGATCGCGAGGACCGTGCCGACGAGCCAGAGCCCGCCCTCGGGCTGGAAGAACGCCAGCGGCAGCGCGATGGACAGGCCGAGCATCGTGCCGAGGTACGGGATGATGTTGAGCAGCCCCATGCCGAGCCCGATCACCAGGCCGAAGTTCAGGCCCGCGATGCTGAAGCCGGTCGCGTAGATCGCGCCCATGATCAGCCCGATCAGGATCTGGCCGCGGAAGAAGGCGACCACGATGCCGACGAACTCGCGTACCAGGAAAACGACGTCGTCGCGCAGCTCCTCGCGCAGGAACGGCAGGAGCCCCCGGACCTGCGCGAACGCGTCGCCGGTGGAGCGCAGGAAGAAGAACAGGTAGACGGGCACGAGCGCGAGGCCGACGAGGAAGCCGAACGCGCCGCGCAACTTGCCGAGCGCCGCCTTCACGCCCGGGACGAGCCCGGCGAGCAGCTCCTTGCCCTGGGCCTTGAGGTCCTCGACGAACGGTTTCACCGAGGGGTTCTCGAGCTGCGTGTCGACATACGCCTTCCATTCGGGGAAGTGCGTCTGGCCGTAGGCGGTGGCGCGTTCCCAAAGCTGCGGCGCGCTGTGGGCCAGCTCCACGGCCTGGCCGACCACGCGCGGCGTGATCGTCACGACCACACCGAGCAGGGCGAGGACGAAGAGCCCGTAGAGGACGGTCACGGCGGCGAGGCGACCGATGCGTAGCCGCCGTTCGATGACGCTTACGACCGGCTGGAGGATCAGGGCGACGATGCCGGCGCAGGCCAGCGGCCAGAGCACGGCGGCGAAGAAGCCGAGCGCCCGGGAGAGCCCGAGCACGATGGCCGCGAGCAGCAGGACGATCGCGAGCGCTGCGGCGAGCGCGAGGGCGAAGGCGACGATCTTGCGTTGGGTGGAGCTGAACAGGGCGGTGGGTTCGGCCATGGGCAAGGGTGCTGGCGCGGAGGTTACGCGGGGCGGCGGGCGGGTCGAGGTCGATCGAGAGCTTTGCGCCGACTGCTGTTGCGATCACGCCAGCGGTGGGCGCGAGGTGCTTGGGCGCGGGGCGCTTTTTCAACGGGCGGCCGGGGACGAAATTTCCGAAAAAACTCCTTGCATTCAGGGCGGTCCGCTCGATTCTCTCGCCTCTCGTTTTTTCGAAGTGGGGTCGTAGCTCAGTTGGAAGAGCGCCACAATGGCATTGTGGAGGTCAGGGGTTCGAGACCCCTCGGCTCCACCACTTTAGAAAACGGCATCCTCAAAAGGGATGCCGTTTTTCGTTTTCCGGAATTGGCCCGGGCGGATTGACCGGCCGGAGATTTCTGCCAGCCTGCGCGCTCCCGCAGGGCAGACAAGGTGCGCAATTCGGCGCCCCCGTCCTCGCGGCAGATCATCCCCGAACTACCCATGAAATCCATCCGTGTTCTGTTGGCCTTCTCGGTCTTCGCCCTCTGCGCCGGCCTGGCGTCCGCCCATTGCGGCACCTGCGAGAAGAAGGGACATTCCGACGAGGCGAAGAAGCAGGAGTGCGCCGCCAAGTGCGACAAGGCCAAGGAAGGCTGCGAGAAGGACTGCGCCAAGCCCTGCTGCAAGAAGGAGTGCTCGGAGGCCGACAAGGCCAAGTGCGACAAGGACAAGAAGAGCTGCTGTCCCGCGGCCGCCGAGGCCGGCAAGGACGCTGCCAAGAAGTAATCTGCCGCCCCCGTCCGAGACTTGCCGCCGCCGCTCACCGCGGCGGCTTTTTTTATCGCTCGCGGCGGCGCGCGTGGCGGATCGCGCGCACGGCTTCGTCGAGCCGGGGCGCATCGCAGACGCCGATCAGCTGGCCGGCCGAATAGACTGGGTAGAGTTTCTGCGGCCCGCGCCGGAGATCGCGCACCATCGGGGCGAGCGGCCATTCGGCCTGCAGGATCTCGAAGTCGTGCTCGGCGTGGCTCGCGAGCGGTTCGTGCTCGCGCCCGGCCCGCAATGCGGAGGCGATCCGGGCGCGCGGCACGATCCCGACGGGGCCGGACGGGCAGAGGAGCAGCAAGTCCTGTGGCACGTTGCGGCGCAGCGTCTCGAACGCCGTCGCCACGGTGGCCTCGGGCGGAAAGCCGAGGAAATCGCCGCGGGTTACGTTGGCAACGATCAGGCCGCCGTAGAACTCGCGGTTGCGCACAAAGCGATATTCGGTCTCGGCGCCGTACGCGATGAAGAGAAACAGGACCGCCAGCAGCCAGTGCTCGCGCCAGTCCAGGAGCGCGTAGGCGACGCCCGCCAGTGCGACGCCCTGGCCGATGCGCGCCGCCCAACGGGTTGCGGTAAGGTAGTCGAGCCGCGTGGCGAGGGCGGCGCGCAGCATCCGGCCGCCATCCATCGGGAAGGCCGGCAGGAGGTTGAAGACGCCCATCACGATGTTCACGTAGAGCAGCAGGCGCGGGATCTCGGCCCAGGCCGTGGGCACGTCGACCTCGCCGAGCGGTGCGGGCCAGCCGAAGACCGTGAGCAGGACCGCGATCAGCGCGTAGTTGACCGCCGGACCGGCCAGGGCGATCACGAACTCGCGGCGCGGCTCGCGTGGGATCGTGTCGAATTCCGCCATGCCGCCCACCGGCAGCAATAGGATGCGGTTGGTGCGGATCCCGTAGCGCCGCGCGGCGAGGCAGTGGCCCAGCTCGTGCAGCACCACCACGGTGAACAGCAGGAGCACGAAACTCACCGACCAGAGCATGGTCGTGAACCCGCCGCCGTCCATCCAGCCCACGGTGGCCGCATACGCCAGCAGCAGCACGAAGGACACATGGGCTTCGAGCCGAATCCCGAAGACCGGGAACAAGGCGATTGACCAGCGGAGCATTTGAACGGAAAAAATCCATTTGGCCGCGGCGCCGTCGCCGTTGTCAATCCACGCCTCCGATGCCCACCGACTCCAGCGCTCCGCACCTGCCCACCATCCTGCTCATCGACGACGACGAGGAGATCCGCTACTCGCTCGGCCGCGTGCTCGGGACCCGCCAGTACCGCATCGTCGAAGCCGGCAGCGGCGAGGAGGGGATCGCGATCGCCAAGAAGGGGGCGCCCGACCTCGTGTTTCTCGACATTCGCATGGGCGGCATGAGCGGCATCGAGACGCTCCAGCACCTCCGCGCCCAGCACCCGCACCTGCTCGTGGTGCTCATGACGGCGTTCGGCACTGCGCAGACCGCCATCGAGGCGATGAAGTTCGGCGCGTTCGACTACGTGATGAAGCCGTTCGACGCCGACAAGGTCCTCGCGATCGCCGAGAACGCGCTCAAGACCAAGGCCGACCTCCAGACCGCCGCCGGCTACAAGCCGAAGGTGAAAAGCGAGGACTACAAGGAGGGCATCGTCGGCTCCTCGCCGGCCATGCAGGAGGTCTTCAAGGTCATCGGCCAGGTCACCGCGAGCGATGTCACCGTGCTCATCTCCGGCGAGAGCGGCACCGGCAAGGAGTTGGTCGCCCGTTGTATCTTCCAGCACAGCCACCGCTCGTCGAAGCCGTTCATGGCGGTCAACTGCGCCGCGATTCCCGAGAACCTCATCGAGAGCGAGCTTTTCGGCCACGAGCGCGGCTCGTTCACCGGCGCCACCGGCCAGCGCAGCGGCAAGTTCGAGCTGTGCGACGGCGGCACGCTCTTCCTCGACGAGATTGGCGACATGTCGCTGGCCACGCAGACGAAGATCCTGCGCGTCCTGCAGGAGGGCGAGATCCAGCGTGTCGGCGGTTCGGAGACACTGCAGGTCGACGTGCGCGTGATCGCCGCCACCAACCGTGATCTCGAGCAGATGGTGAAGGCCAAGACCTTTCGCGAGGACCTCTACTACCGGCTCGCCGTCGTCCGCCTGCGCCTGCCCAGCTTGCGCGAGCGCACGACCGATATCCCCGAGATCGTCGACTTCATGCTCCAGAAGATGGAGAAGGCGAAGAAGGCCCGTGTGCGCAAGGTGTCCCCCGAAGCGATGGACATTCTCGTGCGCCATCGCTGGCCGGGCAATGTGCGCGAGCTGGAGAACGCGGTTTATCGCAGCGCCGTGATTGCCCAGGGCGACACCATTATCGTGAAGGATCTGCCCGCCGAGTTGCGCGAGGCGGTCGCGGCCGGCGCGGGGCTCCCTGCGGAGTCCGCCCCGGCGGCTCCGGTCCCGGCGCCGAGCGGACCGGCTGTCGTTGCCAAAACGGCTGGGCCCGCGACGCCGTCCGCCGCCGCTCCGGCGACCGTGAACCTCGAGGCGGCGCTCGATTTCGTCTATCAGCAGCTCAGCGCCGACAAGGCGGAGACGATCCTCGAGCGCCTCGAACGCGAGATGATCGTGCGCGGCATGAAGGAATTCGGCGGCAACCAGGTGCGCACCGCGGAGCGGCTCGGCATCACCCGGGCGACACTGCGCAAGCGGCTGGATGTGTTGCGGGGCGGAACCGGCGTGGTCGACGCGGAGTAGGCTCCGGCGATCGCCCGCCCGTTGGCGGGCGGTGCGGCCCGAAGGTGGCGCCAGCGGTGCGCGGAAAAAGTGAACCCGCGGCCGTCGGAACGGCCGCGGGCGGAGGCGCGGGCGGAGTGGCGCGCCCCGTGATAGCTCGGCGCTTACGACTGCAGGATTGCGAGCGCCTTGTCGTTCTCGGAGTCGGTCATGTACGGGATACCGGTCTCGGCGGCGGTCTCGCGGTTGGCGGCCATCAGGTCGCCGCGCTCGATGCCGGAGAGACGGACCTTGCGGGCGCCGGCCATGAACTGCTGGAGGCCGGCCGCGAGCTTGTCGGCGTAGGCGAACATCGCGACGGCGCCGTACGGGATGTTCTTCATCTCGTCGGAGCCGACCTTCTTGGCGACCGTCTCCCACGCGGAGAAGATCTCCTCGGGCTTGTCGCCGAAGGTCGAGACGGTGGCGGGCAACTCGTCCCAGTGACCGTGCACCTCGACGCGGCGGTCTGGCTTGAGGACGCCCTCGATGTTGCTGCCGACGAATGCCGGGATCATCGGCGCGCGGCCCATGCAGACCAGCTTCACGAACGGCGAGCCGAGCGCGAGGGCCTTGAAGACGTGGTCCTCGCGGGCGAAGCCGCCGGCGAACGACAGATCGGCCACCTCGTGGCCGCGGTCGGCCAGCATCTTCGTGAACTGGTAGGCCTTCGTGTGGAGCGGGAGCGACGGCACGCCCCAGTGTTCCATCATGTTCCACGGGCTCATGCCGGTGCCGCCGCCGGCGCCGTCGATGGTGAGCAGGTCGAGCTTCGCGTCGGCCGCGCAACGGATGGCGAGCGCGAGGGCCTCCATGCCGTAGGAACCGGTCTTGAGGGTGATGCGCTTGTGACCGAGTTTGCGCAGGCCGGCCACGGCGGACATGAATTGATCGCGGACCTGTTGCGCCGAGGAGAGCGCGGTGGCGCCGAGGCGGCTGTGTCGGGCGAAGGAGCGAATGCCGCCCTCCTTGAAGGACTTCTCGACGACCGGATCGTACGGGTCCGGATCGACGATGTAGCCACGGTCCTTGAGGAAGCGGGCGTATTCAATGTTGTCGACCTGGATCTCGCCGCCGATGCACTTGGCGCCCTGGCCCCACTTGAGCTCGAGGATGACCTTGTCGCCGTATTTCTCGACGAGGTACTCGGCCACGCCGTTGCGGGTGTCCTCGACGTTCATCTGCACGATGATCGCGCCCTTGCCGTGGTAGTAGCGCAGGAACATCGCGATGCGCCGGTCGAGCTCGGGCGAGATCTCGATGCGGCCGTTCTTGAGCACGGACTTGCGATCGACGCCGACCACGTTCTCGCCCACGACGATCGGGAATCCGCAGAGCGCGGCGCCCACGGCGAACGAGTTCCAGTAGCGCGCGGCGACGAAGGTCGAGCCCAGCGCGCCGGTCATGATCGGCAGGTCGCATTCCACCGGGTGGGCCTTGCCGAACTTCGTGGAGACATCGACCTCGGGGAAGATGCAGTGGTCGCCGCCGTGGTTGCCATCGGCGCCATGCCAGCCGTACGCGTACCCGTGGATGCGGAGCGCCTCGTAGCCCACGCCCACCGCGGTGGTGTTGCCGGAGCCGGAGGTGATGTAGCCGAACTTGCGCGGGTAGAGCATCTCGCGGCCGCGCAGGGAGGACAGCCAGGTCTCGCATTTGCCCTTGCACGCGGAGTCGCAGAGCGTGCAGAGGCCGGATTCGCAGGGGTTGCCCCGGTTCGAGGTGCCGAGGGCATCGTTGGTCTTACGCCATTCGATCATTTTGGTGTTTCGTTGTTGGGGTTTGCGGAGGAAGGCCCGGCGTTCAGGCATGAAAAATATTCATGCGTTGACGCCGGGTGGTCTTCGAAAGAACGGTCGATTCGCGCGCGGGGGTGGGGCGCGCGTTGGTGGTTGTCGCAACTCCGCCGGGCCGCGGCGAGTCTGCGGAGCGGCCCGGTCGCAAGAATTAGCGCCGCCGCGAGGGCCTGTTAGCGTTTCGTATCGGCGGCTCGCGCGGTGTCGGGGGCGAGCGCGTACCGACCGCGCCGACGCGCGAGGCGGAGTGGCGCGCCGAAGGTCGAGGAGAGCTGCCGGGCGGTGAGCGTGCGGGCCAGCGGCCCGGCCGCGAGCACGTGGCCGCCGCGCAACAGGAGCGCATGCGTGAACCCCGGCACGATCTCCTCGACGTGATGGGTCACCAGCACGAGCGCCGGGCCTCGCGGCGCCGCGGCGAGCCGCGCCAAGTGCGCCAAGAACGTCTCGCGCGCGACGGGGTCGAGGCCGGCGCAGGGCTCGTCGAGGATCAACAGCCGCGGGCGGGCCATCTGGGCCCGGGCCACCAGCGTGCGTTGGCGTTCGCCTTCGGAGAGCTGGAGCCAGGCGCGGTCGGCGGCGTGAGCGAGTCCGACCGCGGCGAGCAGCCGCCGGGCGCGCCGGTGCGCCGCGGCGGGAAAACGCCCCCAGGGGTTCAGCATCGCGCGATGGCCGCCCAGCACGGTCGCGAATGCCGTGGTGTCGGGCTCGATCAACCGCGGCATGCCGGCGCCGACCAGTCCCACGTGTTCGCGCAACTCGCGCCAGTCGCTGCGGCCGAACTGCCGCCCGAGCACCTCGATTTCGCCGCCGGAGGGCGTGAGGTAGCCGGTGAGCGCCGCCAGCAGCGAGCTCTTGCCCGCGCCGTTGGGTCCGAGGAGAACCCAGTGCTCGCCGCGTCGCACGGTCCAGTCCAGGCCGCCGAGGATCTCGGTGCGGCCGCGCACGACGCGCAGGCCGCGCAGGGCGAGCAGGGGACGGGTGCCGCCGGCGCTCATGGCGCGAAGAACGGGTTATGGGCGAGCTCCTCGCCGACGGTTGTCAGCGGTCCGTGACCACAGGCGAGCACGGTCGCGGGCGGCAGGCGCAGGATCTTCTCCCGGTTGTTGCGCCACGCCTCGGCGTAGGACTCCAGACCGCCGCCCATGGAGGAAGCGAAGAGCGAGTCGCCCACGATCGCGAGCGGGTGGGCGAGTCCGTCCACGACATAGGTGGCGCCGCCGCGCGTGTGGCCCCACGTCGAGAGCGTGTGCAGGCGCAGCGCGCCCAATTCGAAGCGGTGCCCCTCCGCGAACGTGCGCGCACCAGCGATGGTCTCGCGCTCCGAGGTCCAGACCGGCACCGGGTGTCCGCGGAGAATCGAGACGAGGTCGGCGATGTGGTCGCGGTGGGTGTGGGTGAGCAGCACGGCCTCGAGGAGCAGGGCGCGTTCGCGGACCACGGCGAGGAGCGGCGCGGCGTTCGCGCCCGTGTCGAAGGCGAAGGCGCGGCGCGTGGCCGGGTCCCAGACCAGGTAGGCGTTCACGGTCATGGCGTCGAACGCGGTCGTGACCATGGCGAAGCCGTCGGGGAACGACACCGGGCGTGGATACCACGCGCCGCGGGACATCGCCACGAGCGCGTCGGCGCCGAGCCCGAGCGGGCCGGCGATGGCCCGCAGGGTCGCTTCGTCACCCTGGTTCTTGCGGGCGGCCTGTACGGCTTCGGGCTCCACGCCGGCGCGGAGCCCGAGCGCGGTGTCGCCGAGATCGGCGCCGCGCATCGCCTTGGCGATCACATCGCCGGCGTTGTCCTCAAGAGGCAGCTGAACCATCCCGCGGAGGAAACGGGGATAACCGGCCGGGGCGAGCGAGAAGCGGCCCGGCCGGCGCGGACTGCGGCTATTTCCACCTGGCGGTGGAGACGCCGGCACTGAGCTTAATCGCGGGGGGAAATGGATGCAGGGCCCCTGGGCGAACCGACTCAACCGGTTTCGCGGGCTGGTGGGACGATCATGGCAGGAGCGCTACAAGGCTTTTGCACGTCGAGCCGGGGACCGCCCTCGCGTAGGTGGGCACGGTGGAGTTCAACCAGGGCCTGATCGCCGACCTCAAACAACGCGGTGGGCGCTTGGAAGAGGCGACGTTGCTGGGCGACACCGAAGTGGGCTGGCAGGGACTCTGCGAAAAGGCCTGGGATGAGCGACTGCAGCAACTCGCTAGCGCCGCGAAGGTCGATCTGGCGCAGCTTGGGCCGCGCAAGTCCGATCCGGTGAGGTGCTCTTGGCGGCCGCGCTACGAGCGGAGTCGGGCGTGAGCAACGGTTGGCTGTGCGCGATAGGGCATGGGCACGCCGGCCAGCGTCAGCCAGTTTGTCCGCCGGTGTCTCGCCGAGGAGACCCACGCGAAGGCGGTAACGCGGCTGCGAAGAAGCATTACGAAAGTCAAGACATGACCCCTTCAATGCCTTCGCCGGGGAGACGATACTGTTGGTGGCCGCTGCCGACGACGCGGGCCGGGCCGGCGCTACGGGCCGGATGGGGGCCGGCGTTCGAGGTGGCGGATCAGCACGCCCATGTTGCGGAGGTAAACCGAGGTCGCGATGCCGTTTGCGGGATTGGGATCGGGATACGTCGAGGTGTCCGTGGCATCGCCCACGCGGGTTGCGCCGAAATCTCCGGGCGCGGGTCGGGCGGAACCGGCGCGGGTGTAGCGGTGGCTGGTGAAGTGGAGCGGCGCGGGCCAGTAACCCTCGCGGTTCAGGCTGGCGACGAGGGCGGCGACCGTCCGCTTGCTCCGGGTGGGGCCGAGGGTGGCGTCATGGTCCTGCGCAGCGAGGGTGAAGCAGCGCGGCAAGGGCGCGCGCGGGGCCTCGGGGCGCAGAGGCGAGTCCTGGGCCAGCCGCTCGGCCGGCAACGCGAGCGCCTCCGCGTAGAGGCGACGCAGACGGCCGACATCGATCTCCCGGAGCGATCCGTAATGCGTGATGAGGTGGGCGGGGTTGTCGTCGGCGAAGTAGCGGCCGTTGACGACGTTGGAGCCGGTGCGGTGGAGGTAGAGCGGGCGGTTGGTGCCGACCTCGAGGAAAGTCGGGTGGGTGCGGCCCTCACTGGCGGGGGCGACGGGGAGCCGCACGGCGTCGAGCCAGTCGAGCGCGGCGGGGATCGCGGCGAGATACTTGTGCTCGCCGGTGAGGCGGTGGAAGCCGAGCAATTGCTCGATGCAGGCGGCGGTGGTGTGGGTGGCGTAGGCGCGGGGCTCGTAGGTGCGCGCGCCGGCGGGCGCGAGGTCCGGCGTGTATTGCAGCGCCCAAGCCGGTTGGGCGGGCGGCCCTTGGACGAGGAGAAATGAGTCCATGCCGCGCCGGATCGGCTCGAGCAGCCGCGGCTCGCCGAGGGCCTGCCAGCAGAGCAGCAGGAACTCGATGCTCCCGGGGGTGACGTCGTCGTTGAACGTCAGGTAGCCGGTGTAGTCGGGGCGGCCGTGGAGGGAGAACTTGTCGGCGGGCGGGAAGCGCTGCGGCCAGGCGCCGGAGCGGTGCTGGGCGGCGAGGACGAAGGCGATGGCCTTGTCCAAGGCCGGACGGTGCTGCGGATCGCGTTTCTCCACATAGAGGCGGAGGAGGAAGGTGGCCGCGCTGGAGGTGACGCCGTCGTCGAAGGTGGCGTTGCCGTAGTAATGCTGGAACTCCTCGAGCCGCCAGGCGTTGGCGCCGACGGTTTCGTACCAGCGGCGCAGTGACCGCTCGCCGGCGAAGTCGGCCACGTAGTTCCAGCCGCCACAGGGCAACTGCGCGCGGACGACGGCCTCCGCGGTGCGTTCGGCGGCGCGGTAGTAGTACTCGTCGCCGGTGGCGTGATAGGCGTCGAGGAAGAGGTGCCCCATCGTCGGCGTGCCGGGCGGCTGGAACCAGACCATGGTCCGGTTCGCCTCGAGCTCGCCCCAGCGGCGCGAAAAGTCGGGCAGGTAGTTCCACACGTAGCCGCCCCGGTGGGCGACCTTCTCCACCATGAACGTGGTGGCGCGCTTCATCGTGGCGAGGACTGTGGCGCGGTCCGGCTCGGGCTCGCCGGCGAGGGCCGGAGCAGCCAACAGGGCCAGCAGGCCCGTGATGGCGAGGCATCGGAGCAACAGGGGAGAAGTCCAGCGGGCGAGGTGGGGCATGGCGGAGGGGCGCGGAAGGATGCTGCCCGTCCGGCGTCGCGAGACAAGGACGCGCTTGGCGGCGCGGGACCGGTGTGGTCTGGCCAGAGCGGTCATCGAAGACCGGTTACGCTCGGGCTTCTGCGCCGGTCTCAACTTGAAATCGGCGCGCGGGTGTCCGCTGAATGTGCCGATGCAGCACCTCCTCCGATGCCATCCCATCACGGGCGACGATTTCGTGCGTGGCGCGAACTGCGACCTGTTCGACGCGCAGGGACGCCGGTTTGTCGACCTCGAGTCCGGGAGTTGGGCGGCCGTGCTTGGCCATTCGCATGCGCGCGTGAACGCGGTGCTGAAGGCGCAGCTCGACCGGGTGATGCACCTTGGCGTGCGCTGGCCCAACCACCTCGCGGAGGAGGCGGCCGTGGCGGTGCTCGGGCTGGTGGGGGCGCCGGAGGGCAAGTGCACGTTCCTGAGTTCGGGCAGTGAGGCCGTGGAGTTCGGCGTGCAGGCGGCCCGGCGGGTGAGCGGGCGGCCGTTGCTGGTGACGTTGGCCAACTCCTATCTGGCCGCGTTCGGGTCGGCGGCGGCGAAGGCGGCGGCGGAGTGGCACCTTGTCGATCCGGTGGCCGGAGCGGCCGACCCGGCGCGCTGCCTCGCCGGAATCCCGTTCGAGCGTGTCGGCGGTTTTGTGTTCGAGCCCGGTGGGGGCGGACCGCTCTTCGGCCGTTTCCCGGCGGAATCGCTGGTGGTCGCGCTGGCCGAGCGCGTGCGTGCGACGGGTGGCCTGCTGGTGGTCAACGAGGTCACGACCGGCCTGGGCCGGACTGGCCGGTGGTTCGGCTACGAGCACTACGGTCTCTCGCCCGACATCGTGGCGCTCGGCAAGGGACTGGGGAACGGCTACCCGATCAGCGCGACGACGTTTCGCCGCGAGGTCGCCGAAGCGCTGGAGCGTGGCGGATTTTACCATGCGCAATCGCACCAGAACAACCCGCTCGGCTGCGCGGTAGCGTGCGAGGTGATCGAGATCCTGCGCACGGGCGGGTGGATCGAGCGGGCGGAGCGGGTGGGGGCGTGGTTTCGGAGCGAGTTGCAGCGACTGCAGGCGCGGCATCGGTGCATCCGCGAGGTGCGGGGGCGCGGGCTGCTCGTCGTGCTGGAACTCGATCCGGCCGGTCCGTGCTCGGGCACGACGGCGCAGGCGGCGCTGCGCGAGCAGGGGTTCCTCGTCGGCTGCTACCCGGCCGGCCACGCCGCCGGCACGGGAGTGCGTTTCGATCCATCGCTGACGGTCGAGGAGTCGGACCTCGCGCGCGTGGTCGCCTGTCTCGACTCGCTTCTGCCGTGAAGGCGGAGCGCCGGGCGCCTTGCGCGGAGCGCGTGACCGAGGCTTGTGGTGGGGCGATGGAGTCGTCCGGCCCGGAAGGCGAGAGGGGACCGCGGGCGACGATCCGGACGAGCGACGGGCAAGGTGCGAGCCGGAGAGAGCGGGGCCCCATGGAATCGGGGACGGCGGGCTGAGCGCTCCGCTGTTCCGATTAGCTGGGCCGCAGGAGATGGGCACCAGGCGGAGCACGCCCGGAGGGATGATCGGCGCTATAAGCAAATTGCTGCGATCGCCTGCAGGCGCGTGAGCACGATTGGTGCACGCCGCTGGCTGGCCTCGTCCGGCGGTAGGTGGGCTGCGATGGCATCCTGAAAGCGACGCTTTCCCAACAGTCGGGAGAACTCGCTGACGACGAAACCGCGGAGCTCACGCGGGGCGAGTCGCACGTCTTCGACGATGTGCCTCCGGCCGTCGACCACCGTGATCACGTCCTCGAGATCGTGGCTCGCCAAATAATCGCTGTCGCCTCGGTCGTTGAAGGCCTCGAGTTTTGTAGCCAGGAATGCCGCCGGTTCGACGATCCTCAGCATGGCATCGCCAATCTGGATGGTCTTGGCCGTGTCCACGGCCTCTCTGAACCAAGTGGTGTTCAGCCCCAAGTATTCGCCGCCCGCGGGCATGATGTCCACGATAGTTTCCTCGAAGATCCAGCGGCACTTGGGCGCACCCTCGCGCATGTCGTGATCGAATCCGGCTTGGCGCAATCGCGCCTCAAGGGCGGGGTAGGCCTCGAACGCTACGACTCCGATCGCCACATCGACGTCGCGGGTCTGCCGGATCGGAGTGAGCTCAGGGGTATCGAGCAGGAATCGGAGCACTGAGCCGCCGAGAAAGACGTGATCCAGCGCGAGCTCATTCATCTTCGCCGCCACCCGGCGCATCGAGGTCAGCAGGTCATTGCTCATCGGAGGCGAGGAGCTTCGAGAGTTCCGTTTGCGCGAGGCTGCGGTCGCGGGCGCGGCCGACGCGCAACGCATCGACCAGCGCGAGCAATGCGCCAAGGTCGGGATTGCGGTTCGCCGCTTGTGGGATGCTCGGGTAGAGCGGCTTGACGGCGACCCCGCGGACGTTGCCCTCCGCGCTCGGCCACACGGGCGGCGGTTCCGTGCTGTCGGTGAAGTGACTGGCCAACACAGGGTGCCCCCACGCGGTTGGATACCCGCGGGTGATATCCTTGGTCTGTGCTGGGAAGACGTACGGGACGCCGTGAATCAGGAAACGTAGCAGTTCTTCGCGTCGCACGAATCTGACGTTGGGATTCACCAGCCGCGCCTCCTGCAAACGGCGCACGGCCGCATGAACCTCGGAGGCGCTCATACCCAGTTCCATGCCGAGGTTGGCGTAGGTCCCTGGCTCCTTTTTCAGAGTGAGGCGGAGTGCAACGACGATGTCCTGAGGCTTTAACATGAGAGAGATACGTTGTTCGCGAATAGCGAATAGGTCAAGGATTGGTCTAGAGTGCCACTGGGATGAGAAGCCGAAGGCGGTGAACCCAATGGCTATCGCCGTGAAGCTAGCGGAGATCGAGGCCCGGGTGGGGGCGCATGACGAACAACCCGCTGCCGTGATCGAGGCGCTAGGCCGATTGACTGCGCTCGTCGGTCCACGTCATAGCCGCCGGATCGACTTCGGGGAGCCGGACAGGTTGATCGCGCTGTGGCTTTGGTCGCAGGAATATGGCGCAGGACTCCATTGGATCCAAAGTCCGCCATCTTTGACGTACGTCTTCTCCCCCCGTGGCTGTGCCCGGACCCGGAACTTGGCGTTGCGGGGGTGGGTGGCGGGGCTTCACGGTGAAGGGATGGCTTCCGCCCAGTTGATTCTGCAGTCGGTCGAGTTCGCGCATCCGGGGATGACCGCGCCCTTGTTCACGGACCTGACCGTGCAGTTTCCTTCGGGCTGGACGGGCATCGTCGGTCCCAATGGCGCTGGCAAGACGACGCTGCTGAAGGTCGCCTCGGGCGAACTCGCGGCGCAGGGCGGCACGGTGCAGCGGCAGGGGCTGGCGCTCTACGTGGCGCAGCGGACCGACGAGCCGCCGGAGTTCTTCGAGGATTTCATCTGGGCGCCGGACGCCGGGGTGCTCAAGGCGCGGTTGCGAGTGGGCGAGGACTGGCCGGAGCGCTGGGCGACCTTGAGCCACGGCGAACGCAAACGCGCGCAGATCGCCGTGGCGCTTTGGCGCGAACCGGCGGTGCTCGCGCTCGACGAGCCGAGCAACCACATCGATGCCGAGGCGCGTCGGTTGCTCTGGCAGGCGCTGGAGGATTTCTGCGGTATCGGGCTGCTGGTGAGCCACGACCGCACGCTGCTGGACGGACTGTGCTCGCAGTGCCTGTTGCTCGATCCGCCGTCGGCCGTGCTACGACCGGGCGGCGTGACGGAGGCGCTGGAGCAGCAGGAGCGCGAGGAGACGTTCGCCCAAGGCGCCAGCGATGCGCTGCGTCAGACCGCGACCCGGCTCAAGGCGGAGGCGCAGCGGCGTCGGGTGATTGCGGACCAGAAGGCCGCGGCGGCGCGCGGCTCGAAGCAGAAGAAGATCCCCACCAACGACCACGATGGCCGCGCGATGCGCGCGCTGGCGAAGCTGACTGGCAAGGACGCCTACGCCGGCAAGATGGCCGCCCAGATGCGGCAGCGCGCGGGCAAGGTGGAGGCGCAGCGCGCCGAGTTCGCGGTGAAGAAACGCTACGAGACTGGGATCTGGGTCGATGGTGCGTCGTTCATGCCGCGGGATTTTCTGCTGCGGTTGCCGGCCGGCCAGTTGCCGCTCGGCGGCGGGCGCGTGTTGCGCTTTCCCGAGTTGGCGATCGGCGGCACGAGCCGCATCGCGTTGAAGGGCGCGAACGGGCTCGGCAAGAGCACGCTCGTGCGGCACTTGCTCGGCCAGTTGCAACTGCCGCTGAAGAAAGTGGTGACGGTGCCGCAGGAGATCTCCGCCGATGAATCGCGGGCGTTGCTGGAGGCGGTCAAACGGCTGCCGGACGCAGAGTGCGGCCGGGTGATGACGACGATCAGCCGCCTCGGTTCGCGACCGGCGCGATTGATGGAGAGCGCGCTGCCGAGTCCGGGCGAAGTCCGCAAGCTGTTGCTCGCGCTGGGCATCGTGCGCGGCCCGCACCTCATCGTGATGGACGAGCCGACGAACCACATGGACCTGCCCGGCATCCTCTGCCTTGAGGAGGCGCTGGCGGACTGCCCGTGCGCGATGCTGCTCGTGAGCCACGACGAGGCGTTCCTCGACAAGATCACCACGACGGACTGGCTGCTCACGGAGGACGACGCCGGCGACACGCGACTCGAGATCGTGGCGGCGCGGTAAAGGGCGTGCGGAGGACGCAACAAGTGACAGGTGCCCAAGTGACAAGTGGGCGGAGGGAGATGGCGGTTGAACCGTTCGGAGGTCAGGCACATGGTGCCGATATGCCCATGTCGGTTGATCAACTCGTCAGCGAAGCACGGCACCTCTCAGGGGCGCAGGTGGCGGAACTGCTCGACCGGCTCCTGCTCGATGCTGTCACCGTACCTGACGCGGACGTCGACGCCTTGTGGCGGCGCGAAGCGGCGGATCGCGTGGCGGAGATCGAGAGCGGGCGCGAGCCCGGGGTCGACGGCGAGCAGGTGTTGGCCGAGCTGCGGCGCATTGCGGGGCGGTGAAACCGCTGCGTTTCCATCGTGCGGCGCAGGCCGAATTATTGGCTGCGGCGGAGTACTATGCTGGGATCCATCGGGCGCTTGGCGGGCGATTCTATGAGGCGATGGACGAGCTGCTACGCGAGATCCGTGAGCAACCTTTGCTTTTTCCCGTGTTCGAGCCGCCGGTCCGTCGACATTTCGGACGGCGCTATCCCCTATGCTGTGCTCTACATCGACCGGGAGGATGCCGTGTGGGTGGTGGCCGTGATGCACTTCAAACGGAAGCCCGGTTACTGGGCGCGGCGGATCGGGTAGCTGATTCGGAAAACGGGTTCCGCGTGCGCGACGAGGGCTGAACGGCTGCACCGTTCAGCTACGGGGACGTGGCGACTACTGCGGCTTGGCGGCGGCGGCCGCGGCGTCGATCTGGGCGAGGTACTTGGCCGGGTCCTTCTTGAAGTCCTTCAGGCAGGCTCGGCAGCAGAAGCGCACGAGGCGGTCGGGCTTGCCGGCTTCCTTGTGGAGGTAGTCGAAGGGGCCGCCGGCGTGACCGGCATCGAGCGGCTCGCCGGACACGACGCAGGTCGTGAGCGGATAGGTTTCCTTCGCCGAGGGCTCGGAGGGCGCGACGGACGGTTCGGTCGACGGCTTGACCGGGGCGGGACTGTCGCCGGCGGTGAGAGCGGTGGCGGCGAGCGCGAGAAGCGCCGCGGAGAGGAGGGCGCGAGAGTGGTGTTTCATGGGAAAAAGAGGGTGAAGATTTGCGATGGTGTTAGGTGGAAATGCGTTCAGGCGCGGGCGGCGCCGGCGACGCGCTTGGGGGCAAGCGCGTCCACCCGCAGGCAGGGTTGCGATGTCCAGAGGTGGACCGCTTTGCCCCCAACGCGGTCGAGTGCGTGAGATGGAACCGCGGGTGTGCTCATGGTTTCGGTGCGGCGATGATGCGCTCGTGCGCGGCTTGTTCCATGGCGACGAACTGCTGGCTGAGTTCGTCCCACGGACGGCGCGGGGGACGCGGGCCCTTGACCCACTCGACGTGGCGGCCGCGCCAGAGCGAATAGATCGCGGGGACGATCTCGAGGGTGAGGATGGTGGAGGTGATGAGGCCGCCGATCATCGGGGCGGCGATGCGCTGGATCGCCTCGGCGCCGGCGCCGTGTGCCCAGAGTGCTGGCACGAGGCCGAGCGTGACCATGGCGACGGTCATGAGTTTTGGGCGGACGCGTTGCACGGCGCCGTAGGTGATCGCCTCGAAGAGATCGTGCTGCGTCTTCATCCGGCCGGCGCGCTGGTAGGCGTGGAACGCCTCGTCGAGGTAGATGATCATCACCGTGCCGGTCTGCGCGGCGAGGCCGGCGAGGGCGATGATGCCGACCCACACGGCGATGCTCAGGTGGTAGCCGAGCAGCCAGAGCAGCCAGAAGCTGCCGGTCATCGCGAACGGGATCGATAGCAGGATGATCAGCGGCGCCGGGATGCTTTTGAAGTTCATGTACAGCAGCACGAAGATCAGCACGAGCGTGAGCGGCACCACGATCTTCAGCCGCTCGCGGACGCGGAGCATGTTCTCGTACTGGCCGGACCATTCGATGCGGTAGCCGGCGGGAAGCAGGCCGGCCTTCTCGATCTTCTCGCCCACGAGCTTCTTCGCCTCCTCGACGTAGCCGCCGATGTCGCGCCCGGTGATGTCGACATAGACCCAGCCGGCGAGCGCGCCGTCCTCGTTGCGCAGCATCGGCGGACCCACAGTGGTGCGGATGTCGGCGAGTTCGCCGAGGGGAATCTGGCGGAGCGCGCCGGCGCTGCTGCCCGCGTTGGCGCCGGCCATCGGGTCGCCGCTGGTGGCGCCCCCGGCGAGCGGCGGCGTCATTGCGGGGATGAGCACGCGCTTGAGCGCGGCGATGTCGTCGCGCAGTTCGCGGCTGTAGCGGACGTTGATGGTGTAGCGTTCGCGGCCCTCGATGGTGCGGGCCACGGCCATGCCGCCGATGGAGGTCTCGACCTGCATGAGCACGTCCTCGACGTTGAGGCCGTGGCGGGCGATCGCTTCGCGGTTCGGGACGATGTCGAGGTAGTAGCCCCCGCTGGTGCGCTCGGCGAAGACGCTGCGCGTGCCCGGCACGGTGCGGATGATCGATTCGAGGTGTTCGCCGAGGCGGCCAATCTCATCGAGGTCGGCGCCGAAGATCTTGATGCCGATCGGCGTGCGGATGCCGGTGGTGAGCATGTCGATGCGGCCCTTGATCGGCATCGTCCATGCGTTCACCTGGCCGGGAATCTGGAGCGCGCTGTCCATCTCGGAGGTGAGCTCGTCCCAGGTGAGCGGGCGTTGGTCGGGCCACACGCGGCGCAGGCCGGCGGCGAGCCAGTCCGGCGCCCAGCTCGAGTACCAGCGCGACTGATTGATCCGACGCCATTCGCTCTCGGGTTTCAGCTGCACGACGGTCTCGAACATCTCCATCGGCGCGGGGTCGGGCGCGGTCTCGGAGCGGCCGGCCTTGCCGTGGACGGTGAGAACTTCGGGAAAGCCGCGCAGGATGCGGTCCTGGATCTGCAGGAGCCGGGTCGCCTCGGTGACGGAGACGGTGGGCAACGTCGTCGGCATGTAGAGGATCGTGCCCTCGTTGAGCGGCGGCATGAACTCCGAGCCGAGTCGCTGGTAGATCGGGTACGACGAGCCGACCGCGACGATGGCGATCGCGATGGAGAGGCGGCGGCGCGTCATGAGCAGGCTGACCCACGGGTAATAGATCCGGTGGAGCAGCCGGCTGATCGGGTGCTTGTGCTCGGGGATGACCTTTGCGCCGGTCATGAGGACGATGAGCGCCGGCCCGATGGTGACGGAGAGAAACGCGGCCCACGCCATGGTGAATGTCTTGGTGAACGCGAGCGGCTTGAACAACCGGCCCTCTTGCGACTCCAGCGCGAAGACCGGCAGGAAGCTCACGGTGATCACGAGCAGCGCGAAGAAGAGCGGTTTCCCGAGCTGTTTGCAGGCGGCGATGATGATCTCTTGGCGCTGGTGGCGGTCGAGGCCGGCGGGCGCGTGCTCGAGGTGTTTGTGGACGTTTTCCACCATAACCACCGCTTCGTCGCAGAGCGCGCCGATCGCGATGGCGATGCCGGCGAGCGACATGATGTTCGCCGTGAGGCCCATCAGGTACATCGGGATGAACGCGAGCGCCACGGCGATGGGCAGCGTGACGATCGCCCGTGCCGCACCGCCGAAATCGAGCAGGAACACGATCACGATCAGCGAGACGATGATCGATTCCTCGACGATCGTGCGCGTGAGCGTGGCGATGGAGCGGTTGATCAGGTCGGAGCGGTCGTAGGTCGTGACGATCTCGACTCCGGCCGGCAACGACGGGCGGATCTCCTCGAGCTTCGCCTTCACGCGGTCGATGACCTGCAGGACATTCTGGCCGAAGCGCACGACTACGATGCCTCCGGGCGTCTCGCCGAGGCCGTCGAAGTCACCGGTGCCTCGGCGCATCTCGGGGCCGAGCGCGATGTTGCGGGCGACATCGCGGAGCAGCACGGGCGTGCCGCGCGCATCGGCGCCGACCACGACGAGACGGAGGTCGTCGAGCGACTTGATGTAGCCCTTGCCGCGGACGAGGTAGGTGGTGCCGTTGCGCTCGAGTTCGCGGCCGCCGACGTCGTTGTTGGCCGAACGGATGGCGGACACGATACGCGTGATCGGGATGTTGAAGGCCTCGAGCCGCGTGGGATCGACCTCGATCTGGTACTGCTTCTCGAAACCGCCGAAGCTGGCGACCTCGGCCACGCCCTCGACGCTCTGGAGCCAATAGCGCAGGTGCCAGTCCTGGAAGCTGCGCAGGTCGGCGGCGTCGTGCTGGCCGGTGCGGTCGACGAGGGCGTATTGGAAACCCCAGCCCACGCCGGTGGCGTCGGGCCCGAGCGTGGGCGTGACTCCGGGGGGCAGGCTGCCCGTGAGGCCCTGCATGTACTCCATCACCCGGGAGCGGGCCCAGTAGAGATCGGTGCCGTCCTCGAAGACGGCGTAGACAAACGAATACCCGAAGAACGAATAGCCGCGCACGACCTTCACCTTCGGCGCGGAGATGAGCTTGGTGACGATCGGGTAGGTGATCTGGTCCTCGACGAGGTTGGGGCTGCGGCCCTCCCACGGTGTGAAGACGATCACCTGTGCGTCGGAGAGGTCGGGCAGGGCGTCGAGCGGCGTGTGGCGCAGGCTGTAGACACCGCCGAGCGTGAGCGCGCCGACGAGCAGGAAGACCATGAACTTGTTGCGCGCGCTCCACTCGATGATCCGCTCGATGAGCGAATCGTGGTGCGGCGCGGGTGTGGGAAGGGACATGGTTGGGTGCGCGATTAGCGGTTCAAGGGTAGGGACGTTTCTCCGAAACGTCCGTTTTCGGATCGTTCGCGTGGATGGAGCATGGGACTAGGGCGAGGACGTTGGGCCTGCCGAGCGAACGGACGGCGACGGAGCGCCGTCCCTACCTTCAAGCTCCTGTTCATGGAGTGCATGCTTCTCCTCAGTGCTTGTGTTCACCTGCGGCGCCCATGCCGGCGATGGCGGCCTGAAGCTGACTCTCGGAATCGACGAGGAAGAGAGCGCGGGAGACGACCTGCTCGCCTTCCGCGAGACCGTCGCGGATCTCGAAGGTATCGCTGGTGCGCGCACCGAGTTTCACGACCCGGGGTTCGAGCCGGTCGTTGGCGGCGGCGACGAACGCGATCTGGCGTTTGCCGGTGTCGATCACGGCGGCGGCGGGCACGACGAGTTTCTCGCCGAGCGGGATCTCGATCTCGACATCGGCCCACATATCGGGGCGGATGCGGTGATCGGGATTGTCGGTCTCGATGCGCACCGTGCCGCGACGCGTCTGCGGGTCGATGTGCGGGTCGATGAAGGTGACCGGCGCGGAGAAGAGGGGCAGCGAGGAGTTGGCGAACGACACGGTGGCCTCCTGGCCGACGGCGATGAGCGCCAGGTCGGACTCGGTCACGCGGGCCTGCAGCCAGACGTGCGAGAGGTTGGCGATCTCGTAGAGCGTCTCGCCGGCCATGAACGCCTTTCCTTCGACCGTGGATTTGGTGAGCACATGGCCGGCGCGCGGGGCGCGGATGACGAGCTCGGCGCTGGGCGCGTCCCGCGTTTCGATCGAGCGGAGTTCGTCGTCGCCGACCTCCCAGAGTTCGAGGCGGACGCGCGCGGCGTCGAGCAGTGCCTGCGCGGCGGTGCGGCGGCTGGCTGGCGCCTCGGCTTCGATCTGACGCAGTGCGCGCCACGCGACAAGGTAGTCGCTCTCGGCGGCGTAGACTTCCGGGCTGTAGACGGTGAGCAACGGATCGCCCTTGCTTACGGCGGCGCCGGTGTAGGCGACGTGGAGTTTGCGCACCCAGCCGCCAAAACGCGGCGCGATGCGCGAGTAGAGCGTCTCGTCGTGCTCGACGACGGCGACGGCTCGTACGGTCTGCGAGAGCTCGCGGCGTTCGACCTTGACGGTGGTGAGACCGATGAGCTGTCGCTTGTCGGCGCCGAGCTCGATGACGGAGCGACCGGGCACGGCCGCGTGGGCGTGAGCGTCGGTGGACGGCGCGGTGCCCTTGATCGGCACGAGACTCATCCCGCAGATCGGGCAGTCGCCCGGCCGGTCGCTGACGTAGGTCGGGTGCATCGGGCAATGGTACTTCGGCCCGGCGGCGGGAGTCTCGGCAGTTGCGGGTGCGGCCTCGGCGGAGTGTTTGTGCGCATCGGGCGAGCGGGAGCAGCCGGCGAGAAGCAGAATAGTCGTGGCGAGCAGTGCGGCGTAGCGAAGGCGTTTCATTTTGAAATAGGGTGTTCTGCGGGTAGGGCGGGACCGCTGTGTTCACGGACGGCTCGGAGAGCCGTCCCTACCTCGGAAAGTCCATCAGTCGTGCCGGCGGTCGCCATCGCGAGGAGGTCGACGACGGCGAGTTCACGTTCGCGCAGGGCGGCGAGGCGTTCGGTCTGCATGGCCAACTCCATCGCGCCGCTTTCGACGATCATCGCGGCACCGGTGCCGCCGGTGCGGTAGCCGGACTCGGCGGCGAGACGCTGGCGCTGTACCGAGGGGAGTGCGGAGCGGTCGAGGTACTCGATCATGCGGTCGGCTTCGCGGACCATGGCGAGCATGCGCGCGAGCTCGGCGGCCATGTCGAGCTGTTCGGCGGAGAGGCGGGCGACGGCGGCGTCGTGGCGCGCTTCGGCGGCGGCGATCTTTTCGCGGATCTTGGTGCGCCAGACCGGCAACGTCATGGTCGCGGTTGGGCGCCACATCCATGGCGCGGCTTTGACGTCGGTCATGAGGCCGACGCTGAAGTCCGGCGAGCCGCCGCGGCGGGCGACATCGATGCCGGCAACCGCCATCTCGACCATCGCGCGCATGCGGGCAAGTTCGGGGTTGGCGGACTGGACGCGTTGCCAGAGTTCGTCGGCGGCCGGGAGCGGTGTCGCGACAAGGAGATGGCGTGGCCACGCCGGAGCGGAGGCACCGGTCGAGAGACCGAGCGCAGCCTTCAGCCGGGCGCGGGCGGCGGTGCGGCGTTCGTCGAGCGAGGCCGCTTCGGAACGCAGGCGGGCGGCGTTGTCGGCAGCCTGGACTTGGGCGGCGAGCGAGGCGTCCATGCCTCGACCGGTGGCGTATTCGCTCGCGGCGAGCTGCTCGCGCTGTTCGGCGGCGACGACCGCCGCTTGGCGCAGGGCGACGGCCTCGTCGAGGTAGGCGAGCTCAGCCAGGGCGCGGCGGACCTCGGCGGCGACGCGCACCAGGGTGGCGGAGTATTGGGCCCGGGCGACGGTGGCGCCGGCCTCGGCCTCGCGGCCCATGGCGGCGCGTTTGCCGGAGCCCATGATCTCGATCATCACTCCCGGCATGAGCGACATGATCGTCGAGGCGATGTCGGCCTGGAAGGTGAGTTGCGGATCCGGCAACGCCTTCGACGGTGCGATCGAGTGCTGCGCGGCACGCCAATCCTGCCATGCGGCGGTGACGGCGGGATGGTTGAGCAGCGCGAAGCGGACGAAATCTTCTGGCGCGGAATCGGCGTCGAGCGACGGCGGCGGCTCCGATTCAGTCGGAAAGGCGGCCGCGGTGGTTGAACTGAGGCGAGACGGACCCGCGGCGGCGCCCGATGGTATGGTCTTGCACGCGGCCGGGAGCGTGAGGCAGCAGAGCGAGAGAGCGGCGAAGACAGTGGAGCGAGGGATCATGGGCGCGCGAGCCGGACAGGTGCTAGACAGTATCTACACCGGCCGGATTTGCGCCCCTCGGGAAAAGCATCCCTCGCATGCGGTCGTTGTCTCGTCCGCCAAAGAAGGACCGGGGATTCCTGTGCCCGCCCGTGGCGCCGCCGCGCTGGTGGCCGGGGTTGGGTGGGCGGGCCGTCGTGGGATCTCGATCCGCGGACCGAGTGGGGGGTCTCTGGTGTTGGGCTGAGATCCCCGGCACGCCTGCGGACGGATCAGTCGGGGCCGCCCGGCCGTTTTCGCCAGCGCCGACCGATGCTCACCGGAACACGATCGACAGGATCACATCGGCGTCGTTGCCGTCGGCGGGCGCTTGAATCTGGCGGCCGGTGAGCAACTGGACGATGGCCTCGGCCATGGCCGGGTCGGCGTGGCCCGGATTCTCGACCGTGACGCTTGTGACGGTGCCGGAGCCGGAAACGTGGATTTTCAGGACGAGCTCGATGGTCGAGGGCAGCGGCGCCCATTGCTTCACCCCGGCTTCGATCGCGGGGCGGTTCGTCTCGAACCAGGCGCGGATGGCGCTCTCGGTCAGGGAGGCGGGGGCGGTCACCTTGCCCACCCCGAACTGGAGGAGCGGCCGGGTCGATTGGCGGGATTCGGCCTCGCACTTGGCCCGTTCAAGCTCGGCCAGTTTCAGGGACTCTTGGGCTTTCATCGCCGCGATTGGTGCGCCGGAGGGAGCCGCACCGCGGATTCGGGCGCTCGGAGCTTGGGGCGCTCCGCCCACCGCCAAGTCGCTGACTCCTTCCGGCAGTGGCAGGGGTTGCTTCACGGTCTCGTAGGTGCCGTTGCCGCGCTTGATCTTGTCCACCGCGACGAACGACGTGTAGGCGGTGAGCAGGTGGTGCTGCAGGCCCAGTTCCGTGATCTCCTTCACGCGTCGGTCGTCGGAGGCCAGTTTGTTGAAGTCGCCCAGGGTGGCGATGCGGTGACGGGCCCAGAGGAAGCGGATCGCCTCCAGTTTGGTCGACGCCGTTGCGGCCTCGACCGTCTCCTCGTATCGGCCGTCGCCGGTCCATCCGCGGACCGTCACCCGGCCGGGCGTGCCGCGCCATTTGCCGAAGACGATGACCGGGCGTTCGGCCATCACGTCGGGCAACGCGGGCGGCTCGACCTCGTAGGGCTGGAGGTCGCCCCAGTCGACGGTCAGGCGGGTGAGCGCGGGGCTGTCGACCATGCGGCGGAACTTTTGCGCCTCGGTGGACGACTGTTTTGGATTGGTGACGACGAACGCTTCGCCCATCCCGGCCCGCGCCATGCCCTCGATGAGGAAGCGGTTGACGGAGGAGCCGATGCCGAAGGCGAACACGTTAGCCTGGCCGAGACTGCGGCGGATCAGCTCGAACGCCTCGGTCTCGACGGAGACGAAACCATCCGTGGCGATCACGATCGAGCGGGAGATGTTCTCGCCGCGGGGGAGCGCGAGCGCGCGCCGGAGGGCGGGGATGAGTTCGGTGCCGCCGCCGCCGCTCTGGCCGTCGATCAGGGCGAGCGCCCGCTGGAGGTTGGCGGGCGTGGCCGCCAGGGGAGTCTCGGAGAGGACGGAGCTGTCGCCGGCGAACAGCAGGACGTTGAAGGTGTCGCTCGGCCGCAGCCCGCCGACGAGATCGCGCAACAGCGTCTTCGAGGTCTCCAACGGGAAGCCGTGCATCGAGCCGGAGATGTCCACGACGAAGATGTAGTCCCGCGGCGGGATGGTGGCGGCGGCGAGCCGCTTGGGCGGCTGGGCCATCAGCAGGAAGTAGTTCTCCTTCGCTCCCTGGAAGAGCAGCAGCCCGGTCTCCACTTTCGCTCCCTGCAGACGATAGCGCAGGATGAAGTCCTTGTTGCCGCGCTGGCGGTCCGCCGCCGCGAGCGTCACGTGCGCCTCGTTCCGGTTGGTCCAGGCGATGTCCACCTGGTGGGACGGGCACAGCGCCTCCTCGATGGGCATGCCGCCCACGAGGTCGAGCGCGAGGTCGAAGGTTGTGGCAGGTTCCGCACCTTCGTGCAGGTACGGATTGCGGGTCCACGCCTCCTTGGGCGGCGCGTCGGCGGCAGGCTGGTTCGAATACCGGGGGCCGACCACCGTCGGGTAGACGAACTCGTAGACACCGCCTTCGGGCACGAGCAGTTCGGTGTACTCCATCTCCACCTTGATCACGTCGCCCGGCTGGATGTTGCCGACGTTCATCTGGAAGACGTTCGGTCGCTGCTGCTCCAGCAGGGAGGCGGTGCGGCCGGATTGGAGGGCCTGCTGGTACTCCTGTCGCGCCTTCTCGCGCTCGCGGATCTCGGCCAGCACGAGGCGCTCGCCGACGGTCATCCTCATTGCGTGGACCGCGGCGCGGGTGGAGCCGGGGAAGACGTAGATCGCCTCCAGCGTCTTGCGGCCCTCGTTGCGGTACTCCTGGGTCACCTTCACGTTGGCGATCACGCCGGCGACGGCCACGTCGGCCCGGGTGCTCTTGAGCGGCAGGCGGTCCGCGGAGGGATCGTCGCTCTGGACGAGGAAATACGGGGAGAGCGTCCGGTCGGCAGCGCCGACCTCGGCGGCCTTGCCGAAGGCGGTCCCGGCGGCGACGAATGCGAGGCCCAGACAGGCGGGGCGGAGTACGGACTTGAGCAGGGCGAAGGCGGGGTGCGTTTTCATCGCACCGATTGTCGCACGCGGCCGTGCGAAAGTCGTCAGGACCGGGTCAGGACTTTGTCAGGCGTTTGTCAGGCGTTGCGCAGGCCGAGGGGCGCGCGGCGCCGGTCCGGTTCAACCGACGGCCGGGATCTTCTCCGCCAGTTCCTCGAGCGGGTAGGTGACGATCTCGGCGAGCGTGGGATGGTACCGGTGCGCGCGCAGGAGATCGTGGACGGTGGAGCGCATCGCTACCG